>CAILVI010000544.1 GCA_903837595.1 uncultured Thiodictyon sp.
GGGGGAACGGCCAAGGCGCCCGCCACTTTCATCGTTCGGGGTGGCGCGGGCGCCATGGCCGTTACCGTGAAAGTCGCGCCGGGAGCGCGCTCCAATTCTCCCTCTCCCCTTGGGAGAGGGCCGGGGAGAGGGAACGGCCAAGGCGCGCGCCACTGTCATCTTGCGGGGTGGCGCGGGCGCCATGGCCGTTAGCCGGGTCGGCATGCAGGCACCACTGATCTTCCTAGGATATGTCAGGAACCGCCACCGGCTAACGCCTCGACCTCCGGTTGGTGACGGATCGTCGCTGGCCGGACCGATCGCCTAATAGCGTGCGCGCCGCCACGTACGTCGGTCTGCGCCGGCGAAGGACATGGGGGTGAGCGGCCGACCGATGATGTCGATGAAAAGCGAAGCGGCGCCCCCGCGCGTCGGCGGCTCGCCCTCCAAGACCTTGACCGCGTAGCTCAGGTCGTGCCCGGTGAGCCGGGGGTCCCGCAACTCCAAAACCGTGTTCGCCATCTTGCCGCCCTCCAGCACCGAGAGGTTGGCGTTGGGTGGGTCTGATTTGAAACTGTCTTCGCCTTCATCCCAGAAGGGGACGAAGTCGGCGGTCTTCATATGGCCGGCGAGCCGCTCCGGGCGGTCGGAAAAAAGCACCGTAATCGGGCTGACACCCTTGAGGGTGAGGCGTCCGTCGGCGTACGCGATGCCCTCGGCATTCTGCACGAACAGGAACTGCGGCTTCTCCGCGCTTTTGGGCTTTGCAGCCTCGTCTGCGGCGGCGCAGGTGCTACGCACGGCGAGCGCGAGCGGTGCGAGCAGCGCGGCACTGGCAATAAGGCGGCGTCTGGTGGTCATGTGCGATCTCCTCGGGTGGTGGCCGGATGCAGTCGGCTGGCGCTGGTGCTACTTCACCAGCGGAAACTGACGCCCAGCGCCGGTCCGGACATGGTCAGATTCGCGCTATTCTGGTTGAACTGGTAGCCAAGCGCGCGCCACGCCAGGGTTACCGCGCCCCAATCGTAGCGATAGCCCAGGCCCAGGAGGCCCTGCCAGGTCCAGTTGGAGTTGCCGGCGCCGATGTCTGCGTAATAGGGGACGAACCAGCGGCTGTCCCCCAAGCGGACCTCGCCGTGGGCGCCGACGATGCCGTCCCAGACCCCTTTGTCCATGGATGATTTGTGGCCGCCCAGGTAGCGCCCGCGCGCGTCCACGAGGGTGAGGGTGAGGTTGGTGGTGAGATCCATGTACCGCGCCCCCGCCAGTAGATCCATGTTCCAGCGGCTATTCTTAACCAGCGCGTAGCCGCCGCCGAAGGTCAGGATGGTGCTGGACAGGTCGGTGCTGGCCGTGCCGGCGATCTGCGCGGACAGGTTCCCGAGTGGCCCGGTGATGCGGCGTACCTTGGTCGACTGGCTGCTCATGCTCGTGTACACGATGTCGCCAAAGACCAGCCAGCGGTCCTTGCGGGCTTCACCCATCATCATGAACGCCATCTGCAGGTTGCTGAGATAATTACTCGGCCTGATGGTGCTGCTGACATTGACCGGTCGCGCCGTACCCCCGTTGGGTCCCGGCAATCCGGTGACCACGGTGTCGAGACTGCTGTACAGGGCGGGAAACCAACCATAGACCGTCAGGTTGAAGTGCCAGCGGCCGTCATCCGTCGCGGTCGGGGCCGCGGCTGCCGTCCCGCTGGCCAGCAGTCCCAGTGCGGCGAGCGACAGGGCGCGCCGGGCGTGTCTCAGGTGCTTGCCGATCATCTGTATCGCTCCTCGCTCGCTCGGGCCGGATCGCGTGCCCAGTGGTTGATTGTTGTCGCACAGTGTTCGCGCCGCTCGGATGAGCTGCGGCTGGTCAGCAGCATTTCTGCGCATTTGTTCGTTTGTCAAGTATCCTGAATCGGCTAGGTCTGAGGTAGACACTTTGCGACATTTTTCAGCCCAAGTGGCCGGGGGGCTGGATCATGGCCCGGTTACCCCCCGCGAGGTCAGCGCCGCAGGTCAGGGCTGCCGGTGCTTAACACGCCAGTCGCTGGCGCAGGTCCCGGACCAGCGGCGAAAGGCGCCTGTCTGTCGCGAAATGACAAAACTGTCGCCGGGATTTCCGGCAATAATTCAACGCGCAACCGCTGACCTGGCGCCCTCCGAGCCGAATCGGTCACCCGTCGATCGGACAGCAAGACCGGGGCCAAGTTGATATCCGGCTGGCGAGTCACAAGTCACCCAACCCTGCTGACTCCCGCCGTCCAGGCTGACGCGCGTAAGCGTCGGGTGTTCGTGCAGTCTCATCGAATCGACCGACCTCGGAGGCATCTCTATGATCCTGAAGCCGCTATTATTGTCCGCCGCGGGCCTGCTGGCCGCGGCGAGCCTGGTCTGCGCGCCCGCCGGGGCGGTGGAAACCACCGGCGTGCCGGGCTCGCCCGGCGCCACCACGAGCATCCCCGGAAATCAGCTCCCGCCGCCCGACCCCAAGTTCGGCGGCGTCATCAAGGACGACGCACTGCAATCCAAGCCCTGGTGGGCGCCGCGCGTGGTGCCGCCCAAGGGCGCGCCCAACGTGCTCCTGATCATCACCGACGACGCCGGTTTCGGTGTGCCAAGCACCTTCGGCGGTGTCATCCCAACCCCGACGATGGACCGCATCGCCAACGAGGGCCTGCGCTACAACCGCATGTTCTCCACCGCGCTGTGCTCGCCGACCCGTGCCGCCCTGATCACCGGGCGCAACCACCACTCGGCCGGCTTCGGCGTGGTCTCGGAACAATCCACGGGATTTCCCGGCTATAACAGCATCATCGCGAAAGACAAGGCCACCATCGGGCGCATGCTGCTGGACAACGGCTACGCGACCTCCTGGTTCGGCAAGGATCACAACACCCCGGCCTTTGCGGCCAGCCAGGTCGGGCCCTTCGACCAGTGGCCGACCGGCATGGGCTTCGAGTACTTCTTCGGCTTCGTCGGCGGCGACGCCAACCAGTGGCAGCCGAACCTGTTCCGCAACACCACCCAGATCTATCCCTTCGAGGGCAAGGCGCCCGGCACCTGGAACCTGGTCACCGCCATGGCCGACGATGCGATCGACTACATGACGCGCATCCACCAGACCGACCCGAGCAGGCCGATCCTCATCAAGTACGCCCCCGGCGCTACCCATGCGCCGCACCACCCCACCAAGGAGTGGGTGGATAAGATCAGTGCGATGCACCTCTTCGACGACGGCTACGAGAAGCTGCGCGAGCGCATCTTCGCCAACCAGAAGCGGCTTGGGGTGATCCCACAGGATGCCCAGTTGACGCCCTGGCCCGCCGAGATGCTGAAGCCCTGGGATCAACTCACGGCGGACGAGAAAAAGCTCTTCATCCGCCAGGTGGAGGTCTTCGCCGCCTTTGCCGCCTATAACGATCACGAGATCGGGCGGGTGATCCAGGCCTTTGCGGACTTAGGCAAGCTCGACAACACGCTGGTGATCTACATCAACGGCGACAACGGCACCAGCGCGGAGGGCGGGCCGATGGGCACGCCCAACGAGGTCGCGTGGTTCAACGGCGTGAACATGATGCCGGTGGACCTGCAGATGAAGTTTTACGACGTCTGGGGCACCGAAGCGACCTACAACCATATGTCCGCCGGCTGGTCCTGGGCCTTCGACACGCCCTTCGACTGGTTCAAGCAGAACGCCTCCCGGCTCGGCGGCATCAATCAGAACATGGTCGTGTCCTGGCCTGCTCGTATCAAGGACAAGGGGGCCCTGCGCGAGCAGTTTGTCCATGTGATCGACGTGGTACCCACCATCCTGGAGGCGGCCGGCATCGCCGCACCCGCGGTGGTCGATGGCATCAAGCAGGCGCCGATCGAGGGCACCAGCTTTGCGTACACCTTCGACGCGGCCAACGCCAAGGCGCCTTCGCGCCACCGCACCCAGTATTTCGAGATGATGGGCCAGTGGGCCCTGTACCACGAAGGCTGGCTGCTCAGCACCAAGGTCAATCGCGCGCCCTGGCAGGCCTTCGGTCCGGCCAATCCCGATCCATTGAACAACCAAGCGTTTCAGCTCTATGACCTGAGCCGCGATTTCACCCAGACCGCGGACATCGCGGCCCAGCACCCGGAGAAGGTCAAGGAACTGAAGGCGCAGTTCGTCACGCAGGCGAAGCAGCACCAGGTCTTCCCGCTCGATGCCTCGGTGGCGGCCCGGATCGTGGCCCCGCGCCCGAACATCACCGCCCGGCGTTCTGAATTCGTCTATACGCGGCCGATGTCCGGCCTGCCCCAGGGCGACTCCCCGATACTGCTCAACACCTCTTACACCATTACCGCCGCCATCGAGGTGCCGCAAGGCGGTGCCGAGGGCATGATCCTGACCTCGGGCGGGCGCTTCGCCGGCTACGGCTTCTATCTGCTCAAGGGCAAACCGGTATTTCTGTGGAACCTGATCGACCTGGAGCGGATCAAGTGGGAAGGTCCGGACGCGCTGACCCCCGGTCCCCACACCCTTGAGTTCGACTTCCAGTACGAGGGCCTGGGCACCGGCACGCTGGCGCTCAACAACTTCAGCGGCGTCGGCCGGCCCGGTACCGGAACGCTCAAGGTCGACGGCAAGGTGGTCGATACCAAGAAGATGGAGAAGACGCTGCCGATGATCCTGCAATGGGACGAGGCCTTCGACATCGGCTCCGACACTCTGACCGGCGTCAATGACGCGGACTACCGGCCGCCCTTCGCCCTGACTGCCAAGCTCGACAAGCTGACGATCAAGGTCGATCGTCCGGAGCTTACGCCCGCGGACATCCAAAAGATCAAGGAGACGGATGCCAAGGCGACGGCAGCCAGGGAGTAGCCCGGCACGGCCCTTGTTCGCGGTGCGCGCGGGCCGCCCGAGATGGGGCGCCCGCGCGTGAGGTCCTGCGGCGATCGGCCGCGACCTGACCGAAAGACGCCGGAGAACTGTCAGCGTCCGGCGAATAATCGCTTTCGCCGCTTCGGTCGAGCGATCAGGGTTGCAGCTCGATTTCGCCCGGTCGCCACGTCTTGTTGAACCAGGGCTCCAGCGGACCGTAGAGGCGAAGGATCATAAACCAGCCCTTTCGAGGAATCGTCTGCACCCAGTTGTTCTCCATTCCCACTGGGGCCTTGGGTCCGAAGTAGACATCCACCGAGCCGTCCGCATTGACCTTGACCCCCGTGTTCTGGCTGCTGACGCTCGGGGCCTTCTGGTCGGTCTGCACCATCGAGCGAGTCTGGTTGTCGTAGACGATGACGGACCAGAAATCCTTGACCGGGATGTTCGGCGGCAGGCGCAGCTTGTAGGTCTTGCCGCCATCAAAGGGATTGCCGTGCGCATCCTGCACCGACCAGGGGTATTGCGATCCCCGGCCCACCATCTTTTCCTCCATCGCCGGTGTGACGCCGGTAGCAAAGTAATAGTAGAAGGCGGCACCGTCCAAGTTGCTGACACCGGGCGCCACCTCGAACTTGTAGCCACCGAAGAACGGCAGGCGCCACGCACTGTCCGGATAGAAATACGCCTCCTTTGAACGGATCTTGAAGGCGATGGTTCGCGCAGTCACAGCGCCGATGTTCGCAGCGTCGGTCAGGATCTGCTTCATCCGCTCATCGGGATTGAACGGCTGACCCTTGACGATGCCGATCGAGGCGAACAGGCCCAAGGTGGTGGGATCGGAACCCGCCGCCGGCTCCTCCTGGATGACTTGGTTCAACAGGCCCCAGAACGAGTAGTCACCCGGTGCGACGAAGTTCGATGGAATCCCCGAGGCATTGACGAACTTCATCGGCGGCGGGTTCGCGGCCTCGGCCAAGGGATAGATCCGCAGGTGCTTCTTGACCGAGTCAACACCGGGTCGGGTTGAACCGTCCACGACGAAGGCGCGAAATACGAGCCAGCTACCGAAGGTACTCGGCCGCACGACGTGATACCCCGGCGGGATGTCGCCCTTGAATCCAGGCGGCAACAGCAGGTACTTGCCGCCCTCGCCCTTGTCGGCCCCGGTGATGCCAACGTCGGTTACCCACTTGTACCAGAAGTCGTTGACCAGCCCCAGCACCTTGGGCGGAATCTCGGCCACCAACGGCCCCTTGCTGGTGTCGACCCACATGAAGTTGTAGATCGTGTTGTCGTTCGCCGTCAGCTCGACGGTCCTCGGATCGACCAGGTCTTCCCAGATCACGTCGGTCCGGTTATCAGGCCCGAACTTGCGCAATGAATCGCGCATGCCGGCCTGATTGACGATCGGGATCGCCAGCAGATAGGCTTGAAGCGCCCGCGAACGGTCCAGGTTGTCGTAGATCTTGTCAACGGTATCGGCCGACGGGTAGCCATAGTCCAGGTTCAAGGTCCCGATCGAGGACTCGATCTTGTCGGGCACGGCGACACCCGGCGCGAAGGGCGTCGTCATCTTGAAGCTCTGGGCCGAAGCCGTCGTGGTGATCGCCACGGCGACAAGCGCGCCGAGCAGTGCTTGTTTCATCATCTTCGGACCCTCTCACTCGTGCGTTGTATACACCGGATGCTTCACCCACCGCGCAGAATGTGGGCGACCCAAGTGGGCAAACTTAAATGGACTCTTTGCGGCGATTTTCAAGCCGAACCGACTGCGGGAACCGGGGGAAAGACTCTGATTTATTCGCAAGAAATCCTGAAGCCGTTTTCTTTCGAGTGCTTGGCTACGACGCCCGCGGCGCGACCTCGTGTTCGACCGATCGGCCCACTGACCGCTTCGCGACCTCCAACTCCCGTCACGCCTGCATGTAGCTGACCGCCAGCCAGGCTTCTCGATCCGGTCCGGCCCGTGCCCGGCGCACCGCTGAGCAATAACATCTGCGAGCGCGCGCTGAAGAAGACCATCTGCATCGGAAAAATTCGCTGTCTTATCGCACCTTGAACGGCGCCAAAGTCGGCGACCTGTTCATGAGTCTGATCCATACCGCGGAACTCCACCACGTGGTGTCGTTTGATTACCTGGTCGCCCTGCAGCGCCATGCCGCCGCGGTGGCACTCGACCCGCCGGCCTGGATGCCCTGGAATTACACCACGGCGCTGGCGCGCCTCGCCGGCGAACCCGCGCCGGACTGATCCCCGCTCCGCCTGAGGACCGCCCCTGCGGGGGCTCCCGTCACACCGTCGCGCCAACGTCCCGACCACCAGCCTCAGGGCGCTGCTGCGCTGGTGAGCCTGCAGACAACGGCGCCAGCGTCCCATCCGCTCGAGATCGGCCCCCGACAGCGACAACGTCAGGCCTCCCATTCGGCAAGGACGCGGGGCTCCCACACTACCGGACCAGCTTTCGGAATTCATGCAGGCTTGCCGGAAGGACACGATCGACGGCGTCGCCTATCTGATGGCGTCCGCGCCGACGCTCGATCATCAGGAGGTCGTCGGCGAGATCTACTACCAACTCCGGCAGGCGCTCGGCGATCAATCCTGCCGTGCCTATGTCGTGCCGGTGGACGTGCGTGTCCCCAGGGCCGACGAGTCGGATGACGCCATCGATACCGTGGTACAGCCCGATGTGTTGGTGATCTGCGATCGGGCCAAGACCGATCGACGCGGCGTGCGCGGCGGCCCGGATTTCGTGGTCGAGGTGCTCTCGCCCGGCACCGCGAGCCATGATCACGTTCAGGGTGCGAAACAGTGTCAATGCCTTGGGATCATGGCTGGCCGCCAGTTTGCTCAGGTTCCAGATGACGCCCCGGCGCGCATCGAGATCCGTGGTCCCGACCAGCAGCAGTCGCCCCTTGGCATATTCGACCGCGATGGTATCGAGCAGTTGCTGATCCACATATTTTGCGATCAGCCTTGACAGAGGCGCATTGTCGGCCATGGCATCGCTGGTCAGCGCCGAGACCATGTTGCGCGATTCCGCGATGTCCTTGGCGGAAATCGTGGTGTAGAGCTCCTTCAGGGTGGCGTCATAGGCAGGACCTGCAAAGGCGAAGGGGGCGGTCAGTGCCCCGGTGCTGACGCCGGTGACCAGCTTGAAGACCGGGCGATTGCCGGCGGCGGTCCAGCCATTGAGCAGCCCGGCACCGAAGGCACCGTCATCGCCGCCGCCGGAGATCGCGAGTAACACCGCCGGTGGCAAGGGGCCTTTATGACCCTGGCCGGCCAGATAGGCCTGCTCGCGCTTGAGTGATTCGAGCGCGCCCCGTGCCATTGTGGCCATATCTTCAGGGCTGCCGATGCGATATCGGATCGCGTCCAAACCCGGAATGCGTGCCTGATTTTACAAGTCTTGCGGTACGGCCGGTTGGCGGCTCAACGCGGCGCAACCCTGCAGGACGAGCGGGACGAGCAGTCCCACGAGGACGGCGATTGTGGTGCGCGTGTTAGCTGCGGTCATTGTCATGAAGATCAGCTCATGTTGGCGGTTTGAGAAATGGCCGAGAAATTATCTTGAAGAGCACTCTGACACACAGTAATCCCGCTCTTTCATGCAATTGGCAAAGCACTGGCCGTTTCCTTGGCACTGTCCGGTACAGATCACTTGTGTGGCGGCGCAATCGGCAATGCACTTCTCGACCGGTGTGCGCTCTTTTCCGATCACCCGTTGCTCTGAGTGGGGGCGCGGCTCATCGGTATTCTGGTTGCCTGGTCCGGCAATGGCGGGGGCGGCGATCAGAAAGGCAAAAAGGATGACGTGCTTCATCTTTGTTTCCTGCGTCCGGGGGGTTGATTCACCAAGTCTCTTGCCGATATGGTCTTGGCTGCGCTCCAGTGTTATCCATTGGTGGTCGGCGTCGCGGGCTGTGGACGACGATCGATCAGGATGTCGACGCTGACCAACAGGACCCACAACGGGAAGACCAGCAGGATTTCAGCGAAGGTGCCGATACTGAGCAGCAGCAGTGCGGCCAAGGCATAACCGAAGAGCGCAATCCAACGGCGGATGAAACCGGTACGTATGGCGAGCGTGGAGGTGACGATCATGAAGACGCCCGCCATCTTGACGGCGTAGACGTTCATGGCGACATACATGACCGCGCGCATGACAGTAAAGCTCGGGGAGCCGAGCAGGCCGCCGGGCGCGGCCTTATAGGCGATCATGAGGCCCCCGGCGGCGGCGGCTGAAACGAATAAGAGCGCCAGGAACAGCAGCCCGCTGCCGAGAAACACCGTGGCGAAGAAGCGGTCCTCCGCTGCACCGAGACGATCACGGAGCACGCCGATGAACCACAGGAAGGCGATGCCGGCGAACGGCACCAGATGAAGCGCCAGTACGACTAGGCCGGCACGGGTCCTAAGCCAGTTTCCCGCGTCCAGCGGATCGGCTGGAACCGACCATCGCAGCAACCCGATGCCGGCGATCAACAATCCCGCGAACAGGATCCCGGCAACGGCCGCGGCCCGCGGTGCGGGCAATGGGGCGGTGCTGGCTGGCCTAGTCATCTGTATGCGTCGCGGCCCTCAATCAATAGGTTTCTGTGATGAACTTGAAGGGATAATCAGGCTCCCGGTAGTCGCCTGGTTGCTGCCGTTTCGGCAGTTCGATCTTGTCCCGGGGCAGGTCTTCGTATGGGATTTTGCTCAGGAGATGAGTGATGATGTTCAGCCGCGCCCGCTTCTTGTCATCCGAGCGTGCGACATACCAGGGTGCGAAGTCGGTATCGGTGGCGATAAACATGGCATCGCGTGCGCGGGAATAATCATACCAGCGCCCGTAGGACTTCAGATCCATCGGTGTGAGCTTCCAGGTCTTACGCCCGTCCTCAATACGCGCGGCGAGCCGGCGGGTCTGCTCCTCGGGGCTCACCTCCAGCCAATATTTGAGCAGTATGATCCCGGATTCCACCATCGTTTTTTCAACGAGCGGCACCCCGGCCAGGAATTTTTCCGCCTGCTGTTCGGTGCAGAAGCCCATGACGCGCTCCACCCCGGCGCGGTTGTACCAACTGCGATCGAAGATCAC
>CAILVI010000545.1 GCA_903837595.1 uncultured Thiodictyon sp.
CTCTGCTCCAGCTCCGCCCAACGCGCGGGCCGGTCCCAGTGCAGCAGCTTGGCGACTGGAAAGCGAAAGTCGATGGAGCAGCCCCAGAGGCTATCCCGGTAGTGCTTGGGCCGGAAGCGCGGGCTGGTATCGGCGAGGACCGCGAGGCTCGCCACCGGTACGCTGCGGGCATCGCGCAGCCGATGGTTGTGGACGAACATGCGCTCGGCGAAGGCTGCTTCCGGTTCGCCCTGCACCTCCACATGCACCAGGACGCAAGCGGGGCTGCCGTCGCGGCGCGCGACCGCGACCAGCTTGTCAGCGTAGCGCCGGCCGGTCTCGGCATCGCGCACGATGCGCTGCAGCTCCTTGTCCATGAAGCTATGCCCGCGCGTCCAGTCGATCTCGGCATGGCTGTGCGGAAACAAGAGCGCGAGGAAGTCGGGGAAATAGCGCTCCAGCGCCTCCTTCCAAGGGCTGTCGTGGTCGCTGGATGCTGCGGCCTGGTTGCGGTCGGTCATCGGCGGCTCGGGGTCCGATCAATCTGGGCAGCAGTCTGGCAGTCTGTCGGACGTAACCCGAGAGCAGATATTCGCGACACCGATCCTTATGGTGTCGCGCTCTTGGGCGCTCGGCGCCCCCGAGCTTGCGGACAACTCCGACAGCTGCGCCGCCTGGCCCTGGACCTGTCGCTGCTCAAGGAGGCGGAACGAGCTCAGTTGGCGAGCGAGCTGCGCGATAGCCCATGCGAAGCTCACCCTGGCGCATCGGTGATCCTGTTCCAGTCCGCCCGGGACCTGGTCTACAACCTCATCAAGCATGCCCAGGTCCGCCGCGGGGCCATCGGGCTCGCGACCGGCCCCGCGGGGCTCAGGCGGAGTGTGGAGGACGACGGGGTGGGTTTCGCCGTGGGTCTTACCGGTTACGGGGCGGGTGCCTGGGGCCGAGGTGACGGCCGACCCCGGTCAGGGCGGGCGCTTTGGCCTCTTCAGCGTACGCGAGCGCATCCCCCTGCTCGGGGGCCGCCTCGACATCGCGCCGCTGGCCCCGGGCAGCCGCGTCACCATCTGCCTGCCGCAGGGCAGTGCTTCCCGCGTAAGCTAAACCTCGCCTAGGCCGGGATGCGTAATTTCTCTTCCTCTGGATCGAGCGTCGTTCTCGTCCAGAGGCGGTCGGCAACCACAAACGGATCGGCGTTAATCGTGTGCGCAAAGTCGCGCACCCGGGTGATCAACTCCGCCGCGGTGGCATGGCAATGATGGTACGTGACATCCTCACGCAGCCAGCGCCACAGCGCTTCAACGGGCATGAAGTCTGGGCTATAACTGGGCAGCGGCTCCAGGGTGATCGACAGTGCCTGCGCCAGGTCGATGACGGCGCCGGCGCGGTGATAGGATGCGCCATCCCACAGCAGGATGATCTCGCGGGTCGGTTCCTGCTCACGCAGACGGTGCAAGACGGTCAGGGTGTGCTCGGTGTTGCCACACGGAAAGTCCCAGATCGCCACCTGCCCCGCGTTGTAGAAATAGACCCCATAGAAACTCATTTTGGCGGACAGCCCGGGGGTATGCGAGCCGACCCACAGCCGCTCCCCGATCGGCGCCCAACCATAGCCCAAATCCGCTTCCTGATGGATGTGCGCTTCGTCGACATAGACCACCAACGGAGGCTCTGGCCCTAAGGTGCGCTGCAGGAGGGTCTGGAGTTGCGCGACGAACGCTTCGCGGGCGGCGGTCGTGGCCCGGTTGAGCAGCGCCTTGGCCTTCTTCCAGGAGAACCCCAGCCGTTTGAGCGCCTGACGAAGCGTTTCACGGCTGACGCGGCGCGCAAAGCGCGTCTCGATCCAGGCCACGAGGCGCTTGAGGGTCCAGCGCGGCGGGGCGGTGTGTTGCGCAAGTTTCTCACTGGGCACGACCCGCCCCGTCTCGGGGGCGCGCTGCATCGAGGGCGCGGCGGCCGCCGCGACACTGTCACGGATCAGGTCATCGAGTGCCTGCTCCGTCACCGCGTCAAAAAAGGGGGGAC
>CAILVI010000546.1 GCA_903837595.1 uncultured Thiodictyon sp.
CCCGGGCGGCACGGTGGGCCGCACGCAGTTCGGCGAGTTCGTGTTGGTCGAGGCGGTAGTCCAGCATGAGGGCAGTTTAGCAAAAATCTCGGCAGGTTACCCGCCGCGACTAAACCGGGATCTCACATGAGAGACGTATAAACAGCCGAATGGCGGCATTGGGGTTGGAGGGGAAGTACAGGTGCAGATAGGAGGCGGTGAGCCGCCCCAGGCGATAGACCGGCTCCGGCGCCCCCCGCTCATGCAGGGGCGCGGCACGGGCGATGGGTTCCAGATCGATCTCCGCGCTGGAGTGGTGGAAGCAGTGGCCCCGCAGTTCACCTTCCGGCAGTGTCACCCGTTGGAGCCCCAGGTTGGCGAGCCGGGTCTGCATTCGCGCCCGGCCGGGCAGCAGGCCGACCATGGGGACCGGGTCGCCGTCCGCAGCGGCCAGTGAGTCGAGCAGGTAAAGCAGCCCCCCGCACTCGGCCAGGATCGGGCGCCCGGCGGCCTGGTGGGCGCGGATGGCGTCTTTCATGGCGGTGTTGGCGGCGAGCCGGTCCAGGTAAAGCTCCGGGTAGCCGCCCGGCAGATAGAGGGCGTCGCAGGGGGGTAGCTCGCGATCGTCAAGGGGCGAAAAGAAGCGCAGTTCGGCGCCCGCGGCCCGGAGGGTGTCCAGATTGGCCGCGTAGAGAAAGGAGAAGGCCAGGTCCTGGGCGACGCCGATCCGCACCCCGGCGAGACCCGTTGCGACCACCCGTTGGATCGCGGCCGGGCCGAAGGTGACGGGTGCCGGGAGGCTCCCAAGCGGTGTGGTGGCCAGTGCATCGGCGATGCGTTCCAGGCGCGCATCCAGGTCGGCGATCTCCGCCGCCTGCCAGAGTCCCAGGTGACGATGGGGCAGCTCCAGGCCGGCATCCCGGCTCAACGCCCCCAGGAAGGGGATCTCCGCGGGCAGCCGCTCGGTCAGCATGGTCGCATGCCGCGCGCTGCCGACCCGGTTGGCCAGGACCCCCGCCAAGCGCAGGCCGGGGCGGAAGCTGGTCAGTCCCCAGGCCAGGGCGGCAAAGGTCTGGGCCATGGCGGCGGCGTCGATGACACACAAGAGCGGCAGCCCGAAGCGCTCGGCGAGGTCCGCCCCCGACGGCTGGCCGTCATAGAGACCCATCACCCCCTCGACCAGGATCAGATCGACCTCGCGCGCGGCCCGATGCAGCAGTGCCCGGCAGTGGTCCTCGCCGCCCATCCACAGGTCCAGGTTGTAGACCGGGGCGCCGGCGGCGCGCGCCAGGGTCATGGGGTCCAGGAAGTCGGGGCCGGTCTTGAAGATGCGTACCCGGCGGCCGAGCCGACGGTGCAGCCGGGCGAGCCCCGCCGTCACGGTGGTCTTGCCCTGACCGGAGGCCGGGGCGGCGATGAAGAGTGCAGGGCACTGGACGGTCATGGATTACCCACCGGGTGAATGACGGCGGCGGGCAGGGGGCAAAAGAGCAGGCGCGCGGGCGGGGCCGGACCCCGGGCACCCTGTCATCGCCCACCGCGATGCCGGATCGAACGCCGACAGGCCGGTCTCCGGGCTCACGAGCGGTGCCGCGTGCACCGGGCGGATCGCCTTCCCGCGCCGGGGCGCAGTGGCTTTGATACCCTTGATGGCTCAAGGGCATGATCCGCCGCAACTCGTCTACCGTTGCGGGGGCAGCGCCGGGATGACTCGCCGCGTAAGCGGCTGGTACCGGCTTCCCGTTTAATCCCGGGGGCGCACGCCCGCGGGACACCTGAAGCGAGCCGAAAGTCTACGCCCGCCCGGCGATGGCGTCGAGTCGGCGCCGCCGTGCGCCCACGGCGAATCCGTTCTAGCCTGCCGTCGCTGGCCGTCCTCGCGGACGGCGGCGGGCGTTTTCGGTCATGCCCAGGTAGTCGAACACCAGGCGGACATGGCGTGCCAGGCGTTGGATGGTGGCGGCGACCGTGTCGCGG
>CAILVI010000547.1 GCA_903837595.1 uncultured Thiodictyon sp.
AGGTCATTCGCCAGATGCAGGTGCGCCACGCCAAACGACAGGCGGCCATCGACTACGCCTTTGAAAAGCAACGCCGTGAGCAAACGGGCTGAAGGCTATGAATGTGACAAAGTAGAATTAAAGATTCGTAGCCCGGCGGTGTTCGTCCTCCCGCGGAACGGAGCACCCACAGTGGCTGGGGTGTGGAGGTCCGCCGGAGTCCTCAGGCCGTGGTATGCAGAAAGAGAGCCGTCGGAGAACTCGGGAAGCCCCATGGGCTCCTGGATGAAGTAAGATCATGAACCCGTCAGTGTTGGGACCTGTAAGGGTGAGTTACTTCGAGCGAAACCCCGTGCGGGCGCGTCGCTGCGTCCGGCCGCAAGCTTGGGTTCGGCCGAGCGCCGCGGCGCACCTTGCCGCACTGGACGATGCCCCTATTACTGTGCGATCGCTACTCGAAATGGTGCCTGCCCGCTTGGGAGGCTTTTTTGGCTCAGATCGACGGCGAGCATGTCGGCGATCTGCTCCGGGCTCACGTCATCACAGGGCGTCCGCGCGGTACCGACGCGTTCGTCGAGTCGTTGGAGAAGCGCCTCCGACGCCGTTTAACGCGCGAAAAGTCAGGGCCAAAGCCCCAGGAGCAGGATCGCTTTACCAGGGACCTGTTCGACGAGCTAGAGCGGAATTAGGTAAACTGTCCCCGGAATTGCCGGAATTGCCTGATCCTGAACGGTTTCTCGTTCGCTTCGCCGCATCGAAACCGATTGTTTCTGAGAGGATTGCGGCTTCAGTCAGTGCCATTCGAACCTGTGCCCCTTTCGCTCCAGCATATGTTCCTGCAGCTCACGCCGCTTAACCAGTTAGAATAAAATGAGTTTCCCTATTATCAATGTCTCTTGTACAAGAATAACTGCTATGTCAGGAACCACAGCTTTGCTCGCACTCCTAAGGGGATAGTAATCCATTCCACGGGTGCAAATAATCCTAAGTTGGCCCGTTATGTCCAGCCATACTCTGGCCAGACCGAAGGCACGGCCTACA
Source organism: uncultured Thiodictyon sp. (assembly GCA_903837595.1). GTDB lineage: Bacteria > Pseudomonadota > Gammaproteobacteria > Chromatiales > Chromatiaceae > Thiodictyon. The sequence goes on from CAILVI010000547.1 coordinate 1,021, forward strand.
TCGACTCCTCGGGTGTTTCCGTCGCAAAGACTGCCTCCCAGATGATAACTCTGCTGGGCAAGCACACCGGCTCCAATGATTGGAATAAACCCCAGCCTGAGGGTATCCCCAAGTGTGTTTCTGCTTTCATAGGGAAGATGGCTGACAGCACCGTTGCTACTGTCCAGACCCTACTCTGGGACTGTAACGTCTGGGGGTCAGGCGAAGGCCCCAAGGGCTCCTGTAATGGGACTCACATTCAGTTTGAGTGCTGTGAAGATGCCTGTACTGATGCCGGCTACTTTGCCAAGATCTGGGATGAGGCCCTTGCCCTTTTGGCTCATTTGTGCAATCTCTACGGACTGTCCGCGAGCGCGGTCGTTTCCCATAAAGAAGCTTATGATTTGGGTTTTGGCTCCAATCATGGCGACATTGACGCATGGTTCACAAAGCAGGGCAGCGCTATGGCAAAATTCAGAGCGGCTGTAGCCGCGAAGATCACCAAGAGGGGCTAGGTTCAATGATGAACTCTGGACAAAGTCTCGGGAATTCCGGGGGGAGTTCACTTAACTTTGGCCTTCGCCGGAGAAGCAGAAGAGCAGAATTGCCTGACACCTGCCAAAGCGCGGACCCAAGACCGCGTGCCAAGTTAGCGGTAACCGCAACGCCTTGTTAGCGCGGTTTTGGTCCAACCAGGCTGGTCCTTGGGTGGCCCATTGCTTATGAGAAGTCAGTTATAGTGGAGCTGCTATGGAATTAAATTTGCCAATCCTGTCACACGTAGCTGATTGCAAGAACCTGCTCATTGCTGGTATGGGTGGCGGGTTTGATGTTTTTTGCGGTTTGCCCATCTATTTTGAATTGCGCCGCCGGGGGCACGTTGTCCATTTGGCCAAATTTAGCTTCTCGGATATCGAGAGCATCACCCATGGCATTCGTTTGAGCCGAACCTTGGTGGGCGTAACCGCCGACCCAACCCAGATATATCCGTATTTCCCCGAGTTTCATCTGACGCAGTGGTTCAAAGAAAGGCGGGGCGAAGATGTGCCCATCTGGAGCTTTCAAAAGACAGGTGCTCGCCCATTGTTGGAAAACTACCGACTCTTGGCCGAACATTTGTCGCTCGATGGCATTTTGTTGATCGATGGCGGCGTGGATAGCTTGATGAGTGGCGATGAGGCGGAAATGGGGACGGCGATCGAAGACGCCACATCCTTATTTGCCGTGCATGAATTGAGGCAGGTTCCGGTACGATTATTGGCCTGTGTGGGCTTCGGGGCCGAGCAAGACATCACCTATACCCATGTGCTGGAAAATATCGCAGCGTTGACGCGCGAAGGCGGCGCGTTCGGCTCATGTAGTTTGTTGCCGCAAATGGAGTCTTACCAAGCCTTTGAAGAAGCGGTATTGTATGCGCAAGATCAGCCCTGCCAAGACCCGAGTGTCATCAATTCATGTATTGTATCAGCGGTGCGTGGACACTATGGCGATTATCACCTGACGGATAAAACGAAGGGGCATCGGCTATGGATTTCACCGTTGATGACTCAATATTGGTTCTTTGATTGTCAGGCGGTGGCTAGCCGGAATCGGTTTTTGTCCTGTTTGACCAATACCGTGACCTTTCGCGAGGCATTGTTTCTGGTCATGGAAGCCACGCAGCTGCTGGCCAAGCGGAAAGCCAGTAAGATTCCATTGTAAGGCCTGGCCCCTGTCTGATGTTTCCCTTTCGTCGTGGAGTTATTTATGCGTAAATCCATTCTGGCCCTCACCTTTCTTGCGACCGCTCAGTTCGCTCTTGCGGCTGACTTTTCTCTGGAAAGCCCTGACATCAAACCTGATGGAAGAATCAAGCTCGAACAGGTTTTTGACGGCTTCGGTTGCACTGGCAACAACATCTCACCCGGTCTATCCTGGAGAGATCCGCCAAGAGATACAAAGAGCTTTGCCCTTCTTGTACATGACCCAGATGCGCCCACTGGCGGTAGCGGCTGGTGGCATTGGGTGGTAATTAATATTCCCGCTACAACTAATGCGCTGCCTGCTGGGGCGGGTAAGGCTGATGGTTCTGCGATGGTCGCGGGTGCCACCCAAGTGACCACGGACTTCAGCTCCGTTGGTTGGGGTGGTCCTTGTCCTCCCGTCGGGGATAAGGCACATCACTACATCTTCACGGTACATGCCCTCAAGACAGAGAAGCTAGACATTCCTGCCGGCGCGACTGCGGCGCTCGTCGGTTATATGGTCAATGCCAACAGCATTGGCAAGGCAACGTTTACTGGCTTGTTTGGGCGCTAGAATCGTGCAAGGGCTGTAAGGTTGGGGTTCCTTCGTCAGCCCAACCTACAGGGTCATGGTGACTCTTGGAGGAACAATGTACACAAGGTCCTCAAAGGCTTTACTTGTTTGGGCGGTCGCGTTTTATGTTTCTTTGGTCGTGTTAGAAAATCTTATGGACTACGGCTCGAACTACACGTTCGTTTGCCATGTGCTCAAATGTGTAAAGCGAGGCGTGTTTTCTGTTGAGGCCCCACCCGCCTAACCAGTCAATACAGCGAGGGTCACTGCTACGCCGTGTCGCCGCTGATTACCATCGTTAGCCATCATCAGGAGCAGCCATGGATAAAATTGATCTCAAGAAGGACTTGAAGCATCTGTACCAACCATCAGCCAAAGAGGTGGTTGAGGTCGATGTGCCAGCGATGAATTACTTGATGGTGGATGGTGAGGGCGATCCAAATACCTTACCGGCATACGCTGATGCCGTTGAAGTCTTGTTCATGGTGTCCTATGCGGCGAAGTTCATGGTCAAGAAGGGGGAAACGGCAATTGACTATGGATTGATGCCCTTGGAAAGTCTATGGTCGGCTGACGATATGTCGAAATTTTTCACCGATGACAAGTCGAACTGGAAGTGGACGGCGATGATGATGCAGCCTTCGTTCGTCACTTCAGAAATTATTGAGCGAGCCATCTCCGATGTGAAAAAGAAGAAGAATCCATCGGCTATTTCCAAGGTTCGCCTGGAGTCGTTCGCAGAAGGCCGGTGCGCACAGATCATGCACATTGGGCCGTTCTCTGAGGAAGGTCCGACCATCGCGACGGTGCACCGGTTTATCGATGCCAGGAATTGGCGGACGGGAAGGCACCATGAAATTTACCTGAGTGATATTCGCAAAGCGGAGCCAGCGAAATGGAAAACCGTCATCAGGCAGCCGATGCAATGATAGATAACTCTGCGTTGTAGTCGCAGGCCATGATCGCAATTCTGTCAATCGGCGTGCGGAGCGCAGAGCGCCAGACACAGGCGTGACCCCGCTGGAGAGAGTGTGAAAGTATTCGCCGTGTGTCCGCATGAGGCGCGCCACCGCGCCCCTGGAGACGCTTGACAGGTGGCGCCGCACGACTGCGTCGCGGGCCGCACGGGGCGGGCGCACTCAAACACCCGCCAAAAGCCGGTGTAGATGCGATGATTTCATATAAACAGAGGCGTATCCTCTACGCCAAGATTGGGGGGCCGCGGACAAAGCTCCGCCTTGGACCCTGGACGGCCCTGCAAAAACTGCGGCCCTGGCTGGCTGCTCAGGCAGCGAGGGACGGATTACCTTTGCGCTGTTTGCCATTCTGGCGCTTGCCCGCCGATTCATGATTGCCCGGACAGACGCCGGCCCATGACGCCAGTTTCTCGGGTGTCTCAAACGCCTGCCTGTCGTCGCCGATGTCCACCAGCAGCAAGACGGCCGCCAATTCGTCCAGTCCGGGGATGGTCTGTAAGGCGTTCAACAGCCCCTGTTGTGGCGCCAGTCCGGCGAGGAGCTTGGCACGAAAACAGGCAATGCGCCGCTCCAAGTCATCCACATGATCCATCAATTGGGCGAGAACGAACCGATGCGACTCGCTGAGATCCCCGTCTAAGAGACTGTCTAGAAACCATCAAATGACTGATAGTCAATTGGCGTCTAGTAGATACGGAGTTTGATTGTTGCAAATCTGGCGGAGAAGCAGGCGGCCGGACGCGATATAGACCTGCGTCTCGCTAGACGTTGGCTTCCGCTCGTAATCTTTGCTCAACCGACGCGATCAACCAAGCCATACAAACGTTCTTTCCACCACCCAGCGGCGAGGTAATATTTGGAAACCTTGAGTACCCTTCTTCTTTTTCACGACCGTAAGATCGCATTTGAAGTGAAGGAAAACCCAGTTCAAGAGTTCTGCGCCAGAATAGCCGCAATCCGCCCAGATCATTTTAACAGTGTGGGAAAGCAAGAATAAGTTGGTGATCACCTGGCGGGCGGCTTTGCCGTCGAACATGTTGGCTGCATGCACCCAGACGACGAGAAGGCAACCGATTGTATAAACAACGATATGGCGCTTGCGACCCTTGACGAGCTTGCCCCCATCAAACCCAGAGTCAATAAATGACTCTGGTGTGCCTTTGACACTTTTTCGAGTATTCGACTTTCTGTCCACTTATTGTAATAATAGTTAACGAGCTTGTAAGGCGGGAGGTCGGTCGGCAGATAACGCCACGGACACCCAGTCTTATTCAAATAGAATATGGCATTGAGTATTTCGCGAAGGCCAGCTGTTCGTCGGCGCCCTGTCTTATATGGCTCAAGCATTTCGAGGATAGGTCGAAGTATTTCCCACTCATCATTTGTGAGATCGCTTGGGTACCTGGCAGGTAATTCAGTGTACCGGAAAGATGATCAAGGCCCCCGCCTTGAATTACGCGGATCCATCATGGCCGCTGAACGCCGGAGCAATACTGCTGCGCCGCCGCGACGATGGCCCCGGCGATCCGTTGCCGATAGGCGGTATCGGTCAATTGTCGCTCCTCGTCACGGTTCAGGATCACGCCCGCCTCCAAGAGCACGGCCGGCATGCTGGCCGCTTTGAGCACGATCAAATCGTCAAAGCGATAGATCCCTAATGCCGCATCGAGCAATGGCCGCCCCTCCCCGGGGATCGGCTCGGCATGGTGCAGGGTCGGGGTAAATCCGCGGGCCGTCAGGGCCATTGCGGCGAGGTTGGCGAAGCGTCGGCTATCCGCGAATTGGGGGTTTTTCCCCGACACGAACAGCGAGAAACCATGAAACCGATCGCTATAGCGATGCGTGACGCCGTCCCTCGTCCATTCTGAGAGATAGCGCGGTTGCACGGAGTCATGATGGATGGCGAGGAACAGCTCGGCGTGTCGCCGATTGGCCTCCGCCACCCGCTCTTGCAGCGAGGCGATCCGACCATCCGCATTGATGACGAAGCCCTTGCGAAAGCCGGCGGCCGTGAGCGCATCGGCGACCACCGCGGCCAGCTCCTGATTGAATCGGAACTCCGGCACCCCGCGTGCGCTCACGGCCCCCGGGCTGTGCAGCGAATGTCCGACATCGAGTGCGATGACGAACTCGCCCGGGGAGCAGGCGGGTGCGGGGGCTGCGGCGGCAGTCGCCGCGAACAGGCCCAGGCAGACTATAGAGAACAGTTGGTTGAGCATTGTGATCGGTTTGAACCTCGAAAAATGTGGTGCGCCCCTATGGCGCCGAATGCGCACGTCGCGAGCCGGGGAGATCGGGTTTTGTCAGCTGCTGGTGCAATACGCCACGCTATTGCGCGCGATGGGCCTGGATCTCATTGCCCGCGCGCCCCCTCGTCGATTCTTGTGATATAGCCGTCCCGGACCGTAACGTAGGCGACGAATTGGTGGGGGCCGAAGTTGTAGTACCAGATCTCGTGGGGCTCAACGACTGTGATTTTCTTGGTAAATTCCTCCCGTCCGGCGTAATGCCCCCTAGTGACACCATCCTTATCCATATAATAATTGAGAGGCTTGTCGCGAGAGACCCGCTCCATGCGGTACTTGCCCTCTTCCTTGTCGATGCCGGTGGGTGGTCCGCAGCGATTGACCAGCTCGGTGGTACTGTCGCCCTCCGAAACGAGATCGTGTCCGCAGCGCAAGTTAGCGCCTTTAAGGTAAAACGCAGCAACGATGTTGCTGGTGCACAGTACGGCCGAACCGGCAATGAGGGTACAGAGCAGAAGCGGGGCAGGATGACGCACGACAAGACCTCCGTTGCGGTGGGTTGATGGACGCGGGGCCTCCCGAGTCCGGTAACGAATGAATTACATTTAGTGTGGTTTAACAACCGCTGGGCCTTTGCGGCGCGGCGTCTTCCGTGGGTGCCGCGGCCGGTGGCGCCCGTATTGCACCCTACGACCCTTCTGCAAAGGGTGAATCCAGGGAAGTAGCGATCACCTGGACCTCCTGATCCGCGCGGAAGATGGCAACCAAGTCGTCATGTAATTTGTCCGCGTAAGGACTCATGTCGACCCATCGAAGCGTCCGCCAACTCCATTTTCTCCGCGTGGTCGAGCCATCGGTGCAGAACAGATCCAGCAGCCCGTCGCGCTCCGGCCCGCAATAGATACAGACCCCAAAAGCCACTGGGGCCGTTTTCAATTCAACCCACCAACCCCAGTCTTCGCAACAGATGAAAGGCGCAGCGTAACCCCGCTCCCGCAGCTTGCCTTGCAGATACTGCGCCAGCGCCTTGCCGTACATGCCTTCATTCACCAGCTCCTCTTTCTCGCCGGGAAGAATCGGGAACTTGGCCGACCTGATGTGAATGAACTTGTCCATCGCATGGCCTCACCGCCTCTTGCTTGCGACGCGGGACAGACTCCCGGCGCAGAGCGCCTAAGACATTCGTAACACCGCGCAGCGGTGTTACGAGAATGAGCGAGTCAAACCACTTGAATAATCGCCCAGCGGGCGATTATTCAAGCATCTCATCCAGCCGATGTCCGGGCCTGATCATCGGCAGCACATTCTCGGTCTTGTCGACCCAGCAATCCACCAACACCGGGTGCTCCTGCGCCAGCGCCCAGGCGATGCCGGCGCGCAACTCATCGGGATTGCGGATGCGCAGGGTCTTCAACCGTGGGTAGACATACTTGAGGCCGGTGAGATTAGGGATCTGGCGGCGGCACTCCTCGCCTAAATCGGTACAGTCGGGATCGCATTCGGCGGTGCGCGACAGGCAGGTCTCATAGTGCATGCCGCCGTCCATCATGTCCTCCCACTGCCGGACCATCCCCAGGAAGTTGTTGTTGAGCACGAACATCTTGAGCGGCATGCGGTGCGCGACGATGGTGCCTAGCTCCTGGATGTTCATCTGGAAGCTGCCGTCGCCGTCGATCAGGACCACCGGCCGACTCGGGTCCGCAAACCAGGCGCCCATGGCCGCCGGCAACCCGAAGCCCATGGTCCCGAGCCCGCCGGAGCTCACCCACTGGCGCGGGCGCTGGAAGCGGTAATACTGGGCCGCCCACATCTGGTGCTGGCCGACCCCGGTGACCAGGGTGGCATCGCCCGCGGTGAGTTCGGAGATGATCTCGATCACCGCTTGGGGCTTGATCAGCGGTCCGAGTTCATAGGGCTTGGGCAATAGGGTCCGCCAGTCCTGCACCTGCGCCATCCACTGCGGGTGCTGGGCGCGCAGATCGCTCGCCAGTGCGTGCTCCAGGAAGGCGTCTGCCGGGGCGACCAGGTGCAGGTCGGTGGCCACCGTCTTGTCGATCTCGGAGGGGTCGATGTCTACCTGGGCGATCTGCTTGCCGGCGGCAAAGCCGCGCACCGCCACCCGGTCGTCGAAGCGCCCGCCAAGTGTCAGGATGAAGTCGGCATCGCGCAGGGCATAGTTGGCCGGGATGGTGCCGTGCATGCCGGGCATCCCCAGGTTGTGGGGGTCCTCGAAGGGCACCGCCCCCAGGCCGTTGAAGGTGGTGGTGATGGGCACGTCGAAGCGGTCGGCAAAGCGGCACAGGGCGGCGGAGGCGCCAGCGGTGATGACGCCGCCGCCGGCCTTGACCACCGGACGCTGGGCGGCGACCAGGGCGGCGAGGATGGCGTCCGCCTTGGTGAGGTCGAAATGCTCGGGCTCGCGGTGGCGACGCCGGGGCGGGTTGCTCCGGGTCAGAGGGGCGAGCTGCACGTCCTTGCAGATGTCCACCACCACCGGGCCGGGCCGGCCGCTGCCGGCCAGGGCATAGGCCTCGCGCAGCACCCACTCCAGGTCGCGGACATCCTTCACCAGATAGTTGTGCTTGGAGATGTGCCGGGTCAGGCCGACCGTGTCCACCTCCTGGAAGGCGTCGGTGCCGATCGCCCCACTCGGCACCTGGCCGGTGATGAAGAGTGTGGGGATCGAGTCCTTGTAGGCGTCAGCGATCGGGGTGACCAGGTTGGTCGCCCCGGGGCCCGAGGTGGCGAGTGCCACCCCCACCCGCCCGCTGACCCGGGCGTAGCCCTCTGCCGCGTGGCCGGCCCCCGGTTCCTGGCGGCACATGATGAAGCGCGGGCACGGGACGCGCCGCCGCAGGCGTTTGTTCAGCTCCACATGGAGCGGGATCACGGCCCCACCGGTGTGGCCGAAGATGACTTCGACGCCGAGATCGGTGAGCACGTCGAAGAGCAGGGCGGCGCCGGTGGGCAGGCTGTGGTGGTCTGGGGCGGTCATGGCGGTACTATCAGTTCGGGACATGGGAGACATTTCCCCATGATCCCAGAAAGCGGCATGCGCCGTCAGCTATCAACCACCGAGCAGGGCTATCACCCGCTGCAAATCGTGCGCGGTATCCACACCCGCCCCCGGTTCCACGAGCGCGACCCCCACCTGGATCCGCTCGCCGTGCCACAGCACCCGCAGTTGCTCCAGCGACTCCGCCAACTCCAGGGGCGAGGGCGCCCAGCCGACATAGCGTTGCAGGAACCCTGCCCGGTAGGCGTAGAGCCCGAGATGGCGCAGGAAGGTCACCGACGTCGGCAAGTGGGTGCGCTTACCCATGAACTCGTCCCGGTGCCAGGGCAGCGGCGCGCGGGAAAAATACAGTGCGTTGCCGGCGTTATCGATTACCACCTTCACCACGTGGGGATCGAAGAGGGTCTGTGCGTCGGCGATCGGATAGGCCAGGGTGGCCATCTGGGCGCCATGCCCCACGAGGTTGCGGACCACCTGATCGATCAGCGCGGGCGGCATGCAGGGCTCGTCCCCCTGGAGGTTGACGACGACGGTGTCCGCCGCCCAGCCGCGTTGCGCGATAACCTCGGCGATGCGGTCCGAACCGCTGTGATGCTCCGCCGCGGTGAGTTGGGCCTGGGTGCCAAAGGCGGCACAGGCCGCGACAACGCGCGCATCGTCGGTGGCCACCACCACCTCCGCGGCGCCGCTTTGCAGTGCGCGCTCCACGACATGCTGGATCATGGGTTTGCCGGCGATCTGCAGTAACGGCTTGCCGGGGAGTCGGGTGGAACCATAGCGTGCCGGGATCACGACCTTGAAGTCGAGCGGCGCGGTAGCGGGAGGGCTGGGTTGGGTGTTCAAGGACCGGATGACTCCTACGGCGTGAGAATTTAGGGATGATTCGCCTCAGGCCGGCGAGCCGAAGAGGACGAATCACCGGTCGAAGGTCGTGCCAGACGATGGACATTGGACAGGATTAACAGGATTTCTCAGGATTAACAAGATTGAAAAACGGCTAACTAGGATACGAAGAATGCTGAGAAATCCTGTTAATCCTGTCTATCTATTCTCGGCCAATCGCAACGTCGTCGCCGGCGCTGACCCCAGCCGCGCAAAGACGGTCGCGACGAAGGCCGGGTCGGGCCGCGCCTGCACCGGACACACCCACTGGTCGGCGCCCGCGAAGGCGGCACACTTGACGGCGTCCTTCTCGGTCATCAGCACTGGACCGGGCGGCCAGGCGGCCGCCTGCGCGGCGGTGAATGGATGGTGGTCCGGATAGGGCCGCTCATCCACCAGGATGCCGCACCCGCGCAGCATCGCGAAGAAGCGCCCCGGATGGCCGATACCGGCCACCGCGGTCACCCGCTGTCCGCGCCAAGCGCTCAGGGGAAGGCGGCAGGCCGGGTCGCTCAGTCGATAGGCCGCGCCGGGAACCAGTGTGAAGCGGTGCCCAGGGGCGTCGCCGCCGTTGCGGATCGTAAGGTCCACCCCTCGCAGCCGCCCGCGCGGCTCGCGCAGCGGCCCGGCCGGCAGACAGCGGCCGTTGCCCAGGCCGCGCTCGCCGTCGATCACGGCGATCTCAAGGTCGCGCGCCAAGCGGTAGTGCTGGAGCCCATCGTCGCACAGCAGCAGATTACAGCCGAGCCGGCGGATGGCCAACTCGCCGTCCGCCACCCGGTCCGGTCCGACCACCACCGGGCAGACGCCGCATCGGGCGAGCAACAGCGGCTCGTCGCCCACCAGCTTGGGGTCGTCCGCGGCGTCGACCACGCGCGGCCACAGCGGCGAGCGGGCGCCATAGCCGCGCATGAGGATGGCCGGCCGCCAGCCCCGCTCAAGCGCCAGCTCGGCGAGCGTGAGCGCCAGCGGGGTCTTGCCCGTGCCGCCCACGCTCAGGTTGCCGACCACCACCACGGGCACCGGCAGGTGCCGCGTCTCAAACCACCCGCGCCCATACCCATAGCGCCGTACCAGCGCCACGGCGCAATAGAGCCAGCCGAGCGGCGCCAACACCAGTGACACGGGATGGTGCCGACGGTACCAGATAGGCGTGGGGTCCATGTCAGTGCCTCACCCGGCGCTCGTGACACCGCTCAAGCGGTGTCACGCCCGTGTCAGGCGCTCTGCGCCGGGAGCGCCGGTGGCCGCAGTGATGATCAAGACTGTTCATCCTGCGAAATCCTATTAGTCCTGTCCATTTATTCGCGGCCGCTCCCAACACCGCGTGTTGCGCGTTCACGCCGCCGAATGGCCGGCCACCGCCTCCGGCCCATCATGAAACTGGAGCCGGTGCAGCCGGGTATAGTAGCCGCCCAGGGCGAGCAGTTCGGCATGGCGGCCCTGCTCGACGATGCGCCCCTCCATCAGCACCAGGATACGGTCGGCGTTCTCGATGGTCGACAGGCGATGCGCAATGACGAGCGTTGTGCGCCGCTCCATCAATTCCTGGAGCGCCGCCTGGATGTGGCGCTCGGACTCGGTGTCCAGGGCCGAGGTCGCCTCGTCCAGGATCAGGATGGGGGCGTCTTTGAGCATGGCCCGCGCGATGGCCAGACGCTGGCGCTGCCCCCCGGAGAGCAGCACGCCGCGGTCCCCGATGGGGGTGTCGAAGCCCTGGGGCAGCGCCTCGATGAACTCCAGTGCATGGGCCGCCTTGGCCACCGCCACCAACTCCGCATGGGAGGGCACCTGGGGCCGGCCATAGGCGATGTTGTCGGCGATGCTGTCGTTGAATAGCACGACGTCCTGACTGACCAGTGCGATCTGACTGCGCAGGTCGGCCAGGGTCAGGTCGCGGATGGGGATGCCATCAATGAGGATTGCACCGGCGGTGGGGTCGTAAAAGCGCGGCAGCAGGCTCGCGACGGTGGTCTTGCCGCTGCCCGAGCGACCCACCAGAGCAACCTTCTCGCCCGGCGCGATGACGAGATCCAGGTCCATGATCGCGGAGGCCTTATCGTCAGAATAGCGATGGGTGACGCCCCGGTACTCGATGCGGCCCTGGGCGCGCCCCAGGGTGCGGGTCCCGGTATCGGTCTCCGGCGCTGAGTCGAGCAGTTCGAACAGGCTCTGCGCCGCCACGATGCCGCGCTGCAGGTGTGAATTGACCCCGGTGAGCCGCTTGATCGGCGCGAGCAACAGGGCCATCGCGGCCAGGAAGGACATGAAGGTGCCTACCGTGATGTCCTGGCGCAGTCCCTGGAGGGTGGAGAGATAGACAATGAAGGCAATGGCGAGCACCGAGAGCAACTGCACCAGGGGGGCGCTCGCCGCCTCGGTGGCGATCATCTTCATCTGTAGTGAGCGCGTCTTCTCATTGACAAAACTGAAGTGCCTGGCCTCCTGTGCCTGGCCGCCAAATGCCTTGACCACGCGATGGCCATCAATCGCCTCCTGGGCGACATGGGTGAGTTCGCCAATGCGGTCCTGGATGCGCCGGCTATAGCGGCGGAAGCGCTTGGTGGCATACTTTACCGCGACCGCCATCACGGGCCCCATGACCAGAAAGATCGCCGACAGGCTGGCGTTGATATACAGCATATAGCCCATCAGACCGATGACCGTGGCGCCGTCGCGCACGATGGCGGTAACGGCCGAGGTGGCGGCACCCGCCACATTCTCCACGTTATAGGTCAGCTTGGCGAGGATATGGCCGGAACCGTGGGTGTCGTAATAGCGGGTCGGCACGCGCAGCAGGTGTTCGAACATGGCTTGGCGTAGATCCGCCACTACGCGCCGGCCGACCCAGCTGAGGAAATAGTCGTTGATGAATGCGGCGATCCCGCGCACCAGAAAGATCGCGACCAGGACCAATGGCATGATGCGCACCACGGACGGGTCCTTGTCGATGAAGGTGCCGTCGATCAGTGGCTTCATCATCGCCGCGAAGACCGGCTCAGTCGCCGCATAGATCAGCATGCCGATGACCGAAAAGATGAACATCCGCCAATGCGGTTGGGCATAGCCCAGCAGGCGCCGGTAGACCTGGCGGGCAGCGGCGGCCTGGTGGCCGGACTCCTCGGTGCCCGTCATCGGCCGTTCCCCTGAGTCTGATCGGGAACCGGACCCGCCGCGGGGCGCGTCTGCCCGGCAGCAGCCCTGGTGGCACTGAAAGAGATTTTCAAAAGACCTACCTCCGCCGCGGCGTCGAGCGCCGTCATTACCGCCTGATGGGGGCTCATAGCATCCGCCTTGATCAGCACCGGCACATCCTTGCGCTCACCCAGTGCACCGTTGAGGGCGCGCACCAGGTTCTGAGTCTGTTGGTCCACCACCGCCCGGTCATCCACATAGAAAGCGCCCGCCTGATCGATGGTGATCCGAATGTACTCCGGCTCCTTGGTCGGCACCTCGCGGCCCTGGGCCTGCGGCAACTGGAGGTGTAGACGCGAGGCGTCCTTCTCTTTGAAGGTCGTCGAGACCATGAAAAAGATGAGCAGTACCAGTAGTACATCCAGCAGGGGTATCAGGATCAATTCGGGCGGCTTGCGCCGGTTGGGACGCAGGTTCATCAGGACTCCCCGACATCTTCCCGCTCGCCCTTCATGACTTCCACCAGGCGCAGGGCCTGCGCCTCCATTTCGATCGCCACCCGATCCACCTTACCCTCGAAAAAGCGATGAGCGAGCAGGGTCGGGATGGCGACGAAGAGGCCCGCCGCGGTGGTCAACAACGCGGTGGAGATACCGCCCGCCAACAGCGCGGGATTGCCGACGCCCGCCGTCATGATCACGCTGAACATGTTGATCATACCGACGACGGTGCCAAGCAGACCGAGTAGGGGCGAGACCGCGGCGATGGTCCCCAGGGCGTTGAGGTAGCGCTCCAGGTCCGCTACCACATGGCGGCCGGCGTCGCCGAGCGCCTCCTTCATCACCTCGCGGGAGTGATTGCGGTTCGCGAGCCCAGAGGCCAGCATCCGACCCAGGGGCGAGCCCTCCCGGATCTCCTCGATCGCCTCCGCGTTGAGCTTCCCGGCCCGATGCAGTTGCCAGATCCGGGTCACCAGCCCCTTTGGCATGATGCGGGCACGCCGCAGCGCCAGGGCGCGCTCGATCACCAGCGCGGTGGCAAACACGGAACAGGCGACGATCGGCCACATCAGCCAACCGCCCGCTTGCATCAACTCGAGCACAGGGAGTTCCTCAGGGGACGATCCTCGAAGTCAGTGGGACCCGGCACGGCGGTGCGGCAGCCCACCCCGGAACTTGGGATCCCAGGATGCCGGTCGGTGCCGTCGCCGCGCGATGATACCCCAAACGGTGGCGCTAACCGCGATTGCCGCAGCATCACCGGGGCTCATTCCCAGGGCGCTTGGGCCTTGATCGTTGCGCGGCTGACATTCGTCGCGGCCTGGGGGCCGCTCCTACGGCGGTAGGAGCGGCCCCCAGGCGCGACGGATTGCCGCGCCGGCGCTGGCGGCAACGGCGATCAAGGTCGTGTGTCGCGGCGGGGCAGGACAGGATCCAGCAGCTCCAACCAATGGACCACCGGCACCTGGCTTACGCCCTCCAGATGCAGCTGGCAGCCGATGTTGGCGGTGGCGATCAGCTCCGGGGCACCGGACTGCAGGGCGGCGAGCTTGTTGGCCCGCAAGGCCGCAGCGATCGTGGGCTGGGTCAGTGAGTAGGTGCCGGCGGAGCCACAGCACAGGTGGGCGTCGGGCACCTGGGTCAGCTCGAAGCCGAGCCGGGTGAGGATGGACTCCACGGTGCCCCGGATCTGCTGGCCGTGCTGGAGGCTGCAGGGGGTGTGGAAGGCGACCCGGCGGCCGTGGCCTGGTGCCCCAAGGACACTGAGATCCGCCTGCGCCAACCACTCGGCCGGGTCCCGGGCGAGGGCCGCGACCCGGGCCGCCCGCGGGGCATAGACAGGGTCGTCCCGCAGCAACTCGCCATACTCCTTGACAGTGGTCGCGCAGGCACTGGCGGTGATCAGGATCGCCTCGCAGCCGGCCTCGAGCTGCGGCCACCAGGCGTCGATGTTGCGGCGCATGGCGCTCAAGCCCTCCCGCTGGGCGTCGAGGTGATAGGCGAGTGCCCCGCAGCAGCCGGCCTGAGGGCTGCGGATCAGGTCGACACCGAGCGCATCGAGGATACGGGCCGTGGCGGCATTGGTGAGCGGGGTGGTGACCGACTGGACGCAGCCCTCGAGAACGAGCACGCGGCGGCGGCCCCGAGGTGCGGGCCAGGCCCCGGCGGGACGCCGCCGCGGGACCTTGGCGGCCAGCGCCGCCGGGAGCAGCGGCCGGACCAACCGGCCGAGCCGCAGCAGCGCGCCGAGCCGCCCCGGGTGGGCTGCCACCCGGACCAGGGTCGAGCGCAGTAGTCGCTCCGACCAGGGGCGGGCGACCTGCTCCGCCACCAGGTGCCGGCCGATGTCCGCCAGGCGGGCATAGCGCACCCCGGAAGGGCAGGTGGTCTCGCAGGAACGGCAGGTGAGGCAGCGATCCAGGTGCCCTTGGGTGATGCGGGTCGGGGTCTGGCCCTCCAGCACCTGCATGATCTGGTAGATACGGCCGCGGGGTCCGTCCAGTTCGTCCCCCAGCAATTGGTAGGTGGGGCAGGTGGCCGTGCAGAAGCCGCAGTGGACACAGGCGCGCAGGATGGCGTCTGCCTCGCGGCCCGCCGCGGTGGCCAGTAACTGCGGTGTTATGTGCGTCTGCACCTAATACCTCATGCCATCTCAATTTGCGGATAGAGGCGCTGCAAGCTGAGCCGTGCGTGGGCTGCGGAGACCGGGCCCATATCCAGCCTCAGCTGCTTGATGTTGCGATCCTTTTGGTGTCGCGAGCGATCACCAGTTCCTCGTTGGTCGGCACGACCATGACCTTGATCCGCGAGTCGGCCGCAGAAATCAGCGCTTCCTTACCGCGAACCTGGTTGGCGGTAGCGTCGAGTTTGATGCCCAGCGCGGTCAAACGCTCGAGCACCATGGCGCGGAATTTGATGCCATTTTCCCCGATGCCGCCGGTGAAGACAAGCGCATCGATGCGACCCAACTCGATGGCGTAGGCGCCGATGTATTTGAGCGTGCGATGGCAGAGCACGGCGATGGCAAGCCGGGCGCGTTCGTTGCCCTCGTTGGCGGCGCGCTCGATGTCGCGCAGGTCGGAGCTGATGCCGGACACACCAAGCAGGCCGGAATCCTTGTTCAGCGCATTGTCAATCTCGGTGAAGGACCAGTGCTGATTGTCCGCGAGGAACTTCGGAATGCCGGCGTCGATGTCGCCGCAGCGCGTGCCCATGACCATCCCTTCGAGCGGCGTCATTCCCATGCTGGTGTCGTAGGACTGGCCACCCTTGATGGCGGTGAAGGACGAGCCGTTGCCCATGTGACAGGTGATGCAGTTGAACTGATCCTTGGCGATGCCGAGGATGTCTGCCGCGCGCTCGGAGACGTAGCGATGCGAGGTGCCGTGGAAGCCGTAGCGGCGCACGTGGTGCTCTTGGTACCACGCGTAGGGTACCGCGTAGATAAAGGACTCGGGCGGCATCGTGGCATGGAAGGCGGTGTCGAAGACGCCGACGTTCGGCACGCCAGGCAGCGCATGCATCATGGCTTCGATGCCGGTGATGTTCGGCGGATTGTGCAGCGGCGCGAGCGGGATGTTCTCTTTGAGCGCCGCGATGACGGCAGCGGTAATCAGCACCGAGTCGGAGAATTTCTCACCGCCATGCACCACGCGGTGGCCGACGGCGGCAATGTCGGAAAGCGACGCGATGACGCCGCCCTGCGGGTCGATCAGCTTGTCAAGGACCAGCTTGATCGCCATTTCGTGGTTGACGATGTTGGTCACTTCCCTGACCGTCTCGCCGCCGGCGCGCTCGTAGGTGAGGACCGATTCGTCCATGCCGATACGCTCGACGAGGCCGGCGGCTTTGCGATGTTCATTGGACATATCAAGCAATTGATACTTGAACGAGGAACTGCCGCAATTCAATACAAAAACGAACATTTTTTCTTTCCCTTAATTTGACGGCGACCACTATACAAGCTTATGGTCCTCGCGTCGATACATCCAGGGCCTCCCCCTGTTGCAGGCAGGATTATCACGGTCCGGCGAGTGAAATTTCCCACAACGCCCATCGCGGCCCTTGCCCGGTGCCCCACATGGGGCTATCCTTCGGAGGATTTAGCCATCCGTGCAGCTATGATTCGGCGCATTTTCGGCCGCGGGCGGTTGAATTTTCTGTCTCTTCCCGACAGCTGGGCATCAGCAATTGATGCCTAAGCGCGCTACTCCTGTCGCCGCCCATCAATCCCCATTTGTCAGAAAGAGCATCGCTCATGCATTCCAGCTTCACGCAGACCTTTCTTGTTGCACCGGTTCGCCAGGGCGTGGGGCTGACGTCGGTGGCGCTGGGCATCGTGCGCGCACTGCAGCGACTCGGCGTGTCGGTCGGATTCGTCAAACCGATCGCCCAGGAAGACACGGACAACTCGGATCACTTCGCCAGGGAGATCTTTCAGATCCCGGTTCCCGAGGCACTTGCGCTGCAGGACTCGGCTGAGCGCATTGCCGCCAACCAGTTGGGCCAATTGCTTGAGGATGTGGTAGCGCTGTGTATGAACGCGAGCAAGGGTGTCGGCGTGCTCGTCGTGGAGGGATTGCACGCTGACGCGGAGCATCCGTTCGCCTCACAAATGAATGTCGATCTGGCGCGCAGCCTCAAGGCCGAAGTCGTTCTTGTGGCCGATGCATCGTTGCCGCATGCCGCCACCGAATCACGTCTGGCGGCAAGTGCGTTCGCGAACGAAGATTGCCGCGTGGCCGGGGTGATCTTCAACAAGGCCCCCGAGCATTTCGACCTGGCGTCGGCCGAGAAAAAGCTGGGCCAAACCCGCATTTGGGGCGTCGTTCCGGAAAATCCCGTCCTGCGCGCGCCCCGGACCCTCGATGTGGCGCAGCACCTGAACGCCGAAGTGGTCTTTCGGGGCGAACTCGACACCCGCCGGGTCACCGAAGTCGTGACCGCCGCGCGCTCTGTCCCTGAAGTGATCCCGCGCCTGCGTCCAGGCGTGCTGGTAATCACCTCCGGTGACCGGGATGACGTCATTCTGGCCTGTGCCCTGGCGGCCAGTCGCGGCATCGAGCTCGCCGGGATTTTACTCACCCACGCGAGCGTCATTGCCCCGCAGGTCATGGAATTCGCGGCCCCGATACTGACTTCCGGGCTGCCGATCCTGTGCTCCGCTGACGATAGCTTCGGGACGGCCCGCCGGGTCAGCCACCTTCCACGAACGGTGCCGAAGGATGACATCGCGCGCATGAACACCGTGCTCGACTGCGTGGCCGAGCATTTGGATGCCGAGACGATTTCCGCCGCATTTCACCTGCGGGAAAACACCAAACTCTCCCCGCCGGCCTTTCGTTATCAACTCATCCAGAAGGCGCGTGCGGCGCAAAAGCGCATCGTTCTGCCGGAAGGGGAGGAACCCCGCACCTTGCGCGCTGCCATGGTCTGCGAGGAGAAGGGCATTGCCCACTGCGTGCTCTTGGGCAAGCGTGAGGCTATTGAAATCGTCGCGGCCGCCCAGGGCATCACCCTGCCTGCCGATTTGGAGATCCTCGATCCTGACGAAATCCGCGGCAACTATGTCGATGCCATGGTGGAGTTGCGCAAGTCCAAGGGCCTGACGCCCGCGCAAGCCCTCGATCAGCTTGAAGACGTCGTCGTCATCGGGACGATGATGCTCGCGGTTGGCGAGGTGGACGGCCTGGTTTCGGGCGCCATCCATACCACGGCCAATACGGTGCGTCCGGCCCTGCAATTGATCAAGACCGCGCCCGGTTCCTCGATTGTCTCGTCGGTCTTTTTCATGCTCATGCCGGACCAGGTGCTGGTTTATGGTGACTGTGCCATCAATCCGGCCCCCACGGCCGAGGAGTTGGCCGAGATCGCCAAGCAGAGCGCGGACAGCGCGGCCGCATTCAGCATCACGCCCAAGGTGGCGATGATCAGCTACAGCACCGGTCAATCGGGAATCGGCGAAGACGTGAAAAAGGTGCGGATGGCCACCGAGATCGCCCATGCGCGGTACCCGGAACTGGTGCTCGATGGCCCGTTGCAGTATGACGCGGCCTCAACGGCCGACGTGGGGATGCAGAAAGCGCCGAACAGCCCGGTGGCCGGGCAGGCGACGGTCTTTGTCTTTCCCGACTTGAATACCGGCAACACCACCTACAAGGCCGTGCAGCGCAGTGCCAATGTCGTGTCGGTCGGCCCGATGTTGCAAGGTTTGCGCAAGCCAGTTAATGATCTCTCGCGCGGCGCACTCGTGGATGACATCGTCTTCACCATTGCACTGACGGCGATTCAGGCACAACAGGTTGAGGCGGCGCAAGTCTGACTCGGAGGTATCAGCAATTCCAAATTTGGGCGACATCGCGCAACCCATGGTGGATGCGGCGCGCGCAACCCTCGCGCCCGGTCCCTACGACCGTGCGGCGCGCCTTATCCACCCTATGCCGGAGCCGGTTTCGTAGGGTGGATAAGCGTAGCGCATCCACTGTCAGCCCTGCTGCGGAGATAGATGGTACCCAGC
>CAILVI010000548.1 GCA_903837595.1 uncultured Thiodictyon sp.
ACCACCTCGCTGAAACGGGCCTTGGCATCTTGTAACGCCCATTGACGCATAGAAAACGCTCCTCTGGCATTCAATTCCTGTTCATGTTGCATACTGACCCCAACGGGGTCGAACATACCAGCCCAGGGCAACTCCCTGGGTTAGCGTTTCTTGTTCGGCCTAGCCCTGAAAGGGCGTGACATACGATGGGGCTCCTTATGTCACGCCCTTTCAGGGCTGGGATCTGTTATCCGTCATACCCAGGGCGTTACCCTGGGCTGGTATGTCACGCCCCTTCGGGGCTTGAACAGGCGCAAGATTAGGCGGAATAAGGTCGTACTTAGTTTGGTCA
This sequence comes from uncultured Thiodictyon sp., assembly GCA_903837595.1. GTDB lineage: Bacteria > Pseudomonadota > Gammaproteobacteria > Chromatiales > Chromatiaceae > Thiodictyon. The sequence goes on from CAILVI010000548.1 coordinate 332, forward strand.
GTATACATCCGAAGCCGGGCATCAGAATCCGAAATACCCATCGGGCAGGCCCGCCAGACGGTGGCCGCGTGCAGCCTCATCAGCCACCAAGCACCCGCCGCAGCACCTCCACCGCCTCGCGGCGGTTCAATTGGCGCTCCACCGAATAACGGGTGGCGGCGATGGACGGTGGGGATTGCAGACAGAGCGGGCAACCGGACTCCGCGGCACAGGGGCAGTCCGCCAGCCAGTCCCGCGTATACCCGAGCAGCCGGCGCAGCAGGTCGTCGTCGTCATTGAGTGCATCAATGAGCCCCAGGCCCTGGGGGTAGAGGTCCAGGATGACCAGACCGGATTCGCGCCGACGGCCGATCTTGAGCCGCTCGGCGGCCATGACCAGCACCGCGTCCTCTTCCACCCCGACATGGACCGCCAACACCTGACCCAGTGCCTGGGCGATCGAGTGCAGGGCCGCCGGGTACGCGTCCAGGTCCTGCGCGAGGAAGCGCAGCATCAACCCCTTGGTGGGGAAGGCCAGACTCTCGATGGGCTCACCCCACAGTGGCTCGCTGCGGCGCGGCGCCCCCGGACCATCCGGCCGCAATTCGATGATGCCGGTGACCTCCTCCTCGTAGTGGGTCTGGATCACCACCGTGTTGAGCGCACCCTGGTCGAAGAAGACCTGGGTCTGGCCGGGGTCGACCTGGGTGCGGCGCAGGCGCGGCTCATTGACGCGCCAGGTGAGCACCGGGTCGTCGCTGCGGGTGCAATACAGTACGCCCAGGCGCTTGATCTCGGCGGCCTGCGTCGCGGGCCAGGGGTTCATGCGGTAGGTCTGACCCTTGACCCGGAAGACCCGCCGGGGATAGGCAACGATGGTGGCGCGCTCCGGGTCGATACGCGCCAGGACGGCCTCGGCCCCTCCGGCCTCGCGCAGGACGATGGCGACCAGCCGATCGCCGACGGTGTCCAGTGGACCCGGGCGATACTCGGCGGCCGAACTGCGATAGCCGGTGTCGACCTTGAGGATGTTGTCCTCGTCCAGAAAGCGGACATCGCGCCGCTCGATCTCGTGGCGGTTGGTGAGCTCGTCCAGCACCGGATCGAGGATGGCATCGCGCCACTGGAAGGTATCGAGCAGGCCGCTCGCCACCGCCTCCATCTCGCGCAGGGCCAACAGCAGGTGCCGCCGCACGATGGTCGGCTGCGGCACCCCGGGGACCAGACGGCGCACCTGCCGGAAGAAGGTCTCGGGGTCCTGCGCCAACTGCATCAGGAGGCGCCGGCAATAGGGGTTACCGGGCGGCAGGAGCAGCCCCACCTGATGGATCGGCAAATGCTCCAACGCACGCCCCCCCTGCGAGAGCAGATTGACCAGCGACAGGACCGTGGTGGCGTCGACCTCCAGGACCCGCGCCGCCGCGTCGGCCGGCGTATGCACCAACCGCTCGGCCAGTCGGCGCCCATCGACCAACTGCTGCATGAAGTCCCGGGCCTTGGCCAGGTCCAGCGCGGGCGGCGGCTCATAGCAGGTCCGCAAGCCGGCCTCCACGGCGACGCGGGCGGCCAACAGACTCGGGTCCCAGTGGTCCAGATTGGCCGTGTCCAAACCCCTGAGCCCCGGCGTCGGCTCCAGTAGGTGGATGGCGATGGGGTGGTGGCGGCGCCGCTCGACCACGACCCGGTCCTCGGGCCGGTAGTCATAGGGCAGCAGTTGGGACACGAAGGCTGCCAGGTTGGCCTCGTGGCTGTGGTGATACCGCGCCAAGGTGAGCGAGCGCGTCGCCTGCTGCCCCTTGCGCTTGAGCAGCCGATGCAGCCGATGGGACACCGCCCAGAAGTTGGCCGCCCTGACCCCGGAATAGGCGTCCAGGTCACACCAAACGGTGAGCCCGATCCGGGCGAGCAACAGCGGATTGTCCGCGAGATCCGCCAGGTGGTCCGAGAGGGTGCCGACATCCAGGAGCCAGACCATGGCCGTGGTGTCGCCGGGCGCGCTGGCCCGCGGCAGGTGGATAAGCTGCGGACCCGGCAGCCAGGCCGCCAGGCGCTCCGCGAAGGACTCCGGGGTCTGCGGGACGATGACCAGGGTCACCAGTTCCAATCGCACATGGGTCAGTTGGATCGCCACCCCCAGGGCCTCCCACTGCCCGCTATCGTCGGGGGCCAGGACCAGCCGATCCAACCCATGGCGGCGCCGCCCCTCGCCCACGGCGAAGAGATCGGCGAGCGCCTCGATCAGTTCCGGGGCGACCCGGCGGGCGGACAGAGACGGCCACTGCTCCAGGAGCGCACGCGCCCCGGGCGCCTCGATCTGCCGCGCCACGCCGGTCGGCGCGAGCCGACAGAGGGTCTGGACGGCAAAACCGCGCCGGCGCAGCGCCGCCACCCAATCGCCGGGGCCCTCGCGCGCGGCCGTGGCCGCGTCGTCCGCCGCCGTATCGTGGCGGCCGCGGCTGAAGGCGATGGCAATCAGGGTGATCGCGATGACCGCTGACAGACCCCAGGGCGCGGCCCGCTGCCGGGCCAGACCCTCGCCCAGGTCGGGCGCGCTCCAGAGGAGCAACAGCAGGAATGGGGATGCCAGGACCCACAGGACCCAGTGCCGGGAATTGTCAAAACCCGCGGAGCCCGCCAGCCAGGCGCCGGGGCGCGGTTGATCCACGGTACGCGCCGGGGCGGGGATGGCGAGACGCATCAAGACCACCATCAACCAGACGGCAAAGGGGAGCGCGAGCGCCCACCACTCGGGGTGTGCCAGCCGCTGCCCGTCGGCACCCACCGCTGAGGGGACCTTCAGTTCGACCCGCGGCAACCCGGGCAGGTCGAGCGTGAGCCCGGTCGCGTCGAACAGCGGGTGCCAGCCCTTCTGCCACCAGGTGGCATCCAGCAGTTGCAGGGTCCAGGCATAGAGCAGCAGCGCGGCCAAGAGGCCGCCAGTCCACACCAGCACGCCCGTCCAGAGTTCGCCGCTGTCCCGAGTCGGCCGCCGGACGATGACCGCCGCGTTGATCGCGAGCGCCAGCGTTAGAGCAGCGACGAAGGCCCCCAAGGGAACCAGCCAGGCGGGGATGGCGGTCATGTCGGGCACCACCGTGGGCGCGGCAGCCCGCCGCGCAGCGCACTCACCGCAATAGGCGCCCGAGTGCCTGTCCCCGCTCCCACCGGCGAGAACTGGGGCTGAGCGATCACGCACATGGGTCTAAGCATGGTCCGTGGCGACGATCACGCGAGCTCCAGGTCCAGCTTGTCAGCGACGCGACAGGGGCACCCCTTCATCTGGGTCCACAGTTGCAGTGACATGGGGGCCTCCGGGGTCGGGGATGGGACGAAAAGATCAAGACGATTCGATGCGAAAAATCCTAGCAGAAGGCGGCCTTGTTCATCACTCCGACCACCGGTGCCCCGGGCGCAGAGCGCCTGACACCGGCGTGACACCGCCGCGGAGAACCTCTTCGGGATAGTGGTGAGCGTGTGAGCGAACCAGGTCCCCCATCAATCGAATCGGACCTGCGGATTGGCGGAGGCCGGTGTCGCCCGGTCCCAAGCCCAGTCGCGGATAAAGCGGATCTGCTCATTCATGCTCTTGGACAGTGGCACCAGCCGGCGCGCATGGGCCACGATGTGCTCGGTGCCAAAGGGGGCGCGGTCCTGCTCGGAGTCGATCCGCCCGGCAACCACGATCTGCTCAATCTCGGCAGCGGTCCACTCGCGGCTGTCGCGCACCAGTCGGTCCAGGTCGAAGGTGGCGGGATCGCCGCGATTATTGCGGATATGCACGGCAAAAATCGCGGCGCGTTCCTCGTCGTTCGGCAGATCGAAAAAGAAGACCTCGTCGAAACGGCCCTTGCGGATCATCTCCGCGGGCAGGGCCTCGATGCGATTGGCCGTGGCGGCGACGAACACTAGGGGCGGCTTCTCCTGCATCCAGGTCAGAAAGGCGGAGAGGATGTGCGCGGCGGCGTCCCCCTGCCCCTTGCCGTCACCCCGGCTGCCGCCCAGACCGTTCTCGATCTCGTCGATCCACAGCACCGCGGGAGCGACCGACTCGATGGTACGCAGGGCCTTGTGAAAGGTCGCCTGGGGGTTGCCATGGAGATCGGCATAGATCATATTCATGTCCAGCCGGAACAGGGGCACCCGCCAGGCGTGGGCAATCAGCTTGGCACACAGGCTCTTGCCGCACCCGCTGATACCCATCAGCAGCAGCCCCTTGGGCACGGGCAAACCCGAGTCCACGGTGCGCTGATTAAACAGCGCCGCGCGCCGCGCGATCCAGTCCTTGAGACTCGTGAGCCCCCCGATCCGCTCCAGGTCGACCAGATCCGGCACATAGTCGAGAAAGCCGGCACCACTCACCGCCGCCTTCTTGGCCGCGGCGATCTCGCCCAGCATGCCGTCCCGACTGAGGCGCCCGGTCGCCAACGTCCGGTGCATGACATGGCTCACCTCGTCGAGCGTCAGCCCCTTCAGTGCCAGGGTGAGTTCCTCCAGGGCATCATCCGGCAGGACCTTGGACGTGTAACCGGACCAGAGCACACACACCCGCTCGCCGATTTCATGGGCGTCCGGCAGGGGCAACTCCAGCAGCAGCACCTCTTGGCGCAGCGCGGCCGGGATCTGCACCACCGGTGACACCATCAAGAGCGCGCTGTCCTGCCGCCCCATCAGCACCGCGTGGGCGTCGCGCAGGGCGCGGGCGACCTCCGGCCGGTCCAGAAAGGGCGTGAGGTCCTGAAACAGATAAAAGCCCGGCCCGCTGATGGCGGTCACCGCCTGGATAGCGGCGAGCGGGTCACGGGTATCGCCCGCCGGCAGCGGGGCGGCCCCGGGCGCCGACACCAGTCCCAGGGTGCAGGTCCAGGTCGTGAACGCGCTCGCGGGGGCGACCTCGGCGACCAGGCGGTGCACCAGCCCCAAGACCCGCACCTCCTCCGCAGAGTGGATATAGATCAGCGGGTGCCGGCCCTCGATGGCGGCGCGCAGCAAGTCGGTGGACATCTCACTCATCCTGGTAAGCAGTGGTTATAACATCCCACCATAGACCCCGGGGTCGGAACCCTCGATCACTACCGCACCGACGGCCTTCGCATAGAACCCCTGCACGTCCGGGCCGACCCCGCCGATGATCGCATAGGCATACCCCTGGGCACGCATGGCATGGAGCGTGGCCAGCAGCAGCGTCTTGCCGATCCCGCTGCCCTGCTCTGCCGGAAGCACCCCAGTGGGGCCGAAGAATCCGCGGCAGGTGGACTCGTAACAGGCAAAGCCCAGGATATCATCGGCGTCCGGGTCCTTGCCCGCGCGCCTCGCCAGGATGCAGGCGACCGGCAGCCGGGCGAAAGCGACCTCACACTCGCTCGCCCAGCCCCGCCCCCAGTGACGCTTGACCCATTTCAGGATCGCCTGCTTGTCCGGCGCCAGGGCGCGGTGGATCGCGATGGAGCGCGCCTGCTGGCGGGCCAGCGCCGCCTCCAGGCCCGGCAGGTCGTAGAGTCTTACCAGCATATCGGGCATCGTCGCGCTCCGTTTGAGTGATTCGGTCATGTACAGGGCTATTGCCCGGGAATCTGATTCGGCGAACCCGGGGCTGGCCGTATCACCACACCCGGATCGACATCGTGGCCATCGCGGGTCACTTGCAGATGAAGGTGAGGATTCACAATCCCACCGGTGCGGCCAACATAACCGATCACCTCGCCGGCGACCACCGGCACCTGGAGTGATCGCTCCGCGCTATCACCGAAATCCCTGGCCACCCCGGCGCGTGTTGCGACCGCGTCCGAAAAGCCCATCGTATGCATAAAGGTGTAGAGATAGCCGCTGTCACCGCGTAAGCGAAACAGGCGTCCGGCCCCACCGTTCTTACTTTCCTTGCCCGCCGCCGCGAACACGTCAGCCCCTTGGTAGCCGATGATCACCCCGCTTTCCGGTGCGACAATCGGCGTCCCATAATGGGCATAGATATCCAAACCGCGGTGTGGCCGGCCGCAGCCGTGCGGTAGATCGATGGTCGGACGGCAGGCATCGTAGCCGGGCTCCTGGTTCTTGCCCACCGTGCGCTGGCCCTTGAATTTGGCATAGGTAAAGGCCGGGGTCGGTGTCGGCCATTCGTAGTACCAGGCCGCAGGTTCGGCGATACGGTAGGCCCCCGGGGTCGCTGGGGCGGTCGCGCGCGTGTAGCCGGTAAACGCCTTGATCGTACCCCGCAGCGGGAATACCTGTGTCGCGGGTGCCGCGGGTGCCGCGGCACCGACGGTGCACGCCAGCATGGCCGGCACCAAGGCCGCGACCCGAGCGAACACCCCGGTCAGGTCAATTTCCATGACGGCACACCCACTGACCAAATGCCCAACCCAAGGTGCCATCACGCAGCCGCACCCGCAGCCAGGGGCCACGGGTCTCCAATACCGCCAGAGCGGTGTTTCCACTCAACCGGAAGAATTCCGAGGCACTGCTTCGCGGTCCAGAACGTAGTGAGAGAAAGTTGTCGCCGTTCGGGTCGAGCCGACAGACATGGGCATTCGCGGCGAAGGCCGGCGGAGATGGCGGTCGAGGTGACGCCGGGGACGGCGGGGATGGCAACTGGGGGCGAATGGTGGGCACTGAACGCGCCGCCGCGGTGAGCCGTTCGATGCGGCGGCGGGCCAGTTCTTTGAATTGGCCTTGCGGGTATTTGGTGAGGTAGGCTTGAAAATCGGCCGGATCATCGCTGTTCTTTACGCTGTTCCAGAACGCCAATTCGAACTGCGACTGATCGGGTGCGGCAGCGACCGGGGCTGGCGGCGCAACGACCGGGACCGCAGCGGCCGGGGCCGGCGCGGCAGCCGCCGGCGCAAAGGCAAACTGCCCGAGCACCACACCCTCGACCCAGGGGGTCTGGGCCCCAGCGGTTTCGTGGTCCACGGCCAGCGCGGCGTGCTTGAACGCCTGCTCCACCTCCAGGCCGGGCTCGCCCATCGCCGCCAGCAGATGCTTGGTGAACACCCCGTTGCGCCCGCCGCCGTCGCTGGCCACGGCCCCGGGCTGGGTGGCGTACAAGATCAGGGTGCCCTTGGCCGGGGTGAGGCGCGCCAAACCGCGGCTGGCCGAACGGAAAGCGTTCGGGAAGGGATTGTTGCGGCAGGCATCGAGCACGACCAGGTTCAACCCGTTGCCGGACTCGGCCATGCCATCGAGCACCCGCCCGGCATCCACCGCCTCGTAGCGCAGGTCCACCGCGCCACGGATGGCAGCCCCGATCGGAATCAGATAGTTGCGGCCCTCGTACTCGACCCCGTGACCGGCAAAATAGAAGAGCCCCACGGTCCCCTCGCCCGTCAGGGCGCGGGTGAAGGTGTGGATGGCCTGATCCATCGCCCGCTGATCGGCATCAAGCAGCAGGTCCGCCTGAAACCCCAGTCCGCGCAGCTTCGCGGCGAAATCCGTGGCGTCGTTGACCGGATTGGCCAGCGCCCCCTCGGCATAGGCACCGTTGCCGATGACGAGCGCACGCCGCCCCCCATCGGCCACCGCCGACCCCGCGACCAGCAGCGTCGCCGCCAGCAGCACGGCCCCCCAGCCCCCCAACCTTCGCATGATCATCGCCACTGCCCCGTGTCGCCGCCTGGGCCATCTGCCCGCCGGGAGCGATCATAAGCCGCCATTGCACCGCTGGACCAGCGCCGGCCGCTCCGGGTCCGCCTTCTCAACGCTGGTCTCTGCGGACGCGCCAACACTGCGTGAAGCAACGCACAGACGAGCAGCACGGCAACGAGGATATTGCTAAGTACCCATCGCCCGTCGCGGCACCTGCCCCTTTCACTGGGGCCACGGAAGCCCTACCTATGCAGTCTGTTGAGTCTGTTGAGTTGTCGTCAGCGACACCGGAGAACACCATGGCCAGCCAGTTCCGCCCGACCAGCCTGCAAGCGTTGCGCCTCGCAGAGCATGTCTATCTCCACCACGTCGAGAGCGCGGCTGACCTGCCGGCCGATCTCCCCGGGTTCGTCTCGCCCTCGTGGTTCATCTATGCCGCCTTCACGCGTGCCGGGGCCTTGCTGCTCAAGAAACCGAGCGGGCAACCCCTCATGTTTCCCACCGAAGCGGCGGCGACCGCAACGATCCACGATGTCCGGCCGGACGTCGAACCCGACGTGCGCGGCGATCTGTCCTTTTTGCGCAGTCCCAGGTAGGCACTGTCGGCCCCCGGCCTTCCGGCCCACCCGCTACCCCACAACCAACAGCCGATACCCGGCCTGCGTGGCGGATGGCGACGACGCCGAGCGCGACTGGTGGTCCGATGAGGGTTGGGCTTTTGGATGCAACGGAAGAGCGTCACGCAACCCGGGCGCTGACACGCCCCCGTTGGGGCGCCCCCAACCAACGGGGATCCGATTCGATGCGTCACGCTCAAGTCAAGTTGCCACCGAAGGGCCTGGGCAGCAGCCCACAAGAGCGGGCGTAAGACTTTGATATTAGATGGTGCGCGGAGGGGGACTCGAACCCCCACGGGTTGCCCCACTGGAACCTAAATCCAGGGCGTCTACCAATTCCGCCATCCGCGCTGGGGATCGACCTTGCGTCGAGGGGGCAATTCTACACCGGATGGGGGTCCGCCGCCGCCCCGCGGCGACGCACCCGGCCCCTCAGACTTCCCCCCGCCCCAGTTCCCCACGTTGCCGCATCAGGTCGACGATGCGCTGGGTCAGGATCAACTCCAGCGCGTACATCATCTTGCCCCCGGGGATCACCAAGGTGTTGAAGCCGGTAATCATGGTCCCATCGATCAGGCCCTTGAGTCCGAGCTTGTATTCCACGCTGGGCTTGGGGATCAGGAAGTGAATCATCACCAGGCTCTGATCGAGCGTGGGAATGTTGGTGACGCAGAAGGGATTGGAGGTGTCGGTCAGGGGGATGCGCTGGAAGTTGATATGGGTCAGGGAGAACTGCGGCAGGATGTAATGCATGTAGTCATACATCCGGCGATAGATGTTGTATTGCACGTCCTGCGGGCTGTATCCCCGGACCTTGGTGTCACGCTGGATCTTCTGCACCCACTCCAGGTTGATGGTTGGACAGACGCCGATCAGCAGGTCGACCTCCTTGGACATGTCGATGTCACCCGCCACCACCCCACCGTGCAGACCTTCATAGAACAACAGGTCAGTATCCTGCGGCAGCGGCTCCCAGGGGGTGAAGGTCCCGGGCTCCTGGTCCCAACGCTCCCCCTCATCCGCATCGTGGATATAGTAGCGGCGCTGCCCGGTGCCGGAGCGCCCATAGCTCTGAAACAGTTCCAATTGCTTGTCGAAGAGATTGCCCTCGGGGCCGAAGTGACTCAGGTTGCTGCCTTCGGCCTTCGCCTTGATGATTTCCTCTTTCATTTCCATCCGGTTATAGCGATGAAAGCTGTCACCCTCCACCACCGCGGCGCGGGCGCCGATGCGGTGAAAGATGCGCTCCAGGGCATTCTTGACGGTGCTGGTCCCGGCGCCGGACGAACCGGTCACTGCAATGATCGGGTGCTTTCTGGACATGGGTGGCTACTCGCTGACGTTCGATTGATTCGGATCACCATTCCCGCCGCTGGCCCTCACAGCAACCCGTCGCGGCCGCGGGGCCGCTCCTACGTGGTAGGAGC
>CAILVI010000549.1 GCA_903837595.1 uncultured Thiodictyon sp.
CGACCACAGGCGCCGCGGTTGGCGGTTGGATTGGACGGTTGGTTTAGAAGTAGAAGCCGTCTTCATCCCCACCCAGGAGGGCAGCGATGTCGATGGCGGACTTCTGCGGTTTCTTCGGCGGGGGCGGCGGTGCCGGCTGGTGCTCGGATGCCGACTGAATGCGCGGGAGGTGCCTGACCTCCCCTTCCGTGTTGATCAGGCGCCGCCCCACCGGCTGGTAGCCCTTGTTCATCTTCTCGGTCCGACGCTGATGGATGATCGCGCGGGTCAAACCGGGCTGGCTTTGCACCAGCTGGCCGGCTTTTCCCCAGCGGACTTCAAAGAGCCCGGAACCGGTGCCCATCTCGGCGTAGCCCCACTCCTTGGCCGATCCGTCGGGATGGGTGAAACGGAACAGCTCGTAGGTCTTGCCGTTCACGGCTGCGACCCATCCCAGTAGTCGCCGAACACATCGGCCGCGATCCGGTGGATCGCCTCCTGCTGTTCCGGGTCCGCGCGGGCGGTCAGGGCCTGGGACAAGGCGTACTCGAAGACCTTCGGGGCACCCTTGAACGTCAGCGAAAGGCCGGCCCAGCGGACCAGGGTCCGCGTACTCATCGTGACCGTCAGCTCCGCCCCACCCTCCTTGGCGCCGACGAACAGCCGGCGGATTTCACCGGCGACGGTGATCATCTTCTCCGCGATCAGGTCCGGCAGCTTCGGGACCTGGGTCTTGAGGATCGCCTTCTCGACCGCGGGTTCGGGGTAACCGACCTGGACCACCCGGAAGCGGTCCATGAAGGCCAGGTTCTGGCGCAAAACCCCCTGATAGAGGCCCGAGCCGTCCCCCGCGCCCACCGAGTTGCCGGTGGCGAACACCCGGAACTTCGGGTGCGGGCGGATCACCTCCCCACCGTTTTCAGCGATCACCAGGGGCTGGCCCTCGATGATGTCGTTCAGTCCCGCCAGTTCCGACGGGTCCATCAGATCACTCTCGTTCAGGATCAGCAGGTGCCCATCCCGGGCGGCCACGGCCAGCGGACCGTAAATGAACTTGGTCTCGCCCTGCACCAGGATGAACTGGCCGAGCAGGGCATGCAGTTCCATGCGACCGTGACAGGTCACTGACTGCACCGGCCAGAAGATCCGGCTGGCGACCTGCGTCACCAGGCTGGTCTTGCCGGACCCGGTGGGGCCGGTCAGGAACAGGCCGTCTCCACTGGGATCGCGCAGGAAGGCGAGGACGTCCCGCAACACCTCGTTACGGAACACATAGGGTTTGCGCACCGGGATGTGCGGATGGGTCTCGTCAGCGAAGCCGACGACTTCCAGCCCGGCACGGGCCTGGACGCCGAAGGTGGTCGCGACATCGAAGCGTTGGTAGGCACTCATGGTGGTCTCCTGGGTCTGTTAAGGAACCCGAGGAGACGCACGCCTCCCGTTGGGGGAGCACTGGTCTCCCCGGTTGGGGTGGGTGTTGGTCGTTCGTGGTAGGCTTGCGGGAAAGCCACCAGCAGAGGCTAAGGTCTTGGAAACGTCATCAACTGGCCACACGGCCGACTTCTCGCAAACCCCGGACGGGCGTATTGCGTTCACGGCCGATGGTCGGAGGTTCTACACGTCCTATTTCGGTTATGCGGGGATCGACATCCGTCGAATCAGGACTCGCGAGGATCTGTATCGCGCAAGCCGATCAGCGTTTCCGGTGTTCTTCCGGTACATGGAGCAACGGCTCAAGAAGCGTCGTCAAACGCTTGAGACGCGTGCTTTGTTGGCCATCGTCCACGATGATTGGACGTCGCTTGACCGCATCAATGGCCAGCTCCAAACACGCGAACACCTTGCGGTTCTCAACGGATCGCGTGGCGAGCATCCAACTCGATCCTGATGGCGCTGATCATCTGTCTGGCATCCGCCTGCGGCCCCGCTTCCCTGAAGGCCTCAGACGTGGCTTCAATCCGCAGAATCTTCGTTTCGAGTTCGGCATCGCTGGCGCTTTCCAGCCAACGCAGGAGCGCACGCCAATCCTCTTTCTTCATGGTGTCTCTCCGTTAGAGAGGGCACCATGGCCTTTTGGGGCAGTAGGTGCCCCGGGGGGGTTATCGTTTGACGGCGACGATGACTCGGGTCTAGACCTCACGCCGGGTTCGGTCCTCTTCTCAAGGACCTTCTGTCAAAAACAAGCGTAACAGCACCCAATACTGGCTCCGTCAACGTAGTCCATTTGAGGGACTAACGCTGTTCCACAGCAATCGCAGATGCCATCTTGATCGCTGCATGCTTCATCTGCATCCGGCATCTCGTCAGTGACCGTTTTCTGTAGTTGGCGGATATACTCCGCCACACGCAGTCGGGCCTCTTGATGAAACAGCGGTACAGAAGTGACTGTTCCTGTGATATAGCACGGACACGGAAGTCGGATGACCCCTTCAGGCATCTGGACACAGGAATAACCTTCGTCGCCCTTAATCCAGAGCAGCATGTCTCCATCGCGGAGTCTTTGGGTTTCTGCCCGCGGATTGCTCAGTCCATGATCGGACTGTAATGCAGCCCGACAGAATTCATCTAACGTTCGCATTGCTATGCCCTCGTATGCCTTAGACAGGTATCGGTTTATGATCGTTTCGGCTGCTTTTATCGGACGCCCAGCTAGCGTCATGGCGATGTCCGGCATGGACAAAGCGCAATCCGGTTGTCCGCTGCGTACGCTCTATTCGGCGCGTCCGCAAGGGACAACCGCCGGGCCTGAACCCGGGGTTGTCGCTGTTCGCGTGATCGAACGGGCCTTAAAAGAAGCAGCCCTTATCGTCCTCTGCTGTCTGCAGGACCGCTTCCACCTTGGCTTCGTCGAACGGCACCTGGGCCTTCTCCTCTTTCAGCACGGTGACCTTGACGCGATCTGACAACGCGCCACGGTAGGTCTCCAGCACCGCCGGATCGAGCTCAGGGAGCAACACGGCCACGGCGTCCTTGTAGGCGATGAGGCCGCGCTGGGCATACCGCAGGACCTTGATGCCCGCTGTTTCGGCCACGAGAAAGTCGCCCATCATGGCGACCAGGGACTCTTCAATGACATCAATACTGGCCTTCAGCGTCTTGACCTGATTGTCGAGCGCCGTCTTGGCGGCAGCCGCCTTGCGGTACTCGGCGGCCCGCAAGGTCCAGGTCTCCAGCTCCTTGGCCTTGGGCGTATAGAGGTCACGCTCAGGATCTCTGGGCGGCTCCTTCTTGTTCTGAATCTGCGCCCAGAAGTCCAGACACCCCGGAACCAGCGTCTGCGCGATGAAGACCTCATCGCGTTCCACCTCAAACTCGACCATGGCGCCGGGTCCGTAGTAGAACACCAGCCATCCCAGGGTCTGACCGGACACATAGAGTTGAGTCTGGACTTGTGGCCAGTACAATTTATACGCGGTCGACTCCCGGCCAAGATCCAGCACCTCCATGTAGACCTTCTGACACGACACCTTCAACTCCACCGGGCGGCCGTCGTCGTCGATGCCGTCAAAGGACGCCCGGATCAGCGGTTGTTCCTCAGACTCCCCGCAGAGGGCCAGGAGCATCGTGTCGTGCTTTTCCTCAAACGCCCAACGCACGGCGTCCTCACCGCCGGTTCCCTTATTGCGGAACCAGTCGCTTGAGAGTTCCGCTTCCGAGCGCACCAGCCCCGTCTTTTCGGCCCATAAACGCCATGGCGTCTTAAAGGGCGACAGCCCGAGAAGAATGGCGACGTCAGAGGCGGACACTCCACCAGCCCGCCACTCCAGCCACGCAGGTGTCCGCTGGGGCAGATCGATCACGTTCATCATTCGGTGCTCCTATCAAAAGGCAGGGGCACCATGCCCCCAGGGGCAGCGGGTGCCCCTTGGGGTGGGTCTAAACGGCGATGTGCGACCACCGCCCATGGCGGTCTGACGTGTCGTTCAGGCGGCCTGTGCCTGGGCATCCTTGACGGACGCCTCAGATGCCGTGGTCAACTCTTGGAGGGCAAGGACCATCTGGTCCCCGCTGAAGCGTGACCGCGCATACTCCTCGGCCTGCCCCCACGCCTTCGTGGTGGTGGCTCGTGCCACGAGTTTCTTGATCTGCGCCTGGACGGCCTCATCGATGGCCGTGGTCTTGGCCTGATCACTCAGGGGGATCGTCGCGGTCGCAGGCTGGACGGGCGCTGCCCCAGCTGCGGCAGCCTCTTGCTTTGCCGCGCATCGGCTTCTTTCCATAAGCCCGGTGTCGATTGAAACGCTTGGCACCGTGGCCTGGACAGTGACCGGCGTGGAGTCGATGACGGACGCCATGGGTACGGAGTCCACCTCGATCACCTTCCCGGCCATTTCCTCGGCCGTATACTCGCCGGCCTCCTCGGGAAAGGCCGCCCGCAGCGATGCGGCTTTCGCGCACTTCAGGAGCTGCCCGCGGGGACGCTTCTGCCACATCTCATTCGGGATCGGGGACTTGCCCTGACGCGCATAGGCTTCCTCCCAGAAGACCATTTCCGAGAAGGGACAACGGACCCCGTTCACCAGGCGGTAAACGGTGACTTCGGCCCACTCCGGAAAGGTGACGGTCGCCTGGACTTCCACCCATTGCTCGTTGCGCTTCACCGTACCGGAGAAGGTCTTGGTCTGGTCAGGACCAAACCGCGGGGAATCCAGCCCCGCCCAGAGTCCGGTCCGCGCGGCCGTAATTTGCACTTCGGTGATACTCGGCCAGACCGTCTCGACATACCGTCGTAGCGCGCTCGACCACATGGGTACGACGTGGACCGGACGCTTCATGATGTCCAAGCCACGGGCCTGGCAGTATCTGACCGCCAGAATGATCCCTTCGGGGGTGTCGGCCGATGGGAAAATGCTGTCGGTGAGGACCGCCCAGGTGCCTGGATCGAGACCGATTTCCGCCAGGACGGCGGCAGCCACCGGGATGCGACAAGAGACGGCGCCGGTACCGGGAACGACCGCTAATGGGTTCTTCTTCATGCTTGCCATGGTGTGTCTCCGAGGGTTGATGACCGAGGGAGACGCACCATCCCTGTTGGGAGTCGGTGGGCTCCCCAGGGGGTTGCGTCGGTTCAGTTCTTGGCGCCATCCGTGACGCGCGTAGCGCAGCGCCGTGTTATCCGGCCTGCCCGTTGCGGGCATCCATCGACTGGCGCAGGCGTGCAACAGCCGTTGCAACCGATCGCGGCGGATTCGGCTGCGGTTCCACCAGGGCGAGGCCCGGCGGGAGTGTGGGGGTTTCAACGCGATGGAAGTCGGCGAGTTTCTGCGCCGTTCCACGCCCTTTCTTGGTCCGGGTGTAAGCCGGTCGGCAGTAGGCATTCCACCGATCATTTGGTCGTGCACTCGGGATGGGACGCAGCGGCTTGGGTGCCGGCGGTCGCTTGCGAGCCAGTCGCACCACAATGACCAGCAGCACTACAATAGCGACAATCGTCATGGTCTATCTCCTGGGTGTGTTGAACCCGAGGAGACACACCTCCCCTGTCGGGAGAACGCGTCTCCCCGGGGCGGGGGCGGTCAGATCAGATGGACAGTTTCAAGTCGAATCGGACTGCACGCTTGATTAGCGCAATCACGCAATGAAACGACTTTCATGTCGCATAAACGGGATGTCATCGTCGAACGGCATTGCGCCGTTGTGGTCCTCGCCGGACGGTTGGGCTTGGTTCGCCGGCGGGCGCCGTGCGTCGGTACCAGGCGGGTTCGTCGACCGTGAGTCGTTCTCACCGACCGGGCGACCGTCGAGCATCTGCATGGTTCCGCGGGCGCTGACAACGACCTCCGTCGTATAGCGGTCGATGCCTTCTTTATCCTGCCACTTCTGGGTCCGCAGTTGGCCTTCCACATAGATCTTAGAGCCCTTGTGGAGATACTGCTTGACGAGCTCCGCGAGCTTGCCGAAGAACACCACCCGGTGCCATTCGGTGCGCTCCTGAGTCTCGCCCGTGTTCTTATCCTTCCAGGATTCGCTGGTCGCGAGGCTCACGCGAGCCACCGGATCACCGTTCTGCATGTAGCGGACATCCGGCTCGTTGCCGAGGTTACCGATCAGGATGACTTTGTTGATACCTTTGGACATGATGTCCTCCTTCGTGTGTGGAGGGACATCACGCCCCAGGGGGGTGATGCCCCGGTTGGGTGATCGAACGTGACGCATTGGTTTGGCTGTTTTTGTCGGACGCCCAGCTAGCGTCATCGCCGTTCTCACCATGGAGAACGGACACTGTTCGCCTGTCCGCTGCGGACCGGGCGGCGCGCAGCAGCAGAAGGATCGCAGGGGACAGGGGAACGGTCGTTCTCGAGGCTGACCGATGGCCGCGTCGCGCAGAAGCACCTGCATCAGCAGGAGGGGAAAGGGGGAAAACGGTACGCAGCGAAGACGGCGTGAGTATCAGGCATAACCGCCCGTCAAGCCGTTGTGATTGGCCCGTCAGAATGCGCGTCGCGGGTTCACCCGATGGCGCTGAATAACAGTCGCGGACTCGTGTTGGCTGCTTTTGTTACGCGCCCAGCTAGCGCGATCTGAGGGAATACTATTTAGCGCGCTTGGCGCAGTTTTGCAAGTCCTTTTTTCGTGCGGCAACGGCAACGCACCACCTCCCGAAAAGTGCTCGCTTTTTGCAATCTTCAGGGGCTTACCAATCGCCCGGGTGCACTCTACTCTAGGCGTTCTATCTACTCTGATCAGGCCTCGCACAATCCCATGGCTGCACCCCGCACTGCATCGCAACGCCCCGAGCCGAAACGTCGTTTCAGCCGTCCGGTGTTCGACGAGCTCATCACCATCCAATCCGACCACGCCCAGCGCCTGATCCAGCGCGGGTTGTACCAGGTCTCTTCCGCACTGTATGCGATCGACGTCATCCTGCGTATCATCGGCAACAACGCTGAGATGGATCAGGTCGAGGTGATTGTCAACACCTTGCTCAACGACTTCGCACTCGCGTTGCATCAGGAGCAGGAGAAAATGGAGCTGCTGCGCACCCAGCACGGCATCACCCGCATCCCGCGCTACGAGGCCCCGCGCACGCTGACCGTGCATGTGTATTCGCCCCAGATGGGCCAATACTGTGCCCTGATCCAATCGCTCGACCAACTGATGGTCACGATCGATACCCTGTGGATGAACGGCGTCTTGGCCAGCAACCAGCGGGTCAATGCCGCGTTTGCGTGGCGGGTGCGCCTACTGCGCATCGGCCGGGAGATCATCAACCTCGCCCGGCGGGCCCGCGAGTCCGCGCAGCGCCAAGGCCGCGCCGACGAAGTGGCGGCCGAAACGGGGGCGGCGCTGATGGTCCTCGATCATGCCGTCCTGGAGGACGACGCGGCGGCGGCCTGACACGACCGGCCGCGGCTACCTGATCGGCGCCGGATCGCCGATCGGAGCGGCGGCTGGCCGGCCCCCGTCGCAACGCACGATTGGCTTGGGGGACCCAGCGCGACAGCGGGACCTGGTGGCGGTCGGCCAGGGGTTCCACGACGATCGCTGGCCGGGAAACTTATCCACAATCCCTGTGCATAACCATGCCCATAAATTTGCCGCGCCCGTACTTTAGGTTTTGTACAACAGTCTCTTAAGGCCGAAAAGTGAAATCCGAGCAGCGCGTGCCCAGTACCGCGAGAGCGGGACGGCAACGCGCTGGAGGGCGACCCCTGCGTTGTTCGTGTCTAGGGTAAGGCCGGCAGGGTCGCGCTCCAGCCGCCACCCGCGGCATCCTTGCGCACCTGCTCGCTATTGATCCCGTCCGTGCGCTGGGTCGAGCGAGCGGCGGCGTTTGGTCGCTGACCATTGGTCGACAGGACACTTGACGTGCCGGTAAGGTCCTCAATGTTGAGCTTATCCATGGTCGGAAAGTGCCCCGTTTCGACCAGGATGCTGAGCCACTCGTCGAGGTTGACCCGGTTCCAGTCAACCTGCTCCAGCTCCGAGATCTTCAGCCCCCGGCAGTCCGGACGATCGGGGGCTCCCCAGCCGCGTCCGAGCTGCGGGCGTACCTGCTCTTGGAGAATCCGTGCCAACGGGGTCGTGAAGCAACAATACGCGTCCCGTTTCTCGACGCAGTAGCCCAGGACCTTCGATTTGCAGTAGCCACCCACCCCGACACAGGTCTTCAGTTCGCGCTTCGCGCCCAAGGCGAACTCATCTTTTTCGCAGGTCCAAATGATCTTGATCAGAATCATGACGATCTGGTAGACCAGGTAGGCCCACATCACCCACACCAGGACGGCCCCCAGCAGGGCTGCCCCGCCACCCAATTGCAGGGTGCCCTGCACCGCGCCATTGACCACGGCGGACCCGCCGGTGGTGGTGGAGAACAGCAGATTGACCGCCGCATCACCGAAGGTTTGGGCCGCCCATTGGGCCGTGTCCTGCATAATGGTCTGGGTGATACCCTGCGCCACGGCCTTTTCCGCTTCCTGCGTCGCGGCTGGTGCCACATTGCCCATGAGGTTGTTGGCCGCGCTGGTGAAGGTCTCTTGGATCGCGCTCCAGGTCGAGGACACCGGACCCCGCAGCGTTTCCCACGCCCCCCGCACCACGTTCTGCTGATCCAGTGACATCAACGCGTTGTCAATCTTGACCATGTCCGTGACCAGTGTAATATAATCCGTCATGTTGGTGGTGCCGGGCGTCTTGCAGCAATTGACGATGCCACCGACGGCGCGCTTGCATTCTTGTGGACTACCGGTGAAGACGGTGCAGTCACCCCCGGCATCACAGGTCATATCCGACGCGGCCATTTGGGCGGCCTGGAGCCCCGCGGCGGCCTTGGCGAAATCGGTCGATTGTTCGCTCGGAAAGCTCGCACAATCCGTCCCCATACACCGCACGGGGCCGGCACAGTCCATGGTGGACAGGCGATCGAGGACCGGAATGCTGTGCAGCGTGCCGCAATCCCAGGTTTCCTCGTGGAGGTAGCAGTTGCCGTTGGCGTCCTGTGCGCCGGGGACGCAGACGGACTTGAGGAACCCGCACTGCGGGTTTTGCTCCAGCTCGGTGCAGTCAGTGGGCGTAGTCCCCTCATTGAACGGACATTGCTGATGGCCCTGGGCGTCGATCCAGCAGGGCATCGGCCCGCGGTTGAAGACCGAGCAGTCGGAGGTCACCGTCGCTTGTCGGCAGAGGGCATTCACCCCCGGGATGGGCGATGGCTGCACATTGCGCGGGCACACGGTCCCGCCCGCGGCGACATAACAGCCGTTGCGGCCCAGTGGCGGGGAGGCGGTGCACGTGATGTTCCCGGCGCAGAACCCGCCACTGCCCCGCAGCGTTTTCGCCAGGTCCCGGCAGTGCGGATTGTTCGACCAGCCGCGATCGGTGACCTTCAGCGCGTGGTGCAGCGTCACCGTCACGGTGTAGGGGGCCGTGCCGCGCCACCACTCCCGCGGCCCCGTGGTGCGAAACGCAAAATCGTTCGCGATGGTGAACGACGCCCCGTCCTTCAGATAGGCCGTCCAGTCCATGGAGAGGCCGGGACGGTTCACATACTCAAACGACGCGCCGCTCGCCGCGTAATAGGAGTAATTGTCAAAATTGACTTGATAGCGTTCGGTATATTGATCGATCTGGAAGGTGCCGAACGACGGGCCACTGGGTGCAACGGACACGGATGCCGAGGTCACCCGACGGCTATCGGCGACGGTGTAGCCGAAGGTTTGTGGAGCGGGCGAGGACGGATAGCCCCGCCCCATGTTCTCATTGGCGCTTTCCTGGTGGTTATAGGTGATCTGCGTACAGCCGCTCCCACAGGACTGCTTGAGCGCACCACCCCAGGGCGTGATTCCAACGGTATCCGCAATGCTGTAATCGTGGTACAGGGCGCAGCTGCCACCCAGCTTTTCCAAGCGATTGCAGGTGCGCAGGTCGGCGACGTGGGTCTGGCGTTCGCTCTGCTTGAAGGTCGTGGCCAGTGTGCATTCCGCGAAGGTACGGCTGATCGCCGCGAAGTTGGTCAGGACGTCGTCGGTCTGTGACCACAGGGGATCGTTGCGCATGTCCGGGCGCGAGCGGTCAAGCGTCGCGCGCAGCGTGCGGTAACCGGCCCCCGTCGGGGAGTCGGTGCTCATGAGGGCACTCTGGGCGTTCTGCCCTTGCATCACGGCCCCGGTGTGGTCCCCGTAGTACGCGCTGAAGGTACCGGCGCCGCCATTCTGCGCACCGGGGAACAGGGTGCTGAACGACACGTCGCCGGCCCTGTTCCCGGGGAAGAGATTGAGCGTGCTGCCGGCCGTCGTCGGCACCGTGACGGCGCTGCGCAGCTGTGCGCCCGCGCCCTGGCCGGCCTGCATGGCGTCACGGAAGTCGTCACCCCACGCCAGTGCCCAGGGCACCCAGGCGATGGCCACGCTCAAGATCGGCGCGGCGAGGCGCATCAACCAACCCCGGCGGGGCAACTCAGAAGAGGGCAACACAGCAGTCCAACCAGCGCCACAGCATGTAGACATGATCCTCCCCGGGACCGGGAATGTTGCGCCACTCGCCCCAGCGCAACGGGCTCTCGCCGATGACGTGGGCGCGCTGGGTTTCCGGCAAGGGGTAGAACATCGAGATTTTGTAACCGGTCTTCTTCATCACGACATCGATCGGCGCCTTGCACACGGCATCGTCACCCATGGTGCGTCGGGCCAGACCGCGGCGGTGCAGCGCCGCCAAGGCGCGGGTCAGTGACAAGCTGGTCGCACGCGCCCGCGAGCCCAGCGTCCCTTGCGGACCGCTGAAGGGATAGAGGTTGCCCCAGGTCCCCGCACACCAGAAGAGTGCGTCCAGCGGGGTGCCGGCCGTGGCCGCCGCCGCATCGCCTAAGCACGCGGCGAGGGCCACTGGATTGGCGAGCCAGGCGGCCTCGGGGTTGGTGAAGAAGGCCAGTTCGTCGTCGTTCCAGGTCGGATCGATCTCGGACAGATAGAGGATGTCGAAATCGACGATGCCGTCGCGGTTACAGCGGCTATCGACGAAGAGATCCAGCAGGAACAGCAGCGGAAAGGCGTACCAGTGATAGTTCTGGAAGCCCCCATCCCCCGAGTCATAATCGGCTTTCCCCGAGGTGCCGAGCAGCCGCTTGCTGCCCAGCGGCAAGCGCATGCCGCCCAGCGTCGGTGAACACCCGGGTGCGCGCGTCAGCTCGACCAGCCGCGCCGGCTCCCAAAAGCTGATCGTGAGCCCGGGATGCGGGAAGCCCCCGCCGTCGTTGCAGAGACAGGCCGGTTGGCGCGAGGCCCCGGCCGGCACGCTCCCGCCAAAGAGGGACAGCCCGGCGATACGGATCGGAAACAGGCAGGCCCAGCAGATATCGGTGATCAGTTTCGCGGAGAACAGCTTGGCATCCGGACAGCCCGGATCGGACGCGAGCACCGGGATGGGCGTGAGGCTGGTCAGGGCAAGGCACCACGCGAGTACCGTGGCGATGAGTGTTCGGGCCGGGCGGTTAGTCATGGCGGACCTCCGGGGTCGGCGCGACGGGCAGTTCACTGATGACAAAGACCCGACCGCGGGCCTCCACCATGGCCGGTACGCGCTCCAAGGCAAACCGCGCGCGCACGTCCGGGGTGAGCAGATAGACCGGGGCGTCCAGCCGGTCCTCGACGGCCCGCAGGCCATCCCAGCCCTGGGTGCGGTCGAAGGCGGTGGCCAGATACAGCGGCCGCAACGCCCCCGCGGTCTGACCCAGACGGTGGGCGACCGCGACCTGGCGGGGGTCGGACGCATCAAAGATGACCAGGCGATGCGTGAAGGGCAGTCGATCGAGCGGATTGACGGTGTCACCGGCGCGGATCAGTGCGGTCCCATCCGGCAGGATCAGGTCGGCGCGGGCCGTGATCGTCGGATCGATGGTGCGCTCCCGGGCCGTGGTGGCGGCCGGGAGCACCTCGAAGGCGGCCCGCTGCCAGTAACGCCCGATCGCCGCCTCCCGCATGGCGTTCAGATCCAGGGCCGCCACGCGACGCTGCATCTCTTCGATCAGGTCGGGTTCGCTGATGGTGACCACCGGTCCGCGCACCCCCAGATCGCCGCGGGTCCCGGCGCCCAACTGCGCACGCAACCAGTCCGGCGCCGACAGGCCGCTGACCCGGGCCACCTCGCCGGTGGCGTCGCGGGCGCTGATGACGGGCACGACCGTGATCCCGCCATCGCGGAAGGGCGTGGGATCGAGCTCGACCGTGGGCAGCGGGTCGAGGTCTTTGAGGAGGGACTGGAGGTCGTGGATGGCATCCATCATCCGCTCGCCCGGGTTGATGCCGCGAAAGACGACGCGCACGTCCGCCCCGATGGCCCCGCGGAAGATCGCCCGCAAGGCCTCGGTACCCAGGGCGCGGGAGACGAACACGGTGTAGGTGATGCCGGTGCCGGGAGCCGCGCCGGCACTCGGCCCGGCGGCCGGCTTCGGCGCGCCGCACAGTTGCCCCAGGTCCTCACAGGCAGAGGCGGACACCGGGGCTTGCCCCTGCCGAGCCAGTTCAGTCTGCCCCAAGGCCGAGCCGGCGCCGGCCGCCGCCGGGTCTGGCGCCGTGCGTAACCAGGACGGCGCTTGGGCGCGGCCGGCAGCGGCCTCGATCCCGTGCGCCTGATCGCGGATGGCCCGCAATCCCAGCGGGTCGGCGTCGGCGCCAAGGGTCGGTAAGGGCGCCAGGCTGATGAGCACACTCAGCAGGGTGGTGCCCACTCTAAAATAAGGCATAGGCTCTTCCGCGAATCTGGGCCAGGGGGAGCGCGCCCCAATAGCGGGCGTCATAACTGTCGGGGGTGTCGCCCATCATCCAGACCGCATCGGCGGGGACGGTCTCGGTCCGGATGAAGTCGCTGGCCGGGCGGCCCAAGGTCGCCGCAAGGGCCAGCCCGGTGCCGACCTGGATCCCGTTGCTGGTGGTGTGCTCGGCGGTCACCGCGACGTGGTCGCCGGGTATCCCGGCCAGGCGTTTGATGACGGATTGATCGAGCCCGAAGAAGGGTTCCATCCGGTTCCCGGCGACGAAGGCGACGGGCGCCCCCCGGACCAGGCGCCGGTCGTGGCGGTCGATCAACCAGACCGTATAGGGGGGCAGGCAGTGATGCACCTGACCGTCGATGGCGAGCCGAAAGCGCGTCCCGAGGTACAATCCAAGCACGGCGAGCACCAGTAACACCGGTCCGGCGCGGCGCCAGAACTCGCTGGTCGCCAGCGGATTGGGGCGTGGCGTGGCAGTCACGGCGTGCCCCGCGGGCGCAGGAACAGGGTCGCGGGCGCTTCGATGACCGCTGCGGCGTCCAGCACCAGCACCCCGCCGTCGGCCAGTTGGCGGGCGAGGTCGCGTTGCCGCGCGATGCTGACCCCCAGTTGGTCGGACGGCACACCCCGCATCGCGCGGGCGATGTCGATGATGATCACCGGGGGACGGGTGGCCAGTTCAGCGACCAAGGGGCGGGTCGCCCACTGCCCGCCAGCGTAGCCGCCCGCCGCGCCGGCCAGGCTGGCGATGACGACCAGGAACAGACCGCTGGCCCGGCCGCGCGTGGGTGGCGCCGTGACCGGCGACCCCGGATCGATGGCGACGGACTCAGGCACCGGCCCGGTCCTCCAGCAACTGGTTGATCGCCTCCGTGACCGATCGCCCCCCGTCCTGAAGCCGCTGGATGGCGGCAACATCGGTGGGGCGGGTCGAGTAGAGGAGCCGCCGGAAGTCGTCCACTACCAGCCGGCCGATGCCGCCGCCGCGGTCGCTGGTGAGGATCATGATCTCGGAGTAGGCCCCGGGCACGGTATGCACCGTCTTGAGCAGTTCCGCCGCCCCCTCGCCCATCGGCAGCCGGTTCTCGGCCAGCAGTTGGTCGATGGCGTGCGCCGGTTGGGCCAGGAGCAGGGTGTGGGCGCTGTTGTTGGCGATGGCCCGCCCGGTCGGGTTGGCGTACAGGTCGGCCAGGGACTGCGTCAGGGTGATCGCCGCGCCGTTGTATTTGCGGAAGCGTCGGTAACCGGACTCGATGAACTTGGCCACGTCGCCCTGGGTCAGCAGGTCCCAGGCCTCGTCGATCATGACGAGCTTGGGCTGTCCCTTGTGCCCCAGGTACATGACCTGTTGGATCTGGTAGATCAGCTGCAACAAGATGACCTGCTGCAGGTGCTTGCGGCCCTTCAGCTCTTCGAGCTCCAACACCACGAGATCCCGGTCGAAGGCGATGGTGTTGTGCCCTTGAAACCAGCGGCCATACTCCCCCGCCGAGGTAAAGGCGTAGAGCTGATTGCCCACATCGGTGAGCCGCTGATCGCTACAGGCGGTGAGCGCCGTGGCGATCGCGTCAATGTTCATCGCGCCACCCAGCTCATCCCACACCTCCTTGAGCACCCGTTTGATGCCCGAGGTTTGAAAGTCGGTCAGCGGTTCCGTGGGTGCCGCCATCGCGGCCACCAAGCCGATGATCACATCCTCCTCTTCGCCCCATTCGCGGATCAACTCGAAGGGGTTGAGCGAGATGTTCGACTCTCGGGTAAAGGCGATAAATTGCCCGCCCAGGGTGTCGCACAGCTTCTCGTAGGAACGGCCCACATCAATGACCCAACAGCGCCCGCCAATGCTCAGATTGGTCGAGATCAACTCATTGGCCAGGAAGGACTTGCCTGAGCCGCTGGAGGCCGCCACCACGGCGTTGTAGTTGCTGAGCGAGCCGAAAAGGTCCAGATTCATCAGCTGGCCGTTGCGCCCGACCAGATTCAGCACCGGATCGCCGGCGCCCTTCCAGTCGCCAAAGACCGGCATCAGGGCCGTGACGTGACTGGCCGCCAGGGTCCGGTAGCGCATCAGGTTGGGTAACGCCTCGCGATCCGGCCCGAACGGCAGGCAGTGCAGGAACAGCGGCAGGCTGAAGAACTGATCCGGCATGACCTGGAAACCGAGTTCCCGCCAGTAGGTGCGCAAGTTGGAGGCCGCGGCATTGGCATCCGCCTGGGGCGTGAACAGCACTAACCCCAGGTAGCACTGCACGGCCCGATCACCCTCATCCAGCAACTGGAACAACACGTCATACCCATGTTTGCGATGGGCGAGCGCGGGCAGATAGTTCACCAGTTTCGGCGACGCCTGATGGGTGGCAAACTGGCGCCCCGCGTTGAGCTGTACCCGGTTGCTCTCCGCATCGGGAAAACTCAGGTTCATCACGACCAGGAGATTGTGGCGGATACCGCGCGACCCGGACATGGCATCGCCAAGATAGCGCGCCGCCATGCCAAACCCGACGCGGTCCGGAAAGCGCTTCACACTCATGGTCTGAATGCGCTCAGGGCCGATCGTGATCCCTTTGGCGTCGACCTCGATGGCGTGCATGAAATCCAGGACCTGCTCGCGAATCAGCAGATTGGGGTCGCAGTCGGGAACGATGTGGTCGCGCCACCCCGCCTTCGGGTCCCAGTTCAGAATGACCATCATGATGCGGACGTAGCGGTCCGCGGTCAGTGGGTGCGGGTACAGGCCGGCGGTCTTGAGGACCTGGAAGGCGGCGGCAGCGAGTTCCTTGCCCTCGCGCAGTTCGTTCTCGTGGGCGACGGTGTCGGCCAGCGGCAGCTTGATGGTCACAATCACCTGCAGATCGCGCAGGCGCAGATCGCTGCCGGGACCCAGGGCGCGATCGGTCCCGGCCCGCAGAAACTGGGCACACCGCTGGGTGGTGGTGCGCAGTAACTCATCGCCATGGCCGATGCGCAGCACCTGCATCCGGGCCAGTTGCTCTTCCAGGTCGGGCGAGGTCCAGAGGGCGATCTGCATCAGGGTGTTGGCGGGCCAGTCGAGGTTGATCAGCATCGACAGGCGGTCGGCCTGCGCGGGGTCCGCGCCGGCCAGCGGCTCGCACTCGAAACCAAACCCGAGCGTGCGGTCGTCACACTGGAAGAGGTGCGTGTCGGAATCGTAGGCAAGCACGGGGAAGAGGTCAGCGGCCCGCTGGCCTTGGAACCTGCGATGATTCATGAGCACTCTTTTCCAGTGAAGACAGGCAGATGACCAGCGGTTGGCGGAGCATCCACGAAGGGGTACAGGACTGACGCCGTCCCCGGTCGACCGGATACCGGTCGGTGCGGGACGCTGTGCTCAGGTGCCGACGATGACCATGACGGGCAGGGTTGCCGTGACTGTTGCGGTGATGATGTTCGGTGCCAGGAACATGCCGACGCCGGCCGCAATACCGGTGGCGAAGCCCATGACGCTGCCCTTGGTGACCCCGGCGATCAGGCCGACGATGATGAAGATGGCGGCGACGATGCGTCCCAAGTAACCGGTCATCCAGCCGGTGAGCATGGTGTAAAGCGGGGTGAATTCGGTCCCACCGGTACCCGCATGGGCCGTTCCTGCCATGAACAGTGCGGCGATGGTCAACAGGACCAGCAAGGACCCTGCGGCCACCGGTTGGCGGGACAGGACGGACGGGAGATGGTTCGATAAGGGAGTATTCGGTTTCATGGTGATGGGTCTTGTCTCTTTGAATGTTGCTGTGGGTGGGTGGCGTTCTTAGCCGCCCACGATGACCATGACGGGCAGGGTTGCCGTGACCGTCCCGTCGATGATGTTCGGCGCCAGGAACATGCCGACGCCGGCCGCGATGCCTGTGGCGAAGCCCATGACGCTGCCCTGGGTGATCCCCGCGATCAGGCCGACGATGATGAAGATGGCGGCGACAATGCGCCCCAAGTAACCGCTCATCCAACCCGTGAGCATGGTATAGAGCGGGGTAAATTCGGTCCCGGTCGTCCCCGCCTGTGCCGTACCCACCAGCAGCATGGCGATGGCTAATGCGACCAGGACCGCCAGTCCGATCAGCGGTTGGCGGGGCAGGCTGGACGCGAGCGTCGGTGGTGCTGGATGACTCAGTGGCATGGTCGTTTCCTCTTGTCTGGTTGAATATTGGTGGATGATGGGATAGCGGACCCAGTACGCCCGATAAGCGTTGCTTGGGTTGGCTGTTATGGCATCGCGTTCACTAGGCGCCACGCCGGCCGGTACTTGGCGGCAGCGGGATGGCAGCCTGAGTGCGTGGATCGATACCGCTATTCGCGCCTATTCCGGTCGGCGGCGGTGGCGCTTCGGTGCGTGTTTCCACCTGGAGTGGGCGCAGTACGCTGTAGCGGGAGGACGGCGACTGCTCGCCGTAGCTCCACTTGGTGGGATCGACTTCGACGTAGACGGTCGATGGCGCATGGAGGTCACCACGCTGGTCCTCCCAGGCGGCCAACCAGACCTGCATCGTGGTGGAGGACGCCTGTTTCGGCGTAAACTCCGCCGGTCGCTGGTCAACGGGGTCGGACCGGACGGTGGCTTTTGTGGCCCCGAGCGGAATACAGCCGGTGAGGCACCAGGCCCACAGACAGCACGTGGCGTAGGCAAACGCCCTCCGGTTGATCATGGCTGCAAGCTCCCGGGTTGGTTATTGGTACCGCCACAGCACGGCACCTGCCAGCGGGTGTTCAGGGTACTGGGACGTCGGGCCGCGGCCGGTGTGGGCCCCTGACCATCGGTGATGGCGTAGACTTCAGACGGTGGTAGGCACATCGGCTTATCGGGCATTCCTGGGCAGGCATACTTGGTGTTTTCCGCACAGGCGCTCAGGGCCAGCGCGATGAGAATGAGCGCGAGTCGCAGCATTGATGGGCTCATTGGCGGTCCTCACCGATCGGCTTCGGCGGTTCCAGCCAAGCCGCCAGGTCGTCGGGCTGCCCTTGGTGTATGCGCCCGTCCGGCGCGATCAGGAACGGTGTGCCTTGGATGCCCAGGATCTGGGCGGTGACCAGGGTGCGTTGAGCGGTCTGTTGGCCACAGGCCCCGGTCGGCGTCGGCAACTGATCGTCGTGCGCCAAGAGGGCCTTGAGCGCGGCAGCGGGATCGGTCGCGGCCAGACAGTGCAGCGCCAGGACCACGGGCTGCGACGGTGCCGAGAGCGGCAGCGGGATCAGGCGAAACCGAAAGCGGTCAGTCAGGGCCGGCAGGTCCTGGTACAGCGCACGACAGTGCTCGCACTGCGGGTCGACGAAGACGATGACATCGCGGCCGGCCCCGTCGTTGATTGCGCCCAGGTCGGCGACATCAAGCTTGAGGCGCTGCAGATCGATCCGGCCGGCCAGCGTCTCGGCCTGTTGGTAGGAGGTCAGTTCCGCGCCATGCCAGAGGTCCATGACGGTGCCCCGGATCAGGTACCGGCCGTTGTCGGTGATGAAGAGGAGTCGGCCATCCGTGGTTTCGACCGCCTGGATGCCTGCCACCGGCAGGCGTGTCATGTGCTTGATGGCCACGCCATCGCCCAAAGGTGCGGCCCCAGGGGTGACCCCGGGCGCCGCCGACACGGCGACCGACTGCGACAGGAGCGCAGCAAGCATAAGTTTTGACAGACGGAGAAGGCGCATCGACTGGGGGCCGCACGGGAAGTTGACGTGCGGCAAGGATGCCGTAACGAACGATCGGGGCGTGAGGGCGCAAGGTGCCCGTTTGGAGGGGGGAATGCGGGAGGTGCGGGCTCGGGGAGTGTCTGAGGTTGATGTGCCCGGCCCGTTCCTCGGTCTGGGCGAGCGAGGTCAAGGCCACCCGTGCCAAAGGTCATAGGCTTTCCCCCGGACCAGAATCGAGGTACTGCAACTGTCCCTTGCGAACCAACAGACGCGGGAGGCCGCATGGGTCGACGAGCGGAAGGGTCTGACGGTCGAGGGCCAACGGCTCGGGCAAGACGCTCGGCGCGTGCGGGCACCAGTCGTACCGATGTTGGCGGGGCCGGGTGACGAGTACGGCTCGACACACTGCCAGCGCGTCACCGTAGCCGCGATGCTGACGGATTGACTTTCTTGAAATTGTTGAGTGCCGTCTCCCGATTCGCCCTCGTGCGCCAGTCGCTCACGAAACACCCGCGCTCCAGCTGCTGGGCCCACAGACAGAAGCCGGTACGATTCCTATACAGCGCCTAATGTAATTACCGCGGCGGTTGATAAAGACCAGTAAATGCCCCGACAGCGGGTCCTGCCCGAGCCCCTGTTTGGCGAGTGCGCTCAGCCCGGTAAAGGATTTGCGCATGCCCACCGGGCGGCCATACACGAACACCCGGACCCGCGCTTCCGGAAAGAACATCAACCGCGCCGCAGGCGCAGCACCACGCCCGCGCCCCGTTTAAGCTCGATGTCCCAGGCCGACCCGTTGCTAATCGGGCCGGCCAGCGGATCCAGGTCCAGAAACCTGGGTTCCTTCACGGGCGCCAACGCCTCACTCGGGGCAGCGGCGGCCAAACGCTGGCGCCACTTGTAGAAACTCGCCGTGCCGAGGCCCTCCGCCCGGCAAAACCCGGATATACCCAGCGGGCTGCGCTCGCCACGCTCGATCACGGCCGCCATTGCGCGCGGCTACGCCGCACGCGCTTCTCGGTGATACCCATCGCTTGCTCCCATCGGTGTCGCGGATGATGGGGAGCATTGTCCGAATCGGCGGCGGGCGGGGAAGAACGCCGCGGGGTTACCGGTTACAGCGCTTCTGGGTGGAACGCACCTTCCAAGATGGTAAGAGCCACGCCAGACTGGATCATTACCAGGCACGTGGCTGGCGTACCTGGCATCACCACATGGCCTTGGTCATGATGGCGATGCTGTGCATGCTGGAGGAGCGCGTCGCGGCCGCCGACACGCTTCCCCTGCTCGGCTGCGCGGACCTGGAGACCCTCCTGGCCCACTTCCTGCCGCGCCGTGACGTCAGCGTCGATGAGGTCATCCGCCAGATGCAGGTGCGCCACGCCAAACGCCAGGCGGCCATCGACGAGGCATTTGAAAAACAACGCCGTGAGCAAA
>CAILVI010000550.1 GCA_903837595.1 uncultured Thiodictyon sp.
GCTCTTGACCACTGAGAGCACAGCGCACGCAGGTCTTCTTCGGTTCTCCATGGTGAGACCGAGATCACCGCAAGCTGAGCGGACTACAAAAACAGCCGAAACGATGACCACTTGAAACCCCAACCGGGAGCATGACGCCCCGCGGGGTGGCATGTCCCCCTCACGAAGAGAACACCATGAAAATACCCGAAGAGATCGCCGGCCCGGTCGCCACAGCCGTGCGGACCATCGCCACGACGGCGAGCAGTCACCTTGGCACGGACTGCATTTGGCACGCCTTGGCCTGTCAGCACCTACTGACCCGCGAGGGCATCAACGACGTGCGCCTGGTGGCCGGCTATGCCGCCTGGCGCGTCGACGGCCAAGACCCCGGTGCAGTGGTGTGTCACCACCGCGAAGGGTCCGCGGTAGCCGCCGGGACCGGCGGCTTTCTGTTCCACGCCTGGGTCTCCTGTGGCCAGCAGGTGTTCGATGCGACGACCTATCAGTTCCGTCAGAAGCTGGCCGCACTCGACGCGGCGGACGGTGGCCGGACCAGGGTGACCTGGTGTCCGGAGTACCTCCTGGTCGACCGCAAGGACTGCAAGCCTTGGCGGTCGGTGCGCGACGGCTTACGGCCCGGACTGTACTGTTATGACGCCATTCCGGCGATCGTCGCGCAGGTCACAGATCATCCCGATACCCAGTTGGACGCGGAGGCGATCACCCTGTTGGAGTATGTGCATCAGCGCATCAAGGAGAATGGCAAGCTCGTGGTGATAGGCCCGCGCGGTCTCGCCGCTACCGCATAACGTAAACCCGTTCGATCAACCCCAAGGGGAGGCCGCCTCCCAGACAGGGGAACGTGCGTCTCCCCGTCAGCCAATGAGGTGAGACGTGAGTGATAGCCACTGCCAGCACTGCGGGCGCCCGAAGCATGACCAGGACAATACCTCTTGCTCGGCTGAATGCCAGGCGCTCGGCCATCTCGGCATCAATCGCGACCCCGCGATGCTGGTCGCGATCCGTCGGCTCGCGCAGTATGAGCGTACTGTCTTCGTGCAGTCAGCGCAAACTGGAGCAGAGTCGCCGTGGGTTGTACAACAGCGACTGATGTATCCGAGCGGAAATGACAATAGCCGCATGTGCGGTTACTGTGGTCACGCGGACAAGTGGTTCGAGCGTGGCGCCTGGGACTTAGACTGCGGGCTGCATGGACAAGCCAGTCGGCAAGGTGAGATCGATGGGTTCGCGTGGCGTGATCGGTTCATCGATTATGCATTAAGCGATGACACGGACGCGCTCTACTGTGACCACTTTGTGGTCGCCGGGGTGCAGTCATGATCGTCGCAGCAGACGAGGCAACGGACATCGGCTGTCCGCTACGCACAATCAGCCGCCGCCTGACCATGGACGAGATTACCGCGTCCTATAAGCCCGGTCAGTTAGGCAACGGCACCATTCCCATGATCTCGACCTTCGCACCCTGCCTGCATGAGCATTGCATGGCGTGGCGTTGGGAAGACGCGGGCATGGATTCACGCAAACTGCCAGACAGTTATCGCGCTGACGATCGACCAAGAGGCTATTGCGGTCTCGCCGGTACGCCGGTCAGCCTACTCTGAAGCAACGTCCAAGCAACCCCAGGGGAACACTGCCTACGCGCTCGGAAGCGCGCATCTTCCGCACTTCAGCAGAGAACCTCATGACATCAACACACGGCATCGAAACCATGAACGACCCCCACCCGCGCCACTGGCTGCTGATCGTCGAGGGCGATTGCGAACCCTTCGTGGTCGGTCCCCTGAAAGAATCCGCGGTGCTCGCCAGGGCAAGGGAACACCGCGCCAAGGACCCTTCCATGGACGATGGCCTCTATGCATTGTCCCTGGATGCTGAGGGCAACCTCAGCGCCGGGGCCTTTGCGCATGACGAACTTGAGCCGCAGGGATAACGACGCTCACTACTGCTAAGCCCGTGGCTTGCGCGCCCTAAAGCGGGTGCACGGCCGATTCCATCCCCACCGGGAGACTCGCTCTCCCATTGGGGATGGTGTGTCTGCCGGTCTCACCAACCAGGAGACCACCATGGCCACACAACTTTCCCTGTTCGCAGACGATATCAATGACGAGGAGCGCCGCCCGGCCCTGTCGCGCACCGACCGCACGCTCGTGGCGAAAGCCATCCGCTGTCTGGAGGCAGTTTACCTGACTAAAGGGGACTGCCTCACTAGCCCGCAAGCGACCCGAGACTACCTGAAACTGAAACTCTTTGGTTTGCCGAGCGAGGTCTTCGTTTGTCTCTACCTGGACTGCCGGCACCGCGTGATTCGCTACGAGGAATTGTTCAAAGGCACCATTGATGGGGCGAGTGTGCATCCCCGTGAGGTAGTGCGCCGAGTCATCGAGACCAATGCCGCCGCGGTGATCTTCGCCCACAACCATCCCAGTGGTGTTGCCGAGCCCAGTCAGGCGGACCTGCGGATCACGCAACGGCTCAAAGAGGCATTGGCATTGATTGATGTACGAGTCCTCGATCATCTGATCGTCGGCGAGGGGGAGACCACCTCGCTTGCAGAACGTGGACTTCTGTGAGTGCCAGTGACACCGTCTACGGGCACATGGCCAAAGGCTATACGGCAGTAAGCGCCTAGTCGCTTACGGTCGATCCGTTCCACCTTGCGGGGCAGGCTTCCCCGTGGGGGGAAGCGTATGCCCTTTACCATGATAATAGAGGCAAGTGATGTACGACTTCAAGACGTTCCCTACACAGGGAAAGACCAAGACCCCCTGGGGCGATGGCAGCGGCTATGTGATTGCATCTGGCATTACCTTACTCACTACCGAAAGCCACGGGGGTATCCATGTTAGCGATGAGCGCTTGGTCGAAATGCCGGACGTGATCAGGAATCTCGACCCCTTTGCCGGCAGGGGCTGGTATGAAGAGCACTGTGATTGGGCGCTGGTGGCCATGGCGTTCCCTGAGCATTTCAGTGGCGAGCACTGCCGGGCGGCGATAAGGACGGCTCATCGGTGGAAGAACGAGGTCAATTGGGACGCCTACCTCACCGACACCGCACAAGGACGGCTGTGCGCGAAGAAAGCAAGCCAGACAGCGGCGAGCATGCAACCATGAGGCTTGACTCGGGACTGGTCCGCCAACGCGCCCGGGGCCAGTGGAATGGCATCCTTGGCCGTCTGGCGCCGACCCTGGACCAGGCACTGTCCCGCCCAGGTCGACACGTCCCCTGTCCCGTCCATGGCGGACGGGACGGGCTGCGGGTCTTCAAAGATGTGAACCAGAGTGGGGGAGGGATCTGCAACACCTGCGGGGCGTTCCACGACGGGTTCGCCCTGCTGATGTGGGCGAACGACTGGCGTTTCCCAGAGGCGCTGGAAGCCGTGGCACACGCGCTCGGCCTGACTGGCGGTGGCGCTTCGGCCTCACCGATACCCCACGCGCGACCAGCCCCGATGATGGCGCAACGCCAGGATGTGGCGGTCACCGAGGCGACCCTCCGGCGGGTCTGGTCGGAAACCCTCGATCCGACGGATCCGGCGGCGCTGCCGCTTCAGCGCTATTTCCAGTCCCGCGGGATTTCAGCGATGCCGGACGCCAACGTCGTCCGCTTCCACCCCGCTTTGGGATACTACGAGGATCGGGTGAGAACAGGAATCTACCCGGCCATCGTCAGCCGGGTTAGCGACGCCCAGGGACGGCCAGTGTCGTTGCACCGGACCTATCTCACCACGGAAGGCGGCAAAGCACCGGTGTGCAGCCCGAAGAAGATGATGATTCCGTGCGGGCCCCTGATGGGCGGTGCCATCCGGCTCTTTCCCGTCGGCCCGCTGTTAGGGATCGCCGAAGGCATTGAAACCGCGTTGGCGGTCAGGCAGCGAACGGGCATCCCGGTCTGGGCCGGCGTCTCCGACCGCGTGATGGAAAACTGGGAGCCGCCGCCCGGGATCGACGTGGTCTTCATTTGGGCGGATAAGGACCGATCAGGGGCAGGACAGGCCGCCGCCAACGGACTCCAAGAGCGGCTGAGGACCCGCGGGATTGCGGGGATCATCCATGTGCCCCACGGCCCCATCCCGGCAGGCACCAAGTCGCTTGACTGGGCGGATGTTTGGCGTTTCAAAAACTTAGCGGTGGCATAGCCCATCGTGCTACGGTCTTTTCAATCCCCATGGCTTTGCCGTGGGGATTGCTCTTTTCTTGGGTACCTCCCTCCAGCGCACCAGGGGATCGTTACGGGTAGGGTCAACAGCATAGACCGCCACGCATCCGGTGGTCGCTCTGCCTTGGGCGCTGCTTTCGATGATGGCATGATTCGTCGCGACTTCTCCGGCAGACCGCCGAGCTTTCCCGAGCCCTAAGCGACGGCGGCCAGAAATCACCTTAGCCAGGGGCATCGCCACCGCCGGGCACATGACAAGCGCATATTTCTTGTCTCCGGTATTCGTAATCTTGGATAATGGGGTCACCAGACGCCCTTATGGGGTGACAGTGATGACCCGCGTTAGGGGGCGAATGCAGGCGATGGTGACCGGCCCACACGATCGACTGGTGGATGTGGAATCAGCGCTGCTCGGGGGTGGCTATGTATCGTTGGGTTCACCAAACCAAGAATCGCTACTACCAGGCACACCTACTCCAGGATCTGTTCGGCGAGTGGACCCTGGTCAGAGTCTGGGGCGGACTGGGATCGCACCAGGGGGCGGTGCGCACCACGGGCGTGTCATCCTATGCCGATGGACTGGCGCAGATCCAAGCGATCGGAAAGCGGCGTCAGCAGCACGGCTATCTCCCCGTGGTGGACGCGTATTCAACACAGAACGGGTAGGGCGCTCCACGTGTTCTACGAGAAGACGACCGATACGGCGTGCAACGCGGGCCACAGACGGTGTCGAAACCCTGTAACATCGCCTGCGCCGGTCGATAACCTGTTGACAACGGGCCCACGCGCTCCGCCAAACTACTGGGCCAACTGCGGCCGGGCAGGTCCTGTCCGGCAAAGAGTGGCCAGGTGGCGTGCGACCCTGGAAGGGCCGCGCCAGGACCCGGTGGGCCGCCCCGTGTGGTAGGGCATGCCTGTCCTCGTGTCTTTGGGTTGTCACGCTTGGGCTAACAGTAGGCCCCGTAACCGCTCTCGTCTCCCTGCCACGGCGACATGCAGTCGAGATCCGCGGCGGCCTCTGCCACATCTTTCGCAGACGGGTAGTGCGTGCGCTGGTACCCCCAACCGTCTGACCAGTCGGTCCGGGACCGCCCGTCCTGAAACGGGTTGTCGTCCGGTCGCAGCCCTTCCCTGTAGGCCTGCTTTCCCAGTTCCCGCGGCGAACTACGGTATTTCGGGGGCTCGGGAGTCTGTTGGTCTGTCACAATGCACGCTTGGAGGGTTTACCGCGGGACGGTCCGCAGGGCATACCTTCGTTGGCACAGGCTTCGAGAAACAGAAGAAAAACCTTTGGATATTTTACAGATGGTTTCTGACGGCGATGCTCAGCCCGTAACTGATCCGGTCCAGATCGCAAAGGCGGCCCATGCGCTGAGTCAGTTGCTTGAGAAGGAATGGGATGGAGAAAAAGCTCTCTGGGCAACATTGCTGCGTGCTTTGTGTCGACTCGCGGAAACCGCCCCTGCCGATAACAATAAGGGTTGGTTGCCTACCTCCATTACAAATGCTGTTGATGATCTCGGCGAGAAAAGCTGGAAAAACTTGGGTGACGTAAGCGCAAAGTCTCGTATTAATAATCATTGGAGAAAGCTAGGTGCTAATCTTGCTATTCGCAAAAACAACATTATTACGCGCGGCCCTCAATTCGGTCTCCTATTTGAGCCGCGGAGCGAAGTGATAGGCGAAGATGGTAAACCAGACCCAAAAGGTGGGCGAGGAAAAAAAGCTAGGTACTGCCTTTTATTCTTTCCAATGCCAACTGAAAAGTCTGCGCCCTCATCTAAAGGCACAACACCGCAATCTGGAGTGTCTGAAAGTCCAAGTATTCTATCTTCAGCGGTATCTGTACCACATGGCGCTGCGTCCGAGCAACAGGGCGATTCATCTCCACTGGTGCCTGAGAACTACATCCAGTACTACCCGATCCCGCTCACCACGTTCCGCCTCATGCGCCTTCCTGCTGACGGGCTCTCGATGGCCGGATGGGTCGGCCGCCTGCTGCTTGTGTCAATGACAGGTAGCGGTCTGGCATTTTTCCTGCTTTCGGTTTTGATTTTTCTACTCGTTTTGTATGCCTCATCGGTTCTCGACTTCCTGCGAAACCTGATCGTATCGGGGCTCCTGCTCATAATGTTGCGGGTCGCGTTTGGATGGTGGTTGAACTTGATCCAGAATAGCGTTGCCCGAGCGCCTTTTTGGTGGCAACCCTTCACGTTCGGTGACAACGTGATCGAACGCAGGCTGGACCCAAACGGAACCGCTCCGGCATCGCTGCACCTGGTGCGGTATGTCGCCGATTGCCCGCTATGCGGCGCGCAGCGCCAGGGCCTTAGCGCCGTGCGTCTGGACTCTGGGCGGATCGAGTTCTATGGGCGCATCGTCGGTCGCTGCCGGCACGCGCCGAACGAGCATGTCTGGTCGTTCGACCACATCACGGGGCGGGGGCGGTTCTTGCGTTAGACCTGAGCCATGAAAGAACCTCCGGCTTTGCCGCGGGATGGTTACTTCGCCTTGATCACGACCGGACCTTGCGTAAAAATGGACTCTTTGACAATCGCCCGGCCGTTATCCACCCACCTGAACTGGTACTTGAATGCGATGGACCCTTCGCACTTACCTATGTTGATTTCGCCGGGCCATTTCTTTTTGATGCCTGCCCCGACGATGTGAGCGGTGGCGGCGCCTTGGCTATCGTATCGCTAGTTGGTGACCAGGAAAGCAATTCCGCACGGGGGAAGCCTGTCAGGGGATTCCTGGCATCCTGGCTGGCCAATAGATCTGCGGGTTTGCCGCAAATCTCGGTGGCGAGCCGACTGTCGTTGTATGGGCCGGAGGCTGCGAGTTGTTCTACGTCGCCGTGAGTGACGACATGAACACACCCAGAGACGGCGACGGTTGGCCCTAGGTACAAGTGGATTACGCGCATAGTAATATGCCTAATCAATCGAGGGAACTCTCGGTGGATTTGAGGACGCTGACAATCATCGGAACGAGGCCTCGGTCGGCATCGCCCCGAACCGGCTGGTGGCCAAAATCGCCTCGGACTTCGGCAAGCCGGACGGTCTGGTCGTGGTGCCCCCGGAACGGATCCTGGACTTCCTGGGCGGGCAGCCGGTCGGCGTCCTGCGCGGGGTCGGCAGCCGGACCCGCCCAATCCTCAAGCGGCTGGGCCTGCGCACCGTCGCGGACCTGCGCGGGTTGTCGCTCACGCAGCTTCAAGCGCATCTGGGGTCACGCGCCGCCACCAACCTTTACCAGCAGGCGCGGGGCATCGCCTCCGACCGGGTCGGCGAGCGTGCCGTCCGCCAGTCACTCTCCAAGGAGACCACTTTCGGCGTCGACGTGACCGATCCCGGCGTGCTGCGCGACACCCTGCGCGGTCTGGCGGTCGAGATCGCTGCCGCGGCCCGGGAGGAGACCATCGCGGGGCGCACCGTGACGCTGAAGATCCGCTTCTGCGGCTTCGAGACCCACACCCGCCAGCGGCGGCTCCCGCGGCGCAGCGACGACGCCCGTACCCTGTTCGCCGCCGCTTGGTCGCTGTTCGAGGCTGGCCGCTGGCAGGGCAAGCCCGTGCGCCTGATCGGCCTGGGGATCGCCGATCTGGGGACCCCGGGGCCGGTCCAGCCTGATCTCTTCGATGGCGCGGCCGAGCGCCCCGCGGACAGTGAGCGGGAGCGGCGTCTGACGGTCACGGTGGACCGTATCCACGCCCGATTTGGTGCTGGCGCCCTGCACCGCGGGCTTTCCGTCACGGACCCTGTGGACCCGGCCCACGGCCTGGGCGAAACACCGGCGGGCCGGAAATAACCCCGCGTCAGATTGATTTTGCAGGCGTCTTCTCAGACACTTGCTGGCCATGCAGAGGCTTGGGCGGGGGCCTGTGCGCCGCGCCTTGAGTCGATTTCTGCCCACGACGATGTGAGAGAAAGATGGCCGTGACAAAAGCCGACATAGCAGAACACCTGTTCGAGGAGCTTGGGCTCAACAAGCGTGAGGCCAAAGACCTCGTCGATAGCTTTTTCGAGGAGATCCGCAAATCACTGGAACGCGGCCAGGATGTCAAGCTGTCGGGCTTTGGCAATTTTGAGCTGCGCGATAAGAAGGAGCGCCCCGGGCGCAATCCGAAGACCGGTGAGGAGATCCC
>CAILVI010000551.1 GCA_903837595.1 uncultured Thiodictyon sp.
AGTCCTATCGACCAGGCCGCAACGCCGGTGCTGACGCCTGGTCCCCCTGCCCCACAGCTAACTGCAAATAATGGGGATCTTGGACCCAGATTATTTGCAACTCTGTCTGGTCACGTCTGCCCCCGTATAAACTGACCCGCGCACAAAAAAGGCGGCTCGCGCCGCCTTCGTCAGATCCGCAGAGTCCATGGTCAGCCGCCGCCAAAGCCACCCAGGGCGTAGGGCACGAGGGGAACCAGACAGATGGCAACAGCCATCCACAAGGCGGTGTTGGTCTTGGAGCGCAGGGTCGCGTCACTCATGGCAGTAACCTCAAGTCAGATGGCTGGGCAGTGTCTCTGGTTCGTGTAGCAAGCTGGACAATGGGTTGGTGGTCGATCCGGGAGGATCAGGACGCTGAACCCTTGTCGCCTGCCTACGGTTCAAACGATAGGTTGCGCCAGCGGAAAGCTGAAATCGTTATTTCCTACCATAACGATCAGATATTGACGAGACCGTGCCGGATGCAGCGGCAGCCCACCCCGGGCGCGGCCGTCACGCACCGGGTGGGGTCTGGCATCACGCCTGATCTCCTGACGTCTCTTGCTGAACGCGGCCCCGGCGCCGGGCGGGGGCCTTGGGTGTCGGCTCCAGGGTCAGCTCGGGCACGGCCGCCGCGGGGGCCTCGGGTTTCGGTGCCGGGGCTTGCAAGGCCGCGATGATGGCACGTAGATCGGCGTTATGGGCCGCGCGCTCGGTCAGGGTGGCCACCTCCAAACGCAGCGCTTCGGCGGCCCGCTCCGCGGTGGTGCGGGCCTCCTGTGCCGCCTCGAGGGCCTCGGTGGTGCGGTCGGCTCGCGCCGCTGCCGCACTGGCGCCCCGCTCGGCTTCCGTGGCGTCCTGGCGCGCCTGCTCCAGGGTCCCGCTCAGACGGGCGCCCTCAAGCGCTGCCGCGGCCACCTGCGCCCGCAGGGCCTCCAGGTCGACCCCTAGGGCCTCGATGCGCCGGGCGCGCTCCTGGGCCTCGCCGTGGGCCTCCTGGAGTGCCGCCCGTGCCTGGTCGCGCTCGGCCTCGATGCGCGTTCGGGCCTCCCGCAGATCCTCGACTTGGCCCCGCAGGGCTTCAAGGTGACCGCGGACCTGGCCCAAGTCCGCGGCGGTCTCCCCGGCCTGCCGGCGCAGATCCCGAAGTTCCGCCTCCTGAGCCTCGCCGCGACGGCCCCGTTCCTCGGCCATCGCCCGCTGTTCGCGGGCCTCGGCCTGCGCCTGGTCGTGCCCCTGGCGCTCCTGGGCGAGGTCTTGCAACGCCTGGGCACGCTCGGTGCGGACTTGATCCAGATCCCGGCTCACCTGGTCGGCGAGCTCGACCGCCTCGCGCCGCTCCCCCTCGTTGCGCTGGCGCTCCAGGTCCAGGGCCTCACGCTCGGCCGCGAGCTGGGCGGCGTGCTGGCGAACCGCCTCGGTCCAGACCAACACGCCCGCCTGGGTGAGGGCCTCCTGAACCCGCGCCGGCACCTGCACCGCCTCGGCCCGCGCCTGGGTGGCCTGGCGCCGCTCGCGCCAGCCCTTGAGGGCCTCGCTGATGGTCGTATAGGACCCGCCCCCCAACTCCCGGCGCACCGCGGCCAGGGTGGCGGACTCGCCCCGCTCCACCAGGGCCTCGGCGGTCTCGATGATCTGCTCGGGTGTAATTGCCATTGGATGTAACCTTTTCATGTTGTAGTAAGTTGTATCCTACAACATACTACAACAAAGCACAGACAAATACCGGCCGGCGGTAGGAAAGAGGGTCAGGGGTGCCGATATGCTTCAAATCACCCCGACCGCACGGGAGCCCGCGCCATAATTACCCCAAGAGCCCCACAGCCGCCACCGCGGCGCGCCCATCTCCCCCCGGCGGATCGGGTGGGGGTCTTGGCCCAGCCGCGCTACAGCCCCGCGCAACGCGCCAGGGCGGCGGTTTGGCTGCCGCGGCTACTCGCTGACCTGGCCGCTGCGCCTCGCTCCAGTCCTGGCGAGCCTTCCAGCCCCGACGATGTAGACAGAAACCCCGCCGGCACGACTCCGGCCGGGCTGGCGCCGACCCCGAAACAGCCCCGCCGGCGTTGAAAGTGTCGACACTTCCGGGGTTTCGTCCCTAAAAAGCCGGTGCCTCGTTCTTTTCCTACTGCCCTTCTTCGACCTCTCAGCCCCTCGAAGCTGGCCGACCTGGTTGAACCCCTGCCCCTGCTTCCTTGGCGTAAAACCTCTTCATGGCCTCTCAGCAGCTTTGTGGTTCGCTGTAGGGCACTGAGCTTGCCGCCCCTCCGTCCTGCAAAACCTCTTCGTCTTGGGCCTCTCCGCGACTCCGGTGCTGTGGATCTGGGTGCGGTCTTGCCGCTGGTTCCGGTCCTTCGGCTGGCGAGTTGTTCACAGGCGGGGGCGGCCAGCTACAGGCTAAGGTAAAGGTTCCCTCTAAAGGTAGTCCTACCGTTTCACCGTCTTCGTTCCTACCGTTTCACCGTGAACAACCGCAAAAACTTAAGCGTGGCGCGGGCTTGTTGGGTCCTACCGTCTTCACCGCGCCAAGGGGAGTCGCGTCCGCAGGCATAACCAACGACTTGTAACCCAACTTTGCAACGGTTTCCGTCAACTCTTGTCGAGCGGTTGAGATCAAGTGTTCCGGAAACATCTCGCGATTGCCAAAGCACAGCGCAAAGGTTTGTTCTTGTTCAATCGCC
>CAILVI010000552.1 GCA_903837595.1 uncultured Thiodictyon sp.
CGACCACAGCGGGCGCAGTTGAACAACCGGGCACTGTCCAGCATCGGCAACTCCTGCCGATGAAGCCTGGATCGTCGCCCACCAGCGGGCGATACTTACCCACGGTACGTGCCACGCACGCTCCGGGGTACGGCACTGGAAAGACTGTGGCGGTCGCAGCCAGTGCCGTACCTGTCTCAACGGCACTGATTCTGTAGACCATGGTGCGGCCCTTGTCACCTCCCGCGCGGGGAACACCCGCCCGCGCATGGTGCCGCGCGGCCATACACCCCCCTCTCCTCCCGGCCCCCAACCCCCCCCCGCGCCCCCAGCGACCCGACCGGTCTTCACCACCCTCGTTGGCGATTACCCGCGTCATTCACCAACTATAGGCGGGTTTAGGTAGCCATCGACATACACCCCTTGCCAAGACCAGGCGGAAGGCGCAGGCCCGGCTTCACCGTTGGTAACTCGCTCACCAGTCGCGCGACTGGGCAGTCGTTCTCAGTAATCACCACCACCTCCCCAGGGGCCAGGCGATGAATGAGGTTTGGCAACGTGGCGCGTGCTTCTTGAATCGTGACGGACAGCATGCTCGTGTTCCCCCTATGATCAATAGACAAGCCCTTTCTCCCGCAGTTTTCTGACGACAAAAAACCACTCGACAAAAGGGACTAAGCTCGAATAAATTGCGGGACGGCAAAGAAAAAATAGCTCGAACTTGACCTATTTGCCACGAGCGTATTAGTCGCGTCCATCCTGCGGCACGTCCATTGCTCCATGAATTACAGCGATGACGTCTATTTGATCCGGTTTGATGTGGTAAATGATCCTGTACGGACCGAAAAACACTTCGCGAATCTGATCCAAATCGTATTCTGGTACTCTACGACCAGATAGAGGAAAACTTCCAATCTGTTGTGATCTTCTTGTGATGCGATCAACCGTGCGCAGCGTAAGTCTCAGAGCCTTGCGCTATGTAAGCATATATCGCATCCAAATGTGCCTGGGCTGTTTCTGCCCAGTGTATTCTCATTCTGAAAGTCCATATTTCTTTCTGATATCTGATACGTCTTTTGTTCTTCCGGACTTGCTGTCTTCCAAGCCTTTCTCGATGGATTCACGCACATAGATTTGATGCATTAGATCGTCCCAAGTTGCATTTGGAGGCAACTGATCAACCAATTTGTGTGCATCTTCTTTGCTGACGACGGTGGCCATATTTGTCTCGACTTCAGTTATGGACTTTCACAGTTGATTCCACCCGAGCGCATGCCGTGTCAGGGTTCATCACCCGTTCGTGCCCCGGCCCAACCAGTTTCATCATCGTACTTCATCCAGCAACCTTCGGGGCTTCCCGAACAAGCGGAGCCAGGCTCACATACATTCCGGGACGGCAAGGCCAAGAATGACTCCAGCCTGATTAAATCGGCTCATGATCGATTTCATATGCCTCTACGAGATCGCCAACCACGGAAACGAGCGAGTAAAGAGGGTGGCTGGCATCGTCTCGGACGACATCGAGCAAGTTATTGAGGAAGGCCGTGGCTAGCTCATAATCAAGTCCTGACTCAATATGGGAAATAGGTGCCTCCGACCTAAGCGCTTGCCAGGCGGGAACGAGCTTTTCAACATCAAGCGCCGCGGTCATTTCCGCTATGCGACCTCACGCATCGGCCGGACCTTCGCTGCTGGAAGACTCCGGGCCTCCGACTTGGAGTGGACGATGACATCTTCGACAACCGAGCATAACTCACTGTAGAGGGCAACGGCGTCGTCCCCATGAATGCCAGTAATTAGATCCGGGCATTTGCCGACGTACACTTGATCTTCGTCGCTCCACTCCACCCACTTGTGATATCGGTCGCTGTCTTTCATTTCGTGACGGTCTCAATGGCGGTGGTGACTTCCCTTTCTTGATACTTTTTGACATCGTCCCCGAGCCTTCCGCTCAGCGTAACGGCACCGGAGAATTTCGGGTGAACAAGCTTTCGGTGCGATCCTTTGCCCGCCCCAGGTATTTCTCTGAACCCAGCGCCTCTCAGATCCCTCTATTGCGGCCCCCTATTGCGCTCAGAGCGAACCGAACAATCGTTGTCCGTCCCCGTTTTCCCGCCGTCCCCGTTTTCCCGTCCCCGTTTTCCCCCGTTTTCCGTCCTACCATATGAGCCAGTTTACGAGTTGGCTTATTGTTGCGTCTATATCTGCAGGAATTCTAGGGAGAAAGTCTACAGTGGCGACGCCTCGGTCGTGCGCGACTTTATGAATCTGCTTTTCTTTGGACCAAAAGTCTGGACGGAATCCGAATGGGTATGTACCACAATGTTTGTAAATCTGTGCGGCGTGAACCAATGCCTCATTAGATCTTGCCACATAGTTCTTGCCGAGATGTGCCGCAGCGACCGCATAGCTGTGAAACACTTCAGCAGCATTCCATGCTGTAATCGCAATAGGTTTGATTCTATCACTCGCAGTGAATACAGCGTTGACGTAGCGTTCGCGAAGCGGCTCAAGAAGTTCAACGACGCCTTTGTAATCCCCGGATGCCAGACATGCCCACGCCAAGGTATTGGCAATGCTTGCTGTAAGATTCTCAGAATGCAAGTCTGAACCACGTGCGTCAGTCAATAAGGACGCGCTCGCGTCTGTCGGGCCATTGCCGGCAATAATCGACGTAGCTTTTCTTCGCAAGAGTGCAGCGTATTTGGCTGAGGAGATATTGTGCGTTGCTTTTGATACTGAGTCAGGAATCAACTGATAAAGGCCGAGCGATTCTTTCTGTCGACCGTTTTCACTGAAGATTCCGGCAAGCTCTTGAATTATAAGCACTCGCATCTCGGATGATACGCATCCTGATTTCGCGACTGGAATAAAGTCTCGAATCAAAATATCCCGAATTAGTGCGTAATTTACTGAGTGACGGGCAAAGTACATTGCCATGCAAGCGAACGGCAACCGGGCCTCTTCGTCAAAACCCAGGTAATTCATGCCAACAAAATGCGCTAGCCGTGCACAGCCATAGGCGAGAGAAATATGCCATTGAGAAAAGTGAAGGTTCGCCTGATGAAGCAGAGCTTGCGGATCCAGTTGCGCAGGAAGAACCACCGGAACAGATTTGCTCCGATGTTTCCGAGCGTCGCGTAGCTTCGGCGAATTAAATGTGCTTGCAAGGGGTACCAAGTTGACAAAACTGGTATTTGTATCATCGTCGTCGATATGATGATATTCACAGAACTCCACCTTGGTAACAACGCACCGCT
The DNA here is from genome assembly GCA_903837595.1 of uncultured Thiodictyon sp. Classification (GTDB taxonomy): domain Bacteria; phylum Pseudomonadota; class Gammaproteobacteria; order Chromatiales; family Chromatiaceae; genus Thiodictyon. The sequence continues at coordinate 3,240 of CAILVI010000552.1, forward strand.
TCCCTCCGTAGTATTTTTCGAGTTCCCGCTCGACGTTCTTGCTGAGTGTCTGCCTCGTCATTAACCGTCTCCTGGAATATCGGGGACAGACCACATTTAATTGCTCAAAGTCGCAGTGGAGAGCGCGAAGAATTAAACGTGGTCTGTCCGATCCCCCCGGTTTCCCCTCTTAGCTGCCAGAGCTCTTAGTCTGACCGCGCCTTGACATTGCTAACTTGCTAAGTTCTTCAACGCTCATCTCAGGCCACAAATCGCGCTGCCACTCCGTGTAATCAAACGGCTCTCTACTTAGCAGGGCAATAAATTTTTCTGCCATTACTTCGCCGAGCGCGTCAATCAGCGCTTTGACTCCCTGGACCCTAAGCTCTGTATCAGTTAATGCGTTCATCAATTATTGCCGCTAAACTTATGGGATTGATGGCTACAATTTGCGATTCGGCTGCAATTTTCTTAAGCAACTTGTCGTCTGTTGTCATGAAATACTTGGCTTCTCCTGCGATTGCTGATGATACATGCAATGCATCTTTCGGTTTCAATCCTATTCTTACAAACTCATTTGCCTTATCTATAATTTCGTCTGACTCAGTGATGTAAGCGATGGAGTACTTACGCCATTCTTCAATCGCTAACCTCTTTTCCCTAAATGGATTTTGATCGTTCTCAAGGTCAAGTATATATGACCACACCAACTCAACTTCGCCCGCCTTTATCTTTCCTTGAACATACAATTTGGCTTCCGCCTCCAAGCGCACGCGGATGTGCTTCTGATCATCGAACGGCCGATTGAAAGCGCATACGTCCAAATATATTCGCATCAAACAACCCCTTGTTTCGCAGATTAACTATGGGCATTTGGCAGCAAATTATCATTAGGCTACCTATGTCCTATATCGACACGGGCCGGTAGTGGGCTAGGTTGCATTAGGATACTAATGTACTGGACCGCAAAAAGTCCAGACCCCAAAACCATAGGTCGCCCACAGCTACCACACCCCGCCGCAGCCTTGCTCCTGACTCCACCCGCGGGCCTCGGGGCGCAGCGCGCCGAACACCTGCGTGACCCTGCTGGTGGGGTGTCACCAGCACGCTGAGGTTCAGTGACCGGCATCATGATCAAGGTCCGTCAAGGCATCGCCAATCGTCTCAGCCGCCGTGCGCTACCGGGCGGGATGAAACGCTGCCTCAGGAGCCCGCCGGGGGATTGACGTCTTTCGGCAGTGCCTTGAGGCGCTCGACCTCGGCTAGGGCTGCCTTTGTAGCCTGTCGCTCGAGCTCGATTGCCTGGCGCTCGGCCTGGATTACCCGGCGTTCGGCCTGGATTGCCTCGAGTGCCTGCCGCTGGGCCTCAAATGCTGCGCTTTGTTCCACGAACGCCTGCTGGATGGAGCGCCGTTCACGTTCGATGCAGCTCTGCTGTCGCAGGAAGTCCTGTCGCGATGCATAGGCCTCGTAAGCGATTTCTTTCTCGGAAGATGGCTTCAGGGTATTCATGGCTTACCTCATTTCTGCACTATCGTGTACCCGCCAGCATGGCGCCCCACAGGACCAACGCCAGGACCAGCAGCAACACCCCGGCGACCGGCCACCGCCGCAGCCAACCATCGGCGCGCTCGAGGGCGTCGCCCAAGGCGGCGGCCACGCGCCCCGCATTGCTGAAGAGCACCACGAGGTCGCCCTCCGGCACCTTGGGTAGGCGCTCCCCCCAGCGGCGCAGCCCCAGGGCCAGAACGGCGCCGATCAGGACCGGCCAGAGCCCGCCCCACAGCGCGGCCCAACCCAGGGTGTCGGACCAGGGTCCGAGCCGGCCGAGCGGGGCCAGGACCCAGGGCAGCACCAGCGCGGCGAGACACATGACCCACCAGGGCCAGACCAGCCCAGGTGCTGCCGAGGCAACCGCCTCAGGCGCCGGGTTGGCGGCGACTCGGTGCAGAAAATGGACCATCAGGAGCGTAGAGCCAATCGCCGACAGGGTCCCAAGCCACCCGACCAGGCCAACCCCGAGCACCGGCTTGACCGCCAGCTTGGCGAGAAAGCCCCCGGTCAGCGGCAGGCCGCCAAAGCCCAACGCCAAGAGCCCGGCCGGCGCCAGTACCGGCCAGAGTCGCCGGGCGTCGGTGGCGGCGACCACCCCCACGGCGAGAAAGAGCGCGCCCTTGGCCAGGAGGTGATGGGCGGCATAGAAGGTCCCCGCCGTCACCGCGGCGCCGTCGCCCACCGCAAGCCCCAGGCCGAACACGGTTGCCACGAGCCCCATCTGGCTCGCGGTGGAGTAGGCGAGCACCGTCTTCGGGTTGGCCTGGGTGATGCCGATCGCCACGGCGTAGAAGGCGGTGCAAAGCCCGATCGCGGTCAGCGCCTGTCCCCAGTCAACGAGCCCTGCATCCCAGGGCAGGAAACGGATCAGGCCGATGATGCCGGCCTTGACGATGACGCCGCTCAACACCGCCGAGGCCGGCATCGGGGCCGCGGGGTGGGCGATCGGCAGCCAGACGTGCAGGGGCACGAGCCCCGCCTTCAGACCAAAGCCCGCGATCAAGAGGCCAAGCGTCGGGCCGCACCAGGGCGAGCCCGGCAGGGCGGCCACCACCGCACCGATCGCCAGACTGTCGCCCGGGCTGGCCACCGCCAGCAGGACGAAGGCCAGCAACAGGAAGACCTCCCCCAGGACCGCGAGCAGCAGGTAGACGACGCCGGCCCGCCGGGCGCGGACCGTGCCGTCGTGGGCCACCAGGCCCCAGGCGGCGAGGCTGACCAGGGCGAAGGTCAGATAGAAGCTCAGCAGGTCCGCGGCGACGAAGACGCCCAGACTGCCGGTCAGGGTCAGCAGCCAGAATACGGCAAAGCGCCTGCCGTTGGGCTTGCCGCGCAGATAGGTCCAGGCGTAAGCGCCGGCCGCACCCCACAACAGTGCCGCAACCCCCAGCAGCAAAGCGCCGGGCCGATCGAGGACCAACCCGATCTGGAGCAGCCCGGGGTCCAGCATCCAGCGTCCGCCCTCCCCCACCCCCGCGAGCGCGATGACCGCCGCCGCCAGGGCCGGCAGCGGCGCCAGGACCAGCAGGCCGAGCATCCGCTCCCGCACCGGCCGCCACAGACAGGCGAGCAGGGCCAGGACCGGCGTCCCCAAGGCCGCCATGAGCAGACTGGACTGGGTCACGGCAGCCCGATCCCGGTCGCCCCCAGGCGCCCGATCTGCACCAACCCGAAGGACGAGAACGGCACCAACCCGAGCACCACCGAGCACAAGGCCAGTCCCAGCACCACCAGTTCCCGGGAGCGCTCCACCGGTTTGACCAGCGTCAGGGGCGGGCCGCGGGTCGAGAGTGCCGGGGCCAGCACGCGGAACAGATAGGCACCGGTGAGCAGCCCTCCGGCCAGCATGACCAGGGTCCACCACCATTGGCCGGTCTCAATGGAGGCGGAGAGGAGCAGCCACTTCGACGCGAAGCCGCCGCTCGGCGGCAGCCCCATGAGTGACAGGCCAGCCAGCGCGAAGGCGAAGACGGTCATCGGCAGGACCCGGCCGATCCCACCGAGCCCCCGCAGTTGATCGTGGCCCAGTGCGCCTGCGATCAGCCCGGCGGCCATGAACATGGCGGCCTTGGCGAAGGCGTGTGAAACCAGTTGCAGCACCCCGCCCGTCCAGGCCCCCGGGGTCTGGCCCAGGTCCAGAATAGGCGCGGCGGCCGGGTTCGCGACCAGCGGGAAGACCAGGAACAGGTAACCGATCTGGGCCAGGGTCGAGTAGGCGATGAGCATCTTGAGCCGCGCCTGACGCAGAGCCAGGACCCCGCCGAACAGGATCGCCGCGGCGCCCAGGGCGGCGAGGACCTGCGCCGCCAGGTGTGTGAGCGACGCCGGCATGACGTCGAACCAGAGCCGCAGGATCAGAAAGAAGGACGCCTTGACCACCAGTGCCGAGAGTACCGCGCTCCCCGCCGCCGGGGCCCCGGCGTGGGCGGGCGGCAGCCACAGGTGCAGCGGAAAGAGCGCGGTCTTGGCGAGCAGGCCCGCCGTCATCAGGGCGGCAGCGGCCAGGGCCGCGGGGGCGATCGGGTCCCCACTCGCCAGCCGGGCCGACAGCATGGGGATATCCAGGGTGCCGTAGGCCCCGTAGAACAGCGCCCCGCCGAGCAGATAGAGCACCGAGCCCATCAGCGCGAAGAGCAGATAGCGCAGTGCCGCGGCAATGGTCTGCGGGCTGCCGCTCAGACACACCAGGGGCACCGCGGCGAAGGTCAGCAGCTCCAGGGCGACATAGAGATTGAACAGGTCCTGGCCCAGAAAGACGGCGTTGAGTCCCGCCCAGACCGCCAACAGCAGGGTCCAGAAGGCGAGCGGGGCGCGCGCCTCGCTCACCCCGGGCGGGACCCGGAAGTCGGCCCGCGCATAAAGCCCAACGGCGCAGAGCACCACCGCCGTGGTCAGCAGCAGCGTGGCGGAGAGCCCATCCGCGTGCAGCGAGACCCCGAGCGGCGGGGCCCAGCCGCCGAGGTCATAATGCAAGGCCGCGCCCTGGTGGATGATCGCCGCGGCGATGGCGACCGCCACCCCGAGTCCAATCGGCAGGGTGGCCAGCACCACCCGCTCCGCGTGGCGTCCGCCGAGGACGAACGCCAGCATCAGGGCGGCTACCGGCAGCATCAGGGCCAGCACCAGGAGTGGGCCGCCCCAGGTCGCCGACGCGAGGGTCGCGAGGCTATCCATCGCTGTCCAAAGAATCCCGCCCGGTCTCCTGTACCAGCCGCCGCAGCAGTGCCACCGCGAGCACCGTGGCTGCAAAGGCGACCACCAGGGCGGTGATGATCAGTGCCTGGGCCACCGGATCGCTGCCGTTCCCGGCCACCACCCCGCCGCCGCGGCGCGCGATGACCCCGAACAGCAGCAATACTCCGCTGCCCAGCAGGTTGAAGGCCAGGATCTTGCGCAGCACCCCGGGCTGGACGATCAGGCCAAACAGGCCCAGGCCCACCAGTGCCGCGCCGCAGAGGCCGAAGAGCGTCACGCTGCTCATGCGCGGGGTCCGCTCTGCGCCAGGGGCGGACCCGCGAGCAGCAGCCCCAGGGCCACCGCGATCGACAGGGTCAGCGCGGCCTCAATGGCCAGGATCAACGGCTTGGCATAGCCCGCCGGATAGGCCAGGAAGGCCCCGCCCAACCAGAAGCCGGCCACCCCGATGGCGAGAAAGAGCGCCGGCCCGGCCACCAACAGCAGCCGCACGCCGCGCCCACCCACCCGCGGTGGCCGCGTCAACCCGGTCACCAGTGTCAGCACCCACATGGCCGCCAGGACGGTGCCGCCTTGGAAGGCGCCGCCGGGGGCGATGGCCCCGGTCCAGAACAGGTAGATGCCCACCAGGATGCCCAACGGCGGCAGCACCTGGGCGAGCAGGACGAGTGCGGGGCTGGGATCGGCCGAGCGCAACGCGCCCGGTCGCCCGCCCCAGTCGCCATCCCGGGCCAATGACCATAAACCGATCAGGGCGAGCACCAGCACCACGGATTCGAGCAGGGTGTCGATGGCGCGGTAGGCGATCAGCACGCCGGTGACCGGATTGCCGAGCCCGAGTGCCGGCAGGTTGGCCGTCGCCGCGGGCGCCAGGGTCGGCGCCGACACCGGCAGCAGCAGGACGACGGCCGCGAGTCCGGCCGCGACCGCGGCGCTCACGACCCCGGCCGCGAGGCGCAGCCCCCACCCGGGTCGCGCGGCCGGTGCGTCGCGGGGCAGACGCGCGGCGGCCCCGAGCAGCACGAAACCCGTCAGCCCACTGCCGAGTGCCGCCTCCGTGAGCGCCACGTCCACGGCGGCCAGCCGCACCCAGACGAGCGCGACCAGGAGCCCATAGGCCATGAAGCCAATCACCGCACCGCCGGCCGTGCGGGCGATGCTGGTCCAGACCGCCAGCCCCAGGATCAGCAGGGCCAGACCGGCATCGGCGGCAAGCGCCACGCTCATGGGGGCGGCTCCCGGCCGCGCTCCTGAGTCCAGGCGGCGTGCCCCAGCAGCGGGCCGACCGTCGCCCCGGCCAGCAAGGCGAGCAGCCAGACCGCGATCAACTTGAGTCCGCCGAAGGGCCAGGCGACCTGCGGCAGCAGGCCCAGTACCACCAGGCCCAGGCCCAGGTTGTCCGCCTTGGTCAGTGCGTGCAGGCGGGTCAGGGTATCGGGGAAGCGCAGCAGACCGACCGTGCCGGCCAGGAAAAACACGACACCCAGTGCCACGGTGATGATGGTGAAGAGCGTGAGGGCGATGGTCATTCCGGGTCCTGCGGTCGATCGGGTTGCGCCACCGGGTCCGCGCGCCCGCCATTGGTGCCGAAGGGGGTGATAAAGGCCACCGCAGCGAAGGCGGCGAGCAGCGCCAGTACCAGGGCCAGGTCAGCGACCCCCGTCGTGTCGGTCGCCACGCCCAGCAGCAGCAGGGCCGCGACGCCGCCGGTACCGAGCAACTGCGCGGCCGACAGGCGGTCCGCCTCGGTCGGCCCACGCAGGATCACCACCAGGCCCAGGGCGACCGTCCCCAACACGCAGAGCGCGGCGATGAGCAGAAATTCAGACATCCGTCGCATCCTCGCCGCAGCCTTGGATCATGAGCGCCTCGTCCTTGGCCAGCCCGTCGGCCACCGGCTGGCGGAGGTCGAGGCAGTGATAGACCAGGGCGCATCCTGCGCCCGCCTGGGGCTCGGACCCCACCGGCAAGGTGCCCGGCACCAGGCTGGTGAGTGCGCCGAAGAGTGCCCGCCGCGGGCCGGGCGGGGTCCGCACCGGATAGACCAGATAACCGGGTTGCAGGGACAATCGCGGGGCAAAGGCGCGCCGCGCCACATCGCTCCCGCCGACGATGGATTGCCATAGAAAGCGCAAGAGCAGTCGTCCCAAGGCGCCGAGCCTGACCCGCCCCGGGGTGGGCGGCAGCAAGTGAACGCTCGCCCAGGTGGCCGCGGCGGCGGCCAACAGCCCCACCGCGACGTCGACCGCGGGCACGGCGGCCGGATTGGACCAGCCGGGGCCGGCGAGCAGCAGCCAACAGCCGAAAAAGCCGGCCCCGCGTGCGGTCGCGTCGCGGCTGAAGCCGCTCCCACCGGGTCCCGGCCTGACTGTCACGGTCAACTAGAAGGACCCGAACAGGGTTCCGAGCACAATGACCGCCACCAGCGCGATGATGGCACCGACGATGGCCACCATCACCATATCGACATAGCTCTCCTTGTGGGTCGAGCCGCAGACCGCGAGCAGGGTCACGACGGCGCCGTTGTGCGGCAGGCTGTCCAGGGTCCCGGCGCCAATCACCGCCACCCGGTGCATCAATGCCGGGTCGATCCCATACTGAGCGGCAAGCTGCAGATACTGGGCGCCGAGTGACTCCAGCGCGATGGTGAGTCCGCCCGAGGCCGAGCCGGTGAGCGCGGCCAGCACGTTGGTCGAGACTGCAAGCGATACCAGGGGTCCGCCCTCGATCCCCAGCACCCAGGCGCGGACCAATTCAAAGGCCGGAAGTGCGGCCACCACTGAGCCGAAGCCGACCAGGCAGGCGACACTCACCACCGGCAGCACCGAGGCATTCAGGCCCGCATCCACGCTCTCGCGCAGGCGCGAGAAGCGCTTCCAGTTCAGCGCCAGCAAGGTCAGGATGGCCGCCGTCAGGGCCACGACCACCGACCAGATCCCGCTGACCTCGGCCGGCGAGGTGGGGCCCCAGCGGTCCTGCGCCAGGTAGCTGAGGTCGAGGTGAGGCAGCACCAGCAGGCTCATGACCAGGTTGACCCCCACCACCACCAGCAGCGGCAGGAAGGCCAGGAACACCGGCGGCAGGTTCGCGCTGACTTGGCCGTGATGGATCTCCGCCGGATCGAAAGTGCTCGCGACCGTGGCACGCCCCCGCACCACGGGGTCTTCGGCCGCCTCGTCTGCGGTGCCGTCTGGCGCCAGGCCCAGGGTTCCCCCGTAGCCGATCCCGGCGCGGCGGGCCGATGCCACCCCGCGGCCCAGCCACCACAGACCAAAGCCCAGCATGATCAGCGCGGCGATGACCCCGAGGCCGGGGGCCGCGAACGGCGTGGTGTGAAAGAAGGGCATGGGGATGGCGTTCTGCACCGCCGGGGTACCCGGCAGCGCGGACATGGTGAAGGTGGACGTCCCGAGTGCGATGGCCGCGGGCATCAGTCGGCGTGGTATGTTCGCATCCCGGAACAGTGATTGGGCCATGGGGACCAGCACGAAAAAGGCGACGAAGAGGCTGACGCCGCCATAGGTCACCATGGCCCCCGCCAGTACCACCGCGAGCACCGCATGGCGTGCGCCGAGGCGCTCACCCATGAAGCGGGCGATTGACTGCACTGAGCCGCTGTCCTCCATCAGCTTACCGAACAGTGCGCCCAGCAGAAAGATGGGGAAGAACTGCCGCAGGAAGCCGGCCGCACCGCCCATAAAGGTCTGGGTCCAGTGTGCCAGGAGCGGCTCGCCGGCAAAGAGCGCGGCGATCAGGGCCGCAACCGGTGTCAATAACAGGACGCTCCAGCCGCGATAGGCGAGCCAGATGAGGAGCGCCAGCCCCAGCAAAATTCCAATCAGGCCCATGGCGTCAGATTCCTTCCAGCAGATAATCGATATCGAAGGTGGCGCGGTACCCGAGGTCGGCACCATGCTGCTCCAGGAAGGTCTCGGCGCATTTGCGGCCCTCGTCGCGCAACATGCACAGGAAGGCCCATTCGGCATTGAGCTTGGACGAATAGCCCAGATCGACCATCGCCGGGCTCGCAATGCGGTGCAGGCGCATGGAGGCCCAGAGGGCGCCCTCACTCTGGCCCGGATCGGCCACCTTGCGCAACAGGGCCATCATGCGCAATTCCTTGAGCAAGGGGGCATTGAAGGCGATCTCGTTCTCGCGATTGAGGATGTCGCGGGCGCTGCGCGGGGTACCGGGCCGCTCGACCGGATTGATCTGGATCAGTATCGTATCGTCGGCACTGGATTCACGCACCAGCGAGGACATGGTGGGGTTACCGGAAAAGCCGCCGTCCCAATAGGCATCGCCATCGATCTCGATGGCCTGGAACATCATGGGTAAACAGGCCGAGGCCAGCAGTGCATCGGGCGTCAGATCGGCATTGCGGAACACGCGCGGGCGCCCGGTCCGCACATTGGTGGCATTGACGAAGACCTTGATCGGCGATTGCGCCAGCCGTTTGAAGTCGATGGACTTGGCCAGGATGTCCTGCAATGGATTGAAGCCGCCGGGGTTCAGGTCATAAGGCGAGAACAGGCGCGCGGCCAGGTCCATGGCGACGAAGGCCGGCGAGTTGTCCATCGTCCAACTGCCCATCAGGATATCCAGGGGGCTGCGGCGCAATGGGCTCAACAGGGCACCATCCGACACCCGCTTCCAAAAGCGCTCCAGGGCGGCCCGCGCACCCTCGGCCCCACCTTCGGCATAGCCGTCGCTCAAGACCGCCGCGTTCATGGCACCGGCCGAGGTGCCGGAGAGCCCGTCGATCGCGAGCCAAGGCTCTTGCAGGAGTCGGTCCAGGACCCCCCAGGTAAAGGCCCCGTGGGCGCCGCCGCCCTGCAAGGCAAAGTCGACGGGCACCGGTTCGCGGTGCGCGGCGGCAACTGGGGCGGAAGTTGACGCGGAAGCGGTCATCAGAACCTCCTGGCGGGGGCAGAGTCTACAGGCTTGGTGCAGACGGGCATGTGCGGACAGGCACAGGACCTCGGCGACGGGTGCCCAGGGCGCCAGTGCGTATCCCGGATGGCTGGCAATTTAGCATTTAGGGTGGGCTGCGCCAAGCCGCACAAGGCCGCCCGTAGCCGCCCCTAAAATCCGCGGTCCGCTGTGCGGACCGACGACCGCGCCGCGCGCGCGAGGGTTGGGGCCTTAATCGTCGTTCAGCCCCTTTTCGCCTCCGAAAGTTTGGCGTAATGTGTGATTATGAAACGACTCGCCCTGCTGCTCCCCATCGCCGCCCTGATCCTGGCCTTCTTCGCGCTGGGTCTGCACCAACACCTGACGCTCGCGGCCTTCCAGGAGAGCCACCACGCCTTTGATGCCTGGTATGGGCAACACCCCCTGTTGGTGACCGGCGGCTATGCGGCCGTCTTCATCCTGGTGACCCTGTTCCTGCCGATCACGGCGCTAATGACGGTGGTCGGCGGTGCCCTGTTCGGGTTTTGGAAGGGTGCGCTGATCGCCTCCTTTGCCGCCGCCCTGGGCGCGACCCTGGCCTTTTGGCTGTCGCGTTTCGTGCTGCACGACAGCGTGCAGCGCCATTTCGGCGAGCGGCTGGCCGCGGTCAACGCCGGCATGGCCAAAGACGGGGCCTTTTATCTACTGTCACTGCGCCTGATACCCGTCATCCCCTTTTTCATCATCAACCTGGTCATGGGCCTCACGCCCATCCCGACCCGTACCTTCTATTGGGTGACGCAGCTCGGCATGTTGGCCGGCATCCTCATCTATGTGAATGCCGGGACCCAACTGGCGGAGGTGGAGAGCCTCTCGGACATCTTCTCGCCGGGGTTGATCGGCTCATTGGTCCTGCTGGGTCTCTTCCCGCTGCTGGCCAGGTACGGCCTGGGGCTGATCCGCCGTCGGCTGGGGCACGGCGACTGAGTCTGACGCAATGTCGGGACCGAGCAGGATGGCGATGGGGCGGGTCAGCGGGCTCGCCTCAAAGGCAATGATGAGCACCATGGTAAGCGGCACGGACAGGAAGACGCCCACCGTCCCCAGCACGAAGCCCCAGAAGAGCAGCGATAGAAAAACCGCAAGCGTGGAGATGCCGAGCCCCCGGCCCATGATCTTGGGCTCCAGGATGCTGCCGATTGCGGTGTTGACAACCAGATAGCCCGCCGCGACCAGCAGGGTGGTCGCGATGTCGGTCTGCACCAGGGCCAGCAGGACCGCTGGAATCGCCATCAGGATGGAGCCGACAAAGGGCACGAAGTTCAGCAGGAAGGCGAGCATGGCCCAGAGGACGGCGAAGTCGATCCCGAGGAACCACAGCCAGATCCAGATGAACCCCGCCGTGGCCAGGCTGGCCAGGGTCTTGATCAGCATGTACTGGTTCACGGCGGACAGCACCTTCTTGATGCGTGCGTCCGACTGGTCCGTGGTCTTGAAGGCCGCCTTCAGCTTGGCGGGCAGGCCGGGGGCCTCCAGCAGGATGAAGATCACGGTGAACAGGATCAGCAGGCCGTCGGCAAACAAGCCGCTCGCGTTGGACAGCAATACCTTCACCACGGCCATCGCCTGGGTCGGGTCGAAGATGTCCGGGACCGCCTCGCGGGAGTTGGGCATCCCCACGTTCTCCAGCCAACCGCCGAACTGATTGGTCAGCACCACCAGCCGCTCCTGGTAGGTCGGCAGGCTGTCGCGGAACCCTTCCAGCGCCCCGGTGGTGGCCAACGCAAAGAGGCTGCCGAAATCGAGCAGCACAAACGTGATGACCAGCAAGGCCCCCCATTTCGGTGCCCCGCGACGGCGTAACCAGCGCAGCGGCGGGGTGGCGACGATGGCGATAAACACCGCGAGCAGGAAGGGCGCCACGATGGCCGCCGCCGCATGTAGCCCGGCCATGACAATCACGAAGGCGGCGGCGACGATCAGGCCGCGCCCTGGAGGGCTGAAACCGCGCAAGGGGGTCATCGTCCGATATCCTGTAGTTTGACTGGATCGAGGGGCGATTATCCGCACAACGCGGTGGACTATCAAAAGATTTCTGATCCGGTCGTGTCGGCTTTGCTGCCCAGGGGATGACGCCGCACCTGCCCATGGCCGGCGTGACCTTCTTCGGTATACTGCCGGACGTGAGAGGCCCTTCCAGCACCTCGACGGATCGTGGCATTGCGAATCGAACAGAGAGGCTAAACATGACTGAACTGGACCCCGTGACGATGACCATCGAGCTGCTCGGTGGGCTCGCGCTGTTCCTGTACGGCATGGAGAAGATGACCGACGGCTTGAAGGCTGCCGCCGGCAAGCAGATGAACACGCTGTTGGCAAAGCTGACAGGAAATCCGGTATTGGGTGCCATCACCGGCGCCATCGTGACCGCGGTGATCCAGTCCTCCTCGGTGACCACGGTCCTCGTGGTGGGTTTCGTGAGTGCCGGGCTCATGACCTTGGTGCAGTCGGTCGGGGTGATCTTCGGTGCCAATGTGGGGACCACGGTGACGGCGCAGATCGTGGCGTTCAACACCACCGCCCTAGCCTATCCGCTGATCGCCATCGGGTTTCTCATGGCCTCCGTGTGGAAGCAGGGCGTGGCCCGCCACTATGGCGCCATGTTGATGGGGCTTGGCCTGATCTTCTATGGCATGGCGGTGATGGGCTCGGCCATGTCGCCGCTGCGCACGCACGAGGGTTTTGCGCAGCTCCTGCAATCCTTGCAGAACCCGGTCCTGGGGATGCTAGCCGGCGCGGCCTTTACGGCCCTGGTGCAATCGTCCTCGGCCACCATTGGGCTCGCGGTCGTCATGGCGACCCAGGGGCTGCTGTCCCTTCCGGCCGGTATCGCGATCCTCTTCGGGGCCAAGATAGGAACCGGCATCACGGCGATACTGGCCGCGATCGGCAAGCCACAGGATGCCAAGCGCGCGGCCGCCGTGCACGTCCTGTTCAATGTCTTGGGTGCTGTGATTTGGCTGCCGTTCATCGCACAGCTCGCGGGGTTCGCGGAGATGGTTTCGCCGGTGGCCGCGCATCTGCAGGGCGTGGAGCGGCTCGCCGAAGAGGTGCCGCGCCAGATCGCCAACGCCGCCACCATCTGGGCCACTGCCAACACGCTGATCTTCCTGCCGTTCGCCGCGTTGTTTGCGAAGATGGCCAGCAAGCTCATCCCAGACCGGGCGGTTGATGAGAGGGCCATCATCCGCCCCAGGTATCTCGACGACACATTGATCCGGCTGCCGGCGATGGCCTTGGAGCGGGCGCGCCTCGAGCTCGGGCACATGGGTGAGCTGACCGAGGCGATGCTGGCAAAGGTCAAGTCGGCCTTTGAAACAGGGGATCTCAGCGAACTGTCTCAGCAGTATGACCAGGTCGTGGTGCTGCGCGAAGCGGTGCTCACCTATCTTCAGCACGTCGGGCGTGGCGAGCTCAGTGACTTGGAGGCGGACGAGCATGCACGGCTGGTTGCCGCCACCGGCGACATTGAGAATATGGGCGCCGCCATCAGCCGCGAACTGGCACCGCTGGCCCGAACCCTAAAGGAGGCGGATATCGCCCCTTCGCAAGAAACCGCCGAATTGCTGAAACGTTTGTTTAAGCGGATACAGGAGTCAGCGCATGCCGCGCTGCGGGCAGTGCTGGAGGGTGACGAGCGGGCGGCGCAGACCGTTGTTGCGAATCGCAACGCGATCCTGGAGCTCACTGCCGAGTTGCACCGACAACAGGCCGCGCGTCTCGCTCAGGACGATCCCAACCGCCTGCTCAAGCACCGCGTGCAGATCGAGATACTCGACAAGCTGCGGCGCATTTATAGTGTGGCTGAGGACATGGCGATCTCGGTACTGCCACGGAGCGTTCTCGTCGGGGAACTGACTGTCTAGCAGGCTAGTACCCCGTTCAACCCTATGTTGCATAGCGACCCCAACGGGGTCGCACCTATCAGCCCAGGGCAACGCCCTGGGTTAGCGTTGTTTATTCGGCCTATCCCTGAAAGGGCGTCACATAACAGTGGGGCTCCTTATGTCACGTCCTTTCAGGGCTGGGGGTCTGTTATACGCTATACCCAGGGCGTTGCCCTGGGCTAGTATGCCGCGCCCCTTCGGGGCTTGAACGGGCGCAAGATTCGGCAGTGTAAGGTACTAGGTGTCGTTGTGCCGTCAGTCGCCGGCCGCGTCTGCCGGCATCAAATCAGGCAACTTGAACGGGTTGGCTTCCTCATTCTGCTTCGAATCCGACGCCGCTGTCGTCGGGGCCGCGGTTCCCGGCAGGATCTCAAAGTTCGGCGCGAACCTGATCAGGAGGCCCCTGAGCTGGTCGAAGGGCTTGCGATCACCGGCAAACGTCGCCTTGCCGGCCTTGATCAGGTCATCGAAGCTGGTCGTACCCATCATCACCTGGTTGAGGTCGGCGCGATTGAGGGTGATGGTGAGATCCGGGTTCTTCGCCTGCTCGCCCTTGATGTTGGTCAGCGTTGCATTGCTCATCTCAATCAGGTACTTCTCGCCGTTGTCGGGCGTGACCAGGTTGATGGTGAAACGCAGGCCATCGGCCTTGCGCGGGTCAATGCTGATGCCGATGAAATCGAGCCAGTTCTCGGTCGACATTGCGCGGATCATGTCCGGTCCGGATGACCGTTGCGCCGTGCCGCGCGGCAGCCCGTTGCGCAGCTCGTAGGCGCCCTGTAGATAGATGTTGCGCAGCGTCGGGCTTTCCTTCTGGTAGCCGAGTTGCTCGTAGGCGTCCGCCAGCAGGTCCTTCGCCGCCTGGTTTCCGGGTTGCGCGAAGACCAGTTTGTTCAGGATCTCGGACGCCTCGAGATATTTGCCCTGGTCATTGAGTTCCTTGCCCTTGGCCAGGATCTTGTCCGCTCCGCCCATCATCTCGACATAGAGTGGTGCTGAGTCCTTGGGCGACAGCGGCGCGATGTTCACCGGGTTGCCGTCCCAGTAGCCGAGGAAGCGGTTGATGACGCCGCGGCTGTTGTGCTGTTCCGACCCGTGGTAACTGTGCGCAGGCCATTGCTTCCACAGACTCGGCGGCAGCTGGTAGACGTTCTGGATCTCGTTGATGGTCACGCCCAGGTTGGCATAGTGCAGCGACTGGTTGTTGAGGTTGGCGTAGGTGTCGCGTTGCGTGCGCAGCACTTCCTGGATGCGCGCGTTGCCCCAGCGCGGCCAGCTGTGGGAGGCGAACATCACCTCGGCATCCTGACCGAACTTGTACAGCGCCACGTTGATCTGCTTGGACCAGTTCAGTGCATTACGCACCGGCGCACCGCGCGGCGTATAGATGTTGTGGATCGTGCCTGTGATGTTCTCGGCCGCCCAGAAGGCCTTGAACTGCGGGAACCAGGTGTTCATCTCGACCGGCGCCTCGGTATCGGGCGTATTCTGGAACACCATCTTCACGCCGTCGACCGTCACTTCCTGGAAGTCCTGTTTGATCAGGAGGTTCGGCGCGATCAGCCCGACGTTGCCATTGGCCACGTTCTTACCGATCGACTGGTCCGCGTGACCGAAGGGGTCGCGCGGCAGCAGGACGGCGTACGAATACTGGGTGCGGCGCGACATCGCGTTGCCGGAAAACACATTCTCCTCGATCGCTGCCTGCATGAAGCCCTCCGGCGCGATCACCTTGACCTTGCCGCTAACCACGTCGGCCTCATCCACGACGCCACGCACCCCGCCGAAGTGATCGACGTGCGAATGCGAGTAGACGACGCCCAGCACCGGGCGCTTGCCGAGCTTCTCGTTGATGAAGTCGAGCGCCGCCCGGGCGGTCTCCTTGGCCGTCAGTGGATCGAAGACGATCCAGCCGGTATCGCCCTTGATGAAGCTGATGTTGGCTAGGTCGAAGCCGCGCACCTGGTAGATCTTGCCCGGCAGGACTTCGTAGAGGCCGTAGGCCATGTTCAGCACGGCTTGCCGCTGCAGCGACGGATGGATACTCGGGAAGTCCTTGCCCTGGAGCAGCCACTGGTAGCTGCCCATGTCCCAGGCCACGTTGCCGGCGTCGGCCATGATCTTCAGGAACGGCGGCTCGGCGATGAAGCCCTTTTTGGCTTCGTCGAAGTCACGCTTGTCCTCGAACGGCAGCGTGGCGGAGACGCCTTTGCGCAATTCAATCGTGTAGGCCGACGGCAGGTCGCCCTTGGGGTCGAAGTGTTTTTCAGCCGGGTTCGCCGCCTGCGCCTGGGCCACGCCCGGGGCGAGGGCAAGCGGGCCCAATGCCACGGCGGCACCGGCGGCGATCATCAATCCGAAAAGAGGTCGGGTCGCCTTCATCGCTATTTCCTGAGTCGAGGTTGTCGTCATGCAGTCGTCTCCGCAGACATGGGAAGGTGGACGCATCAATGGAGAAACACGTGGCCGTATAGGCCACTGAATCAGAACCGCGCCGTCACGCCGAGCAAGGGACCGCTGAAGTCGGTCTCGACGTCGCGCCCTTCGATCCTCTTCTGGATCGAAACGTAGCGCCAACCGCCCTCAACCGACCAGCGTTCATTGAATTGATAGCCAAGGGTCGCGAGCCCCTGCCAGGTCAGATCGGAGGCGGCACCCAATCCGCCGACGTCAGCGAAGGCGGTCGCGAACCACCGATCGGTGATCGCGACGCGCGCGCGGCCGCCGATCAGCGGGTCGACCCACGTCTGTCTCACGCGCAAGCGCTGGGCGGGAAGCAACCCGGGCGAAAGGGACAGGCTCAGGTCGACGGAGTTGGCCCGGAAGCCTGCCATCAGGTCAAGCGTGACCTTTTCGTTCTGTCCAAGCCGGTAGGCGGCATAGCCACTCAGCGCGCTGGCTTTGGTCTCGATCCGTGCCTGCGAAAAAAGCACACCGAGCGGCGTAGCGCGGCTTTGGGAGAGGTCGGCGTAGAACAGGTCGGCGATCAGGCCCCAGCGACCTTTCCGCGCCTCAAACGCGCCCATGAAGGCGAGATCGAGCTTGGAGAGCACCTCACTGCCGGTCTTCCCGACGCCAACCGTGCCCCATGCGGTGCCGACGGAGGCCGTGATTCCTGGTACCCAGGCATAAGGCGAGACGGCGAAGCTCCAGCCGGGGGTCTGCGCGGCTACGGGGGCAGCAATCAGGATCGCCATGCTCGTCGCTAACACATTCATCGGTAACGGCCTCAACGTGCAGAGTGATTGGAAGCCAGCGGTATGCAGCGCGCCAATTTACGCAAGATCGTCGTATACTATAATTCCCGCCATTGCGATGCGCAACTCAGACGGCGCCGGGTTGAAGGCGAACACCCGCATACCGGAGGTGGGCTTATCGAGGCGAGGATGACCCCGACGGTCAGGTCCAGTTCCGGCTCTCCGGGATCTCAGTAGGTTACAATATCAATCTTTTACATGATCCTACGAAGAACTGGAGGGCACCATCGAGTCTAACATCACGTCACTTAAGCAAGCTATGGGGCTGTTAAGTGATCTACCAAATATTCAAATCCAGGATGCCTTTGAAGATAGAAGCGGAAATTACATCCTCACTGTGATAAGCACGGAAAAAGGCACGCATTGTCACAAATGCGGAAAGAGAATAGATAAGTTGAATGGCCATGGTGAATTTATAGAATGGCGCCACTTAGATATTCTTGGGAAGCAAGTTTATCTGCGAATTCGCTTGCCGCGATATCAATGTGATTGCGATGGTCAACCAACGACAACCCAGCACGTCCGCTGGTTCACGCGCAGGAGCGGTTTCACGAAAGCCTTTGAGCAGCGCATATTACTGTCCTGCATCAACAGCACCATCGCGGATGTAGCAATCAAGGAAAAAGTTAGCTACGAATTAGTCAGTGGCGTCGTCGACCGCAATATCGAGAAATCGGTCAACTGGGAGAGTATTAAGAAATTAGATGTGTTGGGCATTGATGAGATTTCGCTAAAGAAAGGAAATCAGGATTTTGTGGCCATCGTTACTGGTCGCAGCGACGATAAGATCCAAGTGCTTGGGGTGTTGAAAGATCGTACCAAACACACCGTGAAGCAGTTTTTATTGAGCATCCCCAAACAGTTACGAATATCCGTACGGTACGTCTTTTTCCGATATATATGATGGTTTTATCAATGCCGTAAAGGAAGTGTTCGGAAAAAGAGTCCGTATCGTTGCGGATCGCTTTCATGTCGCTAAGCTCTATCGTAAAGGGCTCGAGAATCTACGCAAGAAAGAATTGAGACGTCTTCAGCGAATACTTTCGACAGTAGATTACAAGAAATTAAAGGGTGCGACGTGGGCGTTACGCAAGAAAGAAACGGATTTGACAGACGAGGAAAAGACTATTCTGGAGAAACTGTTTGAATATTCGCCGGGATTGAAGCAGGCTCATTTGTTTCGCGATCAACTGACAGCGATCTTCGATAAGGATATTCCTCGAGTTCAGGCCAAGCATCTACTCAACGGCTGGGCGGCCCGCGTCAAGCACAGTGAGGTTCGCTGTTTTGATGGCTTCGTGAAGACGCTTATGGCACGCAACATTAAGGTGATTAAGCGGCGTTGCTACGGTATTCTCAACACAGGACATCTCTTTCAACGCATCTATTTGGATCCTTTTGGATACAAGTTGTACGCATAGGAAATCAAAGACTTACAGCGCCTCGGGCCGTTGCCACTACCGTCGCTAAATTTTCGTCACCGGGGCCTATCTACCTGTTTTTATGAAGATATGCTTCTACGGGAAATCCAACAGAACCAAAAGCTATTGACGAGGTCTTTGGCCTCACGCTTGTTGAGCCCAAGCTCATCGAACAGGTATTCTGCCATGTCGGCTCTTGTCACGGCCAACTTTCTCTCACATCGTCGTGGGTAGAAATCGACTCAAGGCGCGACGCACAGGCCCCCACCCAAGGCGCTGCATGGCTGGCAAGTGTCTGAGAAGACGCCTGCAAAATCAATCTTGGCAAGGGGTTGTTTCTAGCCCGCTGGTGTTTCGCCCAGGCAGTGGGCCGCGTCCACAGGGTCCGTGACGGACAGCCCTCGGCGCAGGGCGCCAGCGCCAAAGCGAGCGTGGATGCGGTCGACCGCGACCGTGAGACGCCGCTCCCGCTCGCTGTCCGCAGGGCGCTCGGCCGCGCCATCGAAGAGATCCGGCTGGACCGGCTCCGGGGTCCCCAGATCGGCGATCCCCAGGCCGATCAGGCGCAAAGGCTTGCCCAGCCAGTGCCCGGCGGCGAACAGGGTGCGGGCGTCGTCGCTGTGCCGCGGGAGCCGCCGCTGCCGAGTGTGGGGCTCGAAGCCGCAGAAGCGGAGCTTCAGCGTCACGGTGCACCCCGCGATCCCCTCCTGGCGGGCCGTGGCGGCGACCACGGCCACCAGTTCGCGCAGGGTGTCGCGCAGCACGCCGGGATCGGTCACGTCGACACCGAAGGTGGTCTCCTGGGAGAGTGACTGGCGGGCGGTCTGCTCGCCGACCCGGCAGGAGGCGATGCCCCGCGCCTGCTGGTAAAGGTTGATGGCGGCCCGCGACCCCAGATGCGCTTGAAGCTGCGTGGGCGACAACCCGCGCAGGTCCACGGTCTAGAAAGGCCTCGTCGATGGAAATCAGTTCCACCGCCGGGGTGCAGGTGGCCATGACCGCGCGAATCTGGCGGGCGACCTCCAGTTCTGCAAAGCGGCGGTGACGTCGGACGCCTGGCCGAGGGTGGCGTCGACATTGGCAAGCGCGCCCCTTTTCCCCTGGGATGGGAAGCGCTACCTTAGATCCATGGGACGGATAGCATATGTGGCGTTGTGGGGGCTGGGCGGCTTGGCGCTGCTGGCGGCAGCTTGCGTGTCGGCACTGGTGTGGCTGACCCTGCCGGTGGGCGCGGTCACAGCGTCGATCCCCGGGCTGTCCGCACTGGTAGAGACCAGCCTTGATGGCGACGGCATTGCGCGCGTGGCGGCGGCCAATGAGGCGGACGCGGCGGCGGCCATGGGCTTCCTGCACGCGCGCGAGCGGCTGTTCCAGATGGACCTGATGCGCCGGGCGATGCGCGGCGAACTGAGCGAGATCGCCGGCCCGGCGACGCTGAGGCTCGATCGTCTGATGCGCACCATGGGCGTGCGCCAGGCGACCGAAGCCGATCTGGCCGAGCTGCCCGCACAGGTGCGAATGATGCTGGAGCGCTACGCCGCCGGCGTGAACGCCTGGATCGCCGCGCGGGGCCGGTTCGCGGCCCTGGAATTCGCCGTGCTGGGTGCGCCCCGCCCCTGGACGCCGCAGGACAGCCTGCTCTGGGGCAAGACCATGGGCGTTTATCTGTCCGGCAACTGGCGGGTGGAGCTGGCGCGGCTGTCGCTGGCCGGGCATCTGACCCGGGCGCAGATCGAGGCACTGTGGCCCGGCGTTGCGTTGGCCGCACCGCCGGCCGCCGTGGCGCCCGCGCTGGCGCAGTCAGCCACGCGGCTGGCCGCGCTGCTGCCGCGCTTTCCGGACCCGTTCACCCTGCCGGCCAGCGCCAGCAATGAATGGGCGGTGGATGGCACACACAGCGCCACTGGCTGGCCGCTGCTGGCCGGCGATCCGCATCTGGGCTATGGGCTGCCGGGCATCTGGTACCTGGCTCGCATCGAAACCCCGTCGGGCGTGCTGGCGGGCGCCACCGCGCCGGGCCTGCCGTTTCTGATCATGGGCCATAACGGCCGGATTGCCTGGACCTTCACCAACACTGGCGCCGATGTGCAGGATCTGTTCATCGAAACCCCGGCCGGCGATGGCTATCTAACCGAGCAGGGGCCCCGCCCGTTTGCGGTGCGCGAGGAGGTGATCCATGTGCGCGGGGCGCCGGACGAGGTCCTGCGCGTGCGGGCCACCCGGCATGGACCGGTGGTGAGCGATCTGGCGGAAACCGGGGCCGGGGGGCAGATCCTGGCGCTGTCGCTGGCCAATCTGATGCCCGGCGACGGCGCCTGCGCCGCGCTGCTGGCGCTCAACCGCGCCGGCAGCGTGGCCGAGGCCGGGGCGCTGGCGGGGCGCATGACGGCCCCGGTGCAGAACCTGCTGGTGGCCGACCGCCACGGGATCGGCCTGTTCGTCACTGGCCGCGTGCCGCTGCGCAAATCCGGCGACGGCGCGTTCGCCGCGCGGGGCGACGATGGCAGCCAGGACTGGATCGGTTGGGCGCTCGGTGCGGACCTCCCCCATGTCGTGGCGCCGTCCAGCGGGCGGCTGGTGAATGCCAATGAGCGGGTGGCGACGGCGGATTTTCCGACGAATCTCGGCCGGGACTGGTGCGGCGAGGACCGCGCCCGGCGGATCCGTGCCATGTTGGACGCCTCGCCGAAAGCCACCGCGGGCGATTTTTCCGCGATGCAGAATGATAGCCTCGATCTCGCCGCCGCTGACCTGCTGCCATTGTTGCAGCCCCTGACCGGGTTGCTGGATGGCTGGGATGGCCGGATGGGCCGCGCCGCGGGACAGCCGCTGATCTTCGTGGCCTGGATGGAGGAATTCACCCGCTTGCTGCTGGCGGCCAACCAGGTACCCGACAGCGGCCTGGCCGCGGTGGCTCCCTGGCCGGACTTGGTGCGCCATGCGCTTTCGCCGGCCGGGGCACCGCTATGCCATGGCGATTGCCAGGCCATGCTGCGCACCAGCCTCGACACCGCCCTGGCGTCGCTGCGCCGCCGCTTCGGCCCCGATCCGGCCGCCTGGCGCTGGGGGGCTGCGCATGAGGCGGTGTTCGCCCACCCGGTGCTGCGCGCCGTCCCGGTGCTGGGACCTTTGATCGAAGCGCGGATCGCCGCCGATGGCGGCGATTCGACGGTGAACCGCGGCGGCGTGCGCGACGGCTCCTTCGAGGACGTGCATGGCGCCTCGTTCCGAGGTGTCTACGACCTTGCAGACCTGGAGCGCAGCCGATTCATGGTCGTGCCCGGGCAGTCTGGCCATCCAGCCAGCCGCTGGGCACGCAACTTCGTACCAAGGTGGCGCGATGGCGAGAGCTTCACGATCCCGTCACGTCCCGCCAGTGTCGCCGTCCGCATCAGGCTTCTGCCATGACCCAAGCTACCTCCGCGCCCGGGTTCCCGGCCGCGGCTTTTCCATGGTGGACCTACCCCGGTTTGGACGCCGCGATCTGGACCAGAATGCCCTTGTCGCGAATCTGGTCATCGTTCGCCAGAAACAAGATCTTGCTGATCACCTCGCTGGCCTTGGGCTCGGCGTCGGCGAAGGGCAGGAAGAGGACGTCCGCCGTGGCACTGACCGTGCGGTCGGGAACGATGCAGAGATAGTTGCCCGGATCGATGTGGATGACGGCGCTGCCCAGATGGACCCGATAGCTGGCGCGCTTGCCGATGATGTGGGCGAAGTGGCCCTCGCAGCGCACGCCCTTCAGACCAAGGTCGCCCACCAGGGCGGTGACGAGCTCGGCCCGCCGCTGGAAGGACTCCGGGGACCAGATGCCCTGCCCCTCCTCGGCCTGGGCCACGGAGACGATGAGGTCGGCGTCCCGCATCACCTCTGAGAAGATCAGCGGCGGCACCTCTTTCAGCGGCACCGGCTGGTGGGTATGGCCCAGGAAGCGAATCTGGTCGCTGGTCACCGCATCTGTTTCTGCCAGATAGTGGCCCGCGTCCGGGAAGTCGAACCCGGCGACCAATCCTGCCTTGCGAAACGGTTTGCTCACCTCGGCGAAGTCACCGCTGCTGAGCGTCCAGCCCCGCGCCTGCAACAGTCGGCTGGCGACATTGGCCTTAAGCAGGTGCCCGGCGAAGCGGTTGGAGAATGTGTGGGTGTCCTCTTCCGCCGGGGTCAGGACATAGAGTTCGCGAAATGCCTGTTTGAAGGGCTGGACCAGCCGCCGCTGCACGACCTCGCGCTGCCAGTCGGGCAACAGGCCGTCCCCGAAAAGGTCCTGGGAGTGGGCGATGCGGACCTCGCCGTTGATGACCATCCGCGCACCCCCGAGGCCACTGAGGCCCGGGCCCTGCGGGTCAAAGAGGCCATAGTGCCCCGTCTCGGTGCGCAGGATGAGTCCTTGCAGCAACCGGCTGACGACGGGTAAGCCGGCCAGGCTGCGCAAGTCCTCCGGCCCCAAGGTGTCACCTTCGGTCATCATCCCTTCCAGGGTGGCCCGGAAGCGTGAGACCTGGGCCTTGAGTCGCGCCTGGGTCGCCTTGAAGGCCAGGAACCGCTCCAGCTTGCGCAGCCCCGCCGGCACCGTCGTGAGGGGCTTACCCTGTTTGAGGACTTGCAGCTTGGCGTCCAGGCCATCCAGGGTTAGTTCAATTTCCCAGTCGTCGATCGCCTCGCGCCGATCCAGCGGCACCCCCTCGTCGGCAACGCGGGCCTCCATGTCCCATTCCAGCCGGACCGGATCGGGATAGCCGGCGGTTTGGGCCAGATTGGCGATGCCCGCCTGTGCCGCCGCACGGGTGTTGGCCTGCCGTTCGGGACCGTACTTGGCGCACTCCTTGGCCACTTGTTTGAACAGCATGTAACGCTCCACGACCTCTTGCCCTCCCCGCTCCAGGGGCAGGAGGCCGTAAGCCTTGATGGCAATCTGGCCGTGTTTGGCGACGGCGGTCTCGACCTTCTTGCGGTTCCAACCCGCCGCCGCTTCCAGCAGGGTCAGGATGTTGCCCACCGGCAGCTTGGCGCCCCGGAAGGCCGCCACCAGCTTCTTGACCCGTGTCGGCCCTACCGCCTCCAGCATGTCCAGCAGTCTTCGCCGGTCCACGACACCGCTGTCGGGATTGTCGCTGTTGGATACGTCATTGGCCGCCTCGAAGCCACGCTGTTCGGGAGGGTGCCGAGCGGTCTCGCGCAGCCAGTCGAAGAAGGGCCTCGTATCCTCCCAGTCCAGCGCACGCAGCACCGCGTCCTCCCCGGCATTGGCCAGGGGCAGCACCGCCAGCAGGGTCTTCTGGTCGAAGCGCCGCAGTTGTTCGGCCACTGCCTCCGGGGTTTCGTCCGGCGTCAGGCTGTCGATGCCCGCCAGCCCTCTCAGCACCCGCATGGAGGTATCCGAGTAGTCCTTTTCGGCGATGGCGGACAGGCCCAGGGCCTGGGTGTGCTCACAGGCCTTGACCAGCCAGCGCGCGCCCCGGGGTTCGCGGCGAAATTCCTTGAGCACCGCAATGGTGGCCTCATTCCATGCCTGGGCTGCGTCCCAGACCAGCCGCTCGTTGAACTCGAACAGCACCCGCTCAAAGGCGGTCTGCTCGGCGACCTCTTCCGGACCGCAGCCGAAGAGGTGCGTGGGCACCAGATCGGGCAGATGGCGAAAGAATTGGACGAAGCCGTCGTAGTCCAGCCTCCCCGCGTTGTACAGACGCTCCAGGCAGCTTCGTTCCCGCCCGTCGTCCTCCTCTTGCGGGTCATAGCGAGGCTCCTCTGCCAAAGCCCGCGCCAACCATTGCCGACCAAACTCGTAGCGGGTCGTTTGCAGGGGCCAGTGCGCAACGGTATCGGGCAGAGAGATCGGGCCGTCCCAGCGACCCAGTAGCAGGTCCTCGATCTGGTCCAGCGCCGCGGGCCTATCCCTGAGCCGCGCCAGCAGGCGGGTGCAACCCTCTATATGGTGCGTGTAGAACTGTCCGTAACTCCGGCGATCGGCCAGCCCCTTGTCGCAGACCTCGGGGTCATCCTCGAGATGGGCCAGGAGGTGGCGCAGACGCTCGGCGATCAGGCCAATGGCATAGCCATCGCCGTGGGCGGCCACCCATTCGGTGGCGACAAACAGGGCGACTTGGGCCGTACGCCGCCCCGGCTCATCGCCCTCTGGCCAGTGCTTGGGCAAGTCGTTAGCGTCCGGAAACGCCAGGAATTCGGGCATCGCCTCGGCCAGCGTGGCCCCGCCGAAACGCCCGTCCAGCCGCTCGACCAGCCCCCGACAGGGATCCGGTTGCTTGACATCGGGGTCCCACCAGCTTTGTTGCGACAAGTCCCAGAGCGTCGGCACCTCCGCCGTGAAGGCCGCGACCAGGGCCTTGATCCGTGCTTGCTGTTCGGTGCTGGCCTGCCACATATCACCCACCTACCAGCGGCATCAGCCGCAGAAAGAAGACCTTGGCATCCTGTTCCAGTGCGACCCGGTCATCCAGGGAGCCCAGCATGACGCCGTCGACGACCACCCGGAATACCCGTTTCTCGAACCCATCCAGGGCCTTGGCGATCTCTTGTTCGGTATCCAGAGGCGGTGCGGGGCCCCGCTTCGGCGGCCTCACCAAACGAATGCGGCCCTCCTCGGCCTGCACCTCCACATCCTTGGCCGTCAGATAATGGCGGGCCAGGGCCATTTGTATCACCTTGGTGTTCGCCTGGTGCTGCCTGGCCAGGGCTTGAATCTGCTCCGTCACGGCGCGACCGATGAGCTCGCGGACGCTGATCTGCTCCACCGTCAAAGTCAACTCTACCGGCGCCAGCACCGGCCCGGGCGCGGGGTCGCCGACGACCAGACATTGGATTGCGACGCTATGTGCCATTCAACATGCCTCCAGCAGATTCAACCTGTCGGCCTCGACGACCTCCCAGTTGCCAGGCAGCGGGGTATCGGTCGTCTTCTTGTAGAACACGTGAAGCGCCCTACCCGTTCTCTTCTGAATACGCGTCCACCACGGGGAGATAGCCGTGCTGCCGACGCCGCTTTCCGATCGCCTGGACCTGCGCCAGTCCATCCGCATAGGATGACACACCCGTGGTGCGTACCGCGCCCTGGTGCGATCCCAGTCCGCCCCAGACTCTGACCAGGGTCCACTCGCCGAACAGATCCTGGAGTAGGTGTGCCTGGTAGTAGCGATTCTTGGTTTCGTGAATCCAACGATACATAGCGCCCCCCCGAGAAGCGCAGACTTCACATCCACCAGTCGATCGTGTGGGCTGGTCACCATCGCCTTTATTCGACCCCTGACGCGGGTCATCACTGACACCCCATAAGGGAGTCTGGTGACTCATTATCCAAGATTCACAATCCCGGAGGCGAGAAATGTGCGCCTGCCAGGTGCCCGGCGGTGGCGATGTCCCTGGCTAAGGTCATTCCTGGCAGCCATCGCTTAGTTCTACTTCGTCACATTTAACGCTTTGAAATATAATCAAAAGTGGTATAAAATAGGAGCTTGATTCGAGTCCTTGAGAACGGCCACGCGGATGAACCGAGGCCCACCGGAACCAAC
>CAILVI010000553.1 GCA_903837595.1 uncultured Thiodictyon sp.
GTTTGCACTGGCACGGGAGCGATTCAGCACGAAGCGCAAGAATGGAGCGCGGGCGATGAGGGGCAGCGGCAGCGGAGCAAAGGGACTGCTGTGGAGTGTCAGGGATTTGCGCGTGGGAGTCTGACAAGCTGGATTCGAACCAGCGTCTTTTGGGGTCCTTCAAAGTTTAAATCCGCTGGGCGGGAACTGAGGAGGAAGGATATGAGAGCCTAGATTCATGGGAGGACGAAAGGAATGGCCCTGCTAGCCCGACTTTCGCTGTTAGAGCGCTTTTCTGATCCAAATCGTTGAGATTGCGTTCATTTTCTCAAAAGGTCTCCACCACAGGCATTGGATTTCTGATTTCGGGCGGGGGCTGGGCGGGCAGGGTGAAGCCGAGTTGGTCGAGCAGTAGCTGGTGAACCTTTTCGGGCTTGGTGTAGCGCTTCATGCGCAGTTCGCGGCCGTCGGTGGCAGGGATGGTCACATCGAGCATCTGGATCTCGCTCATCCGCTCCAGCACGCTGCGGGAACTCAAGCCGGTGGCCACCTTCTTGTTGTATTGCTCAAGGGTGACGTGCAGGCAGTAGGCAAGGAAGCTGATGAAGACGTGGGCTTCGATGCGTCCGTCGAGTTGGTGAAAGACGGGGCGCAGTCCGAGGTCTCCCTTGAATGTGCGGAAGCTTTCTTCGATGCGCACGAGGTTAATATAGTTGCGCCACAGTTCGGTGGGATTTTCTCCTGTTAGGTTGCTGCGAAGCAAATACTGGCCTTCGTGGCGGCGAGTGGCTTTGAGTTTTTCCCGATTTAACTCAAAGCGAAAGGTGTCGGCGCTGATTTGTTCTTCGGAACCGGGTAGATGAAGCATGACGAGTCGGTGAGCGTTGCGGCCGGCCTTTTCTTTGGCGGCACCGATGGCCAGCAGCAATTCATCGCGGGTGAGCTTGTCGCGCTTTTGGAGTTCTTTGAGGCGCGCCCAGTAGGCTTTGAGTTTCTTGCGCCGCATGGCGCTCTCCTTGTTGCGGCGTGGAAGACTGCGGGCCAATACGTATAGTTCGCCGTCGCGCGACAGGAGTTTGACGTGTACATCGTCTTTGACCTGTTGCCAGTCTTTGGTGGCGAGATCCTTTTCCAGCTTTGTGAGACGACCTTTCGGGGTGCCGACAAGGTAGCGCACGGCAGGGTTGGCTTGGCGCATCTGAGCGAGGGTTTCCTCGGTGGGGATGCCACGATCCATGATCCAGGTGCGCCGCTCTTTGCCATAGCGGTCGGTGATTTTCTTGAGCATATCGGCCAGCGTGGTTTTGTCGGAAGTGTTGCCGCGCATGACTTCATAACCGATAGGAAGGCCATCAGGGGTGATGATGAGGGCGATGACGATTTGCACGCAGTCGGGACGTTTGTCGCGGCTGTAACCGAAGGCTTTGAGACGACTCGCCTCGGTGAGCGGGCCGTTGGCATCGACTTCGAAGTAGGTGCTGGTGAGATCGTAGAGAAGGATGTCATAGCTGGCAGCGAAGAGTCCGCTCCAACGGTCTTTGAGGTGGGTGAAGAGAGCCTCGCGATGATCTAACAGGCGATCATGGCAGCGATAGAGGGTGTCTTTGGCGGCGAGCCGGAAGTCGTCGTCGAGAAGATCGGCCATGGCGCTGCGGTCAAACCAGCAGCGGTGGAGTTTCCACTCGCTGCCGGGATCCAACAGGCGATAAGCGACGAGGGTTTTGAGCACCTTGAGCCAAGGCGTACCTTTTTGAGAGTCGGGCAGCAGCGGTTGCCAAAAGGCATCGAGATCGAGGCGGTGCCAGAGTTCCAGCGCAAGCCAACAGCCGCCCCATTGGCGTGGACGGGACAGTTCGATGCGATCAAGGCGCAGCTTGATCGAGGAATGTTCGAGGCGGGGGTCGGGCGTGCGGTCTTCGGGGAAGAGGTGAATCTGGCGGGCGTGGTCGCGTTCATCGACGGATTCGATAGCGCGGGTCCAAGCGGCGCGGTCGCTGTCATTGATCTCGCCGAGATAGAGCAAGGTTTTTTGAACGGAGCCGCCCCCGGTGACGCGGCGGTTTTCCACGACACTCCAATAGCGGTGTTCCTTGCCGTCCTTGAATCGTTTGTTCGCTCGTAAAAACATCTTCCGATGCAGCGAATATCGCACGCAACCGGGCGGGCTGTCCATGGGGAGGGTCTCCACCACAGGCATTTTCGCAAGGCTACCCTTGGAAAATCAAGGGTTCCAGCGTCTCAGGGGAGCGAAATTAGCCATTTCTAGTAACTAACAGCGAAAGTCGGGCTAACGACGTGGCGACTCAGACACAAGCACGGAACCCGGGGCGGGTATGGAGTGGGCAGTAACTTGGGTTGCCAGCGGCGTGGCTTTTGCGGTAAACTCCTCGCGGCAAGAGGAGTGTAGTCCGATTTGTCACTGGTGATGGGGCGGTCTGCCTCAAGCCCGTACGCAAGCATGGAAGCGATCCTCGCGAATGGAGCATTGGTGGCGCGACTTGGGACCGGGCGAAGGCCCGGTTTTTGGGAAGTGACCCCGTTCAGGAGATTGTCCGAATTGTTCTAGCCGATCGCCCTTTTGCCACCCAACCCCAACCCCAACCCCGATAAGTATGAAGTGCAAGCCGATCCATGTTCGCCTCAAGCGGCGCAAGAAGAACCGTCCCAGCAAGACCCAGCAGTGTATCAACACCACCGCCCAACCCGATGCCGCAGGCATCGACATCGGTGCCGATGAAATCGTTGCGGCTGTTCCACCGGATCGCGACGCCGTGTCGGTTCGCACTTTCAGTTCCTTCACGGGTGGCGTTCACGAGTTGCGCGACTGGCTGTTAGCCTGTGGTGTCAAAACCGTGGCAATGGAAAGCACGGGCAACTACTGGGTCACCTGCTTCGATGTGCTGGAGCAGGCTGGTATAGAGGTTTACCTGGTCAACGCGCGCCATGTCAAAGGCGTGCCTGGCAAGAAGACCGATGTGTGCGATGCCCAGTGGCTCCAGCAACTCCACGCCGCCGGACTGCTCAAAAAATCATTCCGTCCCGCCCAGGACATCCTGCCGTTGCGCTATCTCATGCGCCACCGGGCGGGATTGGTCTCGGAGTTGTCCCGGCAGGTGTTGCTCATGCAGAAGGTGCTCACCGAGATGAATTTGAAAATCCACCATGTCTTCAGCGATCTGGACGGTGTGAGCGCTCAAGCCATCATTACCGCAATTCTGGCTGGCGAGCGCGATCCGGCGACACTCGCGGCTTTGCGGGACCGCCGCTGTAAGAGCAGCGAGCAAACTGTCATCTCCGCCTTGCAGGGGGACTATCGCCCGGAATATCTCTTTGTTCTCGCGCAGTGCCAGAGCCAATGGCTCTATCAACTCAAGGCCCTGGCGGAACTGGATGAGCGCATAGAAGTGCTCATCAAGGGGATCGCCCCGCTGCCCAATGATGGCGATGATGCCGCCGAAGGTGCTCCGCCACCGGCGCTGAAGAAAGGCAAGCCCCCCGGGAAGAACACCTTGCGTATGGACTTGCAGACCGAGGCAGCACGATTCTACGGCGTGGACCTAGGCGCGATTGACGGCGTGGGCAGCGGGCTGCTCGGTGTGATGATGAGCGAACTCGGAACTCGTGAGCAAATCCTCAACGCTTTTCCCACTCCTGCACAGTTTTGCTCGTGGATGGGGTTGAACCCAGCCAACGATATCAGTGGAGGCAAAGTGCTCAAGGCCAAGACACGCTCGGTAAAGAATCGGCTCGCTGACGCCTTCCGGCTGTGTGCGCTAGGCTTGGCCAACGCGAAGGGCTTGATGGGTCAATACAGCCGCCGCATCAAAGGTCGCCTTGGCAAGGCGGAGGGGATCACCGCCACGGCCCACAAACTGGCGCGAGTCGTCTATGCCATGATCGCCACCGGGCGGCCCTACGACGAGACAGAGGCATTCAAAATCACGCCCCAGAACCGCAAAAAGCAGCTCAATAAACTAGAAAAGCAGGCTGAGGCTCTCGGTTTCCAAATCGTTGCTATCCCGTGATTCCAAGCCAAGTTACTCAGGAGACACAAGACACAAGACACAAGACTTGAAGACGGCTCGCCGAACGCCCAAGAGA
>CAILVI010000554.1 GCA_903837595.1 uncultured Thiodictyon sp.
CATGCCCGACAGTGACCAGCGCACCTTGCGCGCGCCGTCCGCCCCGGGGATCACATCGCCAGCCAACGGGTGACAAGCAATCCAGGTGATGAAGTCCAGCCGCTCGGCTTCGCTCCATATCTGATCGGCCTGCTTGGCAAACGTTGGCGTTTCGATGACCGTATGCATGGGTCATAAGATACGGGATTCCCGCACGACCATCAAGCCGCCGCGTGCCGGGGTAGGGCGCGACGCCCGATCCGCCGAGTGGGTGACACAGCGGGCTGACTCGATACCCCTGGCCCGTTGACGACCTGCCCCGCCCGCTCACCGCGCTGCGCCGCTCCACCCGTGGCCCTGCCCTGGGGGGCAATAAGTGGGGCATAAGGGACCGACCACGGTTTTCCCCGCTAACGGATGAAAAGGCGAAAAACCGTGGTCTGTCCCTAATAACTCCCGGCGAAGGTTTCGGAAGAGAAGATCAAGCGACCATGCCTGATGAACCAGCGCGTAACGCCCGCCGCGGTGCCGCCCGGGCTTAATGCAGCGCTGATCAAGACATTGGTGTCGATGACTGCGCGTCTAACTGTCATCGGCCAGCAACCGGGTCAATTCCTCCTCGGTGAGCCCGTGCTGCTCAGCCGTCTTGCCCATTTAGCTCATGGTGCTGAGCAGCCGCTCGGCATAGAAGACGCGCATCGCCTCATAGTCTTCCGGAGAGACCATGACGCCCACGACATGCCCGCGGCGAGTGACGCGAACCGGCTCTCGCCGGGCATGATCGAGTAATTCGCTAAAGTTCGATTTCGCCTCTTTTGCGGTTATCGTCTGCATAGAATTTCTTCCGATCAAGCCAAGACTCGAATACCAAGGCCTGCGGTCGCGCCCTGGTCGGGGAATACCTTCGCCAGACCGCAGTTTCCTGTTTTTCTCGCGGCAACACAAGAAACGGTGGTCTGTCCATGAGGTATCCCGACTGCCTAAACGCTACCGCGCGAACCAAGCGCGACGGCGGCGTGAAGTCGCCTGTGGCGCACGCTCGCTCTTAAGGCGTTAGGCAACGCTCCTGTGAGTGACGTCGAAAGTTTGAGGGTGAGGTAATGGCAGGGTTTCTTCCATCAGAAGGTCCAGCGCTTCCTGACCATTCTTAAGCGCCTCTTCGTAGGTAGCGCCGTGCGTCAGCGCATAAGGCCCGAACTCCGGGAGCGAAGCGATTTAAGCCTGATCTTCTTCGGACCATTGAATTAAGATGCTATAGTGGGCGTTCATTTTTCCTCCGGAATGTCTTGAACGAATCTGAGAACAGCAGCTTCCTGATATGGTTTTGCGTCATCTCTGTCCGCTCCAGACAAGATCAACGCGTCATGAAGCTTAGGATGCGTCCATTTTGTATGACTCCCTTTTGCCTTTTCAGACCTACATCCGGCCTTTAGCAAGAGGGCTCTTAGCTGTCTAATTTTCTTTGACATTGCGGCCGCCTGTCATGCGGGGAGAGTTAAGTAAACTGTCCCCGGAACTCCGCTCGCTTTTGGGACCGCTTGTTGGACGGAGCCGCTACCGCGGCAGATGACCGCCCGCCACATACTTTCCTCGCCGCCACGCCGTTGTGGCGGTTGCGATTTTCGCCGAGGAGAGTACCGCCTTGAACGCCACCGAACA
>CAILVI010000555.1 GCA_903837595.1 uncultured Thiodictyon sp.
CGCCAAGGTCCTGCGCGAGCGCGCCCGCGACCTGCCGGCGGACAAGACGATCGTCGGGATCGGCGGCTATGCCTATGACTGGCCCAAAGGCAAGCCGGCGGAGGAGCGCACCTTCGAGGAGGCGGTGCTCACCGCCCACGAGTCCGAGGGCACTATCCGCCTGGACCAGGCATCCTTAAATCCGACCTTCGACTACGCCGACGACACCCAACTCATCCACCACGTCTGGATGCTGGATGCCGTGACCGCCTTCGACCAACTCCAGGTGGTCCGCGCCATGGGGGCGCGGGGGTATGCACTGTGGCGGCTCGGCAGCGAAGACCCGGCACTGTGGAAATTTTTTGGTAAGGACGACCTCCCCCTGGATGCCGATATGGCATCCCAATTAAAGGACATGCGCTTCGGTTACGACCTGGACTATGAGGGCACCGGTGAGATCCTGCAGGTCACCGCCCAGCCCCAACCCGGGGCACGCGAACTCACGTTCGACCCCAAGCGTAAGCTCATCAGCGCGGAGCACTACACCACCTTCCCCTCGCCCTATGTGATCACCCGCCACGGCGCCGCGGACCACAAGGTGGTCCTGACCTTCGACGACGGCCCGGACCCGGTGTGGACGCCGCGCATCCTGGATGTGCTGGCAAAGGAGAAGGTCCCCGGCACCTTTTTCATCATCGGTACCAACGGCGAGATGAACCCCGACCTGCTGCGGCGCGAGGTGCGTGAGGGCCACGAGATCGGCATCCATACCTTTACCCACCCCAATGTTGCGGCCATTTCGCCTACCCAATTCCAGATGGAGCTGACCGCCACCCAGCGCCTGCTGGCGAGCGCGGTGGGACGCCAATCGCTCCTGTTCCGCCCACCCTACGCGGTCGACGCAGAGCCGGAGACCCCGGACCAGGTGCGCCCGCTGGAAATGGCGAGCCAACTGGGCTATGTGACGGTGGGAATGCAGATCGATCCGGACGACTGGCAGCGCCCGGGAGTGGATGAGATCGTGCGCCGGACCGTGGCGGCGGCGCAGACCGGAGAGGGCCATATCGTCCTGTTGCACGACGCGGGCGGCGACCGTACCCAGACCATTGCCGCGCTGCCCAAGCTGATCGCCGCGCTGCGCGAGCAGGGCTTCGAGTTCGTCACGGTAGCCCAACTGCTGGGGCAGACCCGCGACCAGATCATGCCCGTGGTGCCGGCGGAGAGCCGTTGGCAGACCTGGACCGACTGGGCCGCCTTCGGCTTCATCAACCTGGCGGCGACGGCCATCCAGTGGCTGTTCCTGCTCGGGATCGGCTTGGGGGTAGCGCGGCTGCTCTTCATCGGCGTGTTGGCGGTCTACCAACGTTACCGGCGCCGCGGCCAGGTGTTTGACCCGGACTATGCGCCGATGGTCGCGGTGGTGGTGCCGGCCTTCAACGAGGAGAAGGTCATCGTGCAGACCATCACCTCACTGCTGGCGAGCGACCACCCCACCCGCTTCGAGATCATCGTCGTGGACGACGGCTCGCCCGACGGCACCTATGCCGTGGCCCGCGACACCTTCGCCGACGACCCGCGCGTGCGGGTTTTCACCCAGCCCAATGCCGGCAAGCCGGCGGCACTCAACTTCGGCATCGCCCAGACCCAGGCCGAGATCGTGGTGGCGATGGACGCCGACACCGTCTTTGCCCGCGACACCATCAGCAAGCTGGTCCGCCACTTCGCCAACCCGCGGGTGGGCGCCGTGGCGGGCAATGCCAAGGTCGGCAACCGCACCAATCTGATGACTCGTTGGCAGGCCCTGGAATACATCACCAGCCAGAACCTGGATCGGCGCGCCTTCGATGTGCTCAATTGCGTCAGTGTGGTCCCCGGCGCGGTGGGTGCCTGGCGGCGCGACCTGATCCTGACGGCCGGCGGTTTCAACCACGAGACCCTGGCGGAGGACACGGATCTCACCCTGAGCATCCGCCGTCTGGGCTATGCCATCGTCTATGAGGACGAGGCGGTGGCACTCACCGAGGCCCCGGACACGGTGCGCGGATTCATCCGCCAACGCTACCGCTGGATGTTCGGCACCATGCAGGCGACATGGAAGCATCGCGATGTACTGTTCCGCCGCCGCTATGGGGCCTTGGGCTTTGTCGCGCTACCCAATGTGCTCATCTTCCAGGTCCTGTTCCCGTTGGTCTCGCCCATCATGGACCTGGTGCTGATCGGCTCATTGCTCATGGCCGGCTTTGACCACGCCCAGCACCCGGACCAGTATTCGCCGGACGCACTATGGCGGGTCGCCTTCTATTATGCCCTGTTCCTGGCGGTGGACTTCCTGGCCGCCGCACTCGCCTTCGCCCTGGAGCCCAAGGAGAACAAATGGCTGCTGGTCTGGCTGGTGTGGCAACGTTTCTTCTACCGCCAACTAATGTATTACGTCGCCATCAAGGCGACGCTCGCCTCACTGCGCGGCGTGGTGGTCGGGTGGGCTAAGTTGGAGCGCACGGCGACGGTGGTGCAGCCATAATGGCGAATCCGTTGGTTCCCGCCGGCGCGACCGCGCCCAACCCATTCAATCTCACTGACGACGATGCCTACCGGCGCTGGCGCGACGCCCGCCTCGCCAGCGCCCCGACCCGAGCAGATGAGTTGATCGTCGAAGTGCGGGACCCGCGCCATCTGACGGCAGCCGAATATCAGGCCATACTGGACCGCTGCCGCCGCGCCAACATGGCAATCTATGTCAGCGCCAGCGGCGACGACCCACACAAGTCCATCCCCGCCGCACTCGGCGACCGCTTCGGCTTGCACCGTCTGGAGTACAATCGCGGCGCGGATACAGACGCCATCACCTCACTCAAGGTCCAGACGGACGCCGGGCATGCCGGCTATATCCCCTACACCAACCGCCCCATCGCCTGGCATACCGATGGCTATTACAACACGCCCGCGCGACAGGTGCAGGGGCTGCTGCTGCACTGCGTCCACGCCGCCATCGCGGGCGGCGCCAACGCCTTGCTGGACCACGAGGTGGCGTACTGCCTGGTCCGCGATCAAGACCCGGCGTTCATTACGGCCCTGATGCACCCGCAATGCATGACCATCCCCGCCAACCCAGGCGATGGCGATGGCGAATTGCGCCCGGAACAAACGGGGCCGGTGTTCTCAGTCACCGCGCAGGGGCATCTGCATATGCGTTACACCAACCGCGCCCGTCATTGCCACTGGCGGGACGACCCGCTGAACCAGGCGGCAGTGGACTGCCTCAAAACCGTCCTGCACACCCCCAGCCCCTGGCACCTCGAAGGCCGCCTGGAGCCCGGCTGGGGACTGATCAGCAACAACGTCCTGCACACCCGCACGGGGTTTACCGATGGCCCGGTGCCAAGGCTGATCTACCGGGCGCGCTATTACGACCGCATCGCCGGGACATAAGGGACGCCCTGGGCGTTTGCCTTGGTGGTGACTCACCCGGGATTGATGACCCATTGGGTTGCGGCTGCCAAAAGCGGAAATCTTTCGACTGGGAAAGTTCCCGCTAAAGGATCGCCGAAAACAGTGATTGCCTCGTCGAATTCGACTTCATGCGTCTTGCGGTTGAAATCCGCTTTATTGATGTCCCACGTAAACTTCATAGCGTCGGTGGAATTTACGCGTGCGGTTCTTCGGCCTTGATCATCGGTCCGGCCACCGGAGCGTGCGGCAACCAGCGGCGGCCTGGGGGCCACTCCTACGGGGGTAGGAGCGGCGCCCAGGCCGCGACGAATGCCAGCCGCTGGGTGTCCGGATCAATCCTCGGCGGCGACCGTCTCCCACTCCACCAACTCGCGCAGCACGGCGGTGGCATAGGCCCCCGCCGGGAGCTGGAAGCTCAGTTCGTAACCACCATCCGTCGGCACCCAGGCCAAGTCGCGCACCGGCAGCCGCAGCGATCGGCGCTCCTGTTCCAGGCCGAAGCGAGCCAGGCCCGCGGGCCAGCCGGGAAAGCGGGCGACGGCGGCGTCTTCCAGTGCACGGACCTCGCCCTGGGTGGGCGGGTCGCCGCGGCCCCAGAGCGGGCCGGTGGGGTGCAGGTCCAGACGGGTGACGCGCCCGGTCAACAGATCGTCGAGCGTGGGGGCGGGAAACCAGGAGTGGCTGCCGTCCAGGTTGAGACAGTCGCCGGCCAGGGGGCGGTCCCAGTCGCCGCGGCCCAACCGCTCGGCAAGGACCTGATTGAAGACCTGGGAGCGGGCGGCGGAGAGCCAGAGGCCCTGTTGGTGACGCGACGGGCGGCGGATGGCGCCGTGGAAGAGTGCATCGGCACGGGCCAGGTTGGCGCCATTGCGGCCGAAGCGCTGCTCGCCGAAATAGTTGGGCACCCCGGCCGCGCGGATGAGCGCGATGCGCCCGGCGAGTGAGTCCGAATCCACCGCCCAGTCGCGCACCCGGATGCGGAAGCGGTTGCCGGCCAGGGTACCGCGGCGCAGTTTGCGGCGGTGGGGATGGACCTGGAGTATCTCGATCCCCTCGGCGGCCAAGGCGGACCAGTCGGGTTCGCAATCACGCGGACGCGGCAGGGAGAACCATTGGCTGGTGACGGCGCGGCGGTCCTTGAGCCCGGCATAACCCAGGTCCTTTTGGGCGACCCCGGCGGTCTCGGCCAGGCGGCCGGCGACCCATTCGGTGTTCTGGTCGGTCTTGCGTACCCACAGCAGCAGGTGATCGCCCTCCCCGTCCGGGGGGAAGCCCAACAGCTCCTCGACCTCGAAGTCGGCGGGCTCGCGCCGCAGCCGGCCGGACCCCAATGGCCCACCGTGGGCGTACGGCAGGGCGTGGAAGGGGGTCCAGGTCGGGTCGGTCATGCGGGCTCCTGGGGGGCGATGAGCTTGTAGGTTGGGCTGAGGAACGAAGCCCAACGAGTAGCCAAACGCAAGGTCTTGAAAGGTTGAGGTTCGTTCCTCACCCCAACCTACGGGTGACACAGGCGCGCGCTCATTCGTCCAACAGCACGACCGCAAATGAAGCGATGCCCTCGCCGCGCCCGGTAAAACCCAAGCGCTCGGTGGTGGTGGCCTTGACGTTGATCCGCGCCTGATCGCAGCCCAGGTCACCGGCGAGCAGGGTACGCATGGCGGCGATATGGGGCGCCATCTTGGGACGCTCGGCGACGATGGTAACGTCCGCGTTGTGGACCCGCAGCCCACGCCCCGCCAGGCTCTCCATGACCCGCCGCAGCAGGATACGGCTGTCGATCCCCTTAAACGCCGCATCGGTGTCCGGGAAATGGTGGCCGATGTCACCCAGACCGGCGGCCCCCAGCAGGGCATCGCACAGTGCATGGATGGCGACATCGCCGTCCGAGTGGGCCTCCAGCCCCTGGTCGTGCGGGACCGTCACCCCACACAGGATCAAGGGGGGCCCGGGGGCGAAGCGGTGGACGTCGAAACCCTGACCGATCAGCATGACTGTGCCTGTAAATCCAGATAAAAGCGGGCCAGCGGAAGGTCCTCGGCCCGGGTGATCTTGAGGTTGTCCGCGTGACCCTCAATGAGCCG
Source organism: uncultured Thiodictyon sp. (assembly GCA_903837595.1). GTDB lineage: Bacteria > Pseudomonadota > Gammaproteobacteria > Chromatiales > Chromatiaceae > Thiodictyon. The sequence continues at coordinate 5,511 of CAILVI010000555.1, forward strand.
CGGGGCCAGGCCGATGCGCTCCATGGCGGAGGCGTCATCGGTGACCAGGTCGCCGGCCACGATGGCATCGCGCAACGCCTCACGCAGCGGCCCAAGCCGGAACATCTGCGGGGTGTAGGCGTGCCACATGGCGGCGCGATCCAGGGTGGTGGCGATCCGCCCGGCGGCGTCGGCACCCTTCATGGTGTCACGCACCGGCACGGCGAGGATGCCGCCGACCGGGTCGGTCGCCAGTTGGGTCATCAGCCGGTCGAGGTCGGCGCGGCGCAGACAGGGCCGGGCGGCGTCGTGGACCAGCACCCAGTCGGACCCGTCGGCCAGCGCGGCCAGGGCATCCAAGGCGTTGAGGACTGAATGACAGCGCTCGGCGCCGCCGTCCACCCGCCGGACCTTGGGGTGGGACGCATAGGCGGTGGCGGACCAGAAGCCGTCCTCCGCGCCCAGGGCGACCCAGACCCCGCTGATGCGCGGGTCGTCGATAAAGGGGGCGAGCGTCCAGTCGATGACCGGGCGCCCGGCAAGGTCCAGGTATTGTTTGGGGATGGTGGCACCGAGGCGCCGGCCGACGCCGGCCGCCGGTACCACCGCCCAGAAGCGCGGGTTGTTCAAAGGGTCGAACTCATCTTTTCTTGGCGTGGGGCGGCGGTGTGGCCTGCGGGGTATCAGGCGGATCGGGCGCGGCGGGTATCGCCTTGGTGCGTTCGATGACCTGGATGAAGGCCTCACCGCCCTTGATCATCCCCAGCTCATCGCGCGCCCGTTCCTCCAGGGCGGCCTCGCCGCTGCGAAGATCCTCCACCTCCGCCTGGAGTTCCTGGTTGCGGGTGCGCAACCGCTCCAATTCGACCTTCTGGGCGGCAATCCCCTGTTGCAGGGCGTATAGGTCGGCGCGGCTCCCCGCCCCGACCCACAGCCGGTACTGGAGCGCCACCAAGAGGCCGATGAGCAGGACGATCAGCAGGCGCATGGATGGAAGCGGCAATGACTTGACCGCCGACCAGAAGACCCCGGTCGGCGGTACCCTGGCCTCAGAGCCAGCGGAAGGCATCGCGGCCGGCATAGACGGCCTCTTCACCCAACTGGTCCTCAATGCGCATCAACTGGTTGTACTTGGCCACGCGGTCGGAGCGCGACAGTGAGCCGGTCTTGATCTGACCAGACGCGGTGGCCACCACCAGGTCAGCAATGGTCGTGTCCTCGGTCTCGCCGGAACGGTGGGAGACCACCGCCGTGTAGCCCGCGGCATGGGCCATGGCGATCGCCTCCAGGGTCTCGGTGAGGGTGCCGATCTGGTTGACCTTGATCAGGATGGAGTTGGCGACGCCCTTATCAATGCCTTCCTTCAGGATCTTGGTGTTGGTCACGAAGAGGTCGTCGCCGACGATCTGGACCCGCTTGCCCAGGCGGTCGGTCAGGCGCTTCCAGCCGGCCCAGTCACCCTCCGCCAGGCCGTCCTCGATGGTGAGGATGGGGTATTGGTTGACCCAGCCCTCCAGCATGGCGATCACGCCGTCGGAGTCGAGCTTGACGCCCTCGCCTTCCAGGTCGTAGACACCGTCCTTGTAGAACTCGGAGGCGGCCACGTCCAGACCGATCCAGATGTCCTTACCGGCCGTGAAGCCGGTCTTGCCGATGGCCTCCAGGATGGCCTCCACCGCCGCCACGTTGGACGGCAGGTCGGGGGCGAAACCGCCCTCGTCGCCCACGGAGGTGGCCAGCCCGCGCTTCTTGAGAACGGATTTGAGTGCGTGGAAGACCTCGGCGCCGTAGCGCACCGCCTCGCGGATGCTCGGGGCGCCCACCGGCAGGATCATGAACTCCTGGAAGTCCACGCTGTTGTCGGCGTGCTGGCCGCCGTTGATGATGTTCATCATCGGCACCGGCAGACGATAGGGGCCGGCGGCGAGCGAGCGGTAGAGCGGCAGCTTGCGCTCCTGGGCGGCGGCATGGGCGACGGCGAGTGAGACACCCAGGAGCGCATTGGCGCCGAGACGGGACTTATTCTCCGTGCCGTCGAGCTCGATCATGGTCCGGTCGATGCCGCCCTGGTCGGTGACCTCCATGCCGCAGACCGCGTCCCGCAATTCGTCTTCGATGTGGCCGACGGCCTTGAGCACGCCCTTGCCGCCATACCGACTCTTGTCACCGTCGCGCATCTCCAGGGCCTCGCGGGACCCGGTGGAGGCCCCGGAGGGGACGATGGCGCGGCCGATGGCCCCATCGGCGGTGATAACATCGGCCTCTACCGTGGGGTTACCACGGGAATCCAGGACCTCACGGGCACGCACATCGACGATTTCAGACACTGTGGCTCTCCAATCAGTTACAAAGCAAAGGATTCAGACGATCGCATCTTCAGCAAAACCGGCGGACTTCACCAGCCGGTCGAGTTCGATCAGGGTCGCAAGCAACTCACGCAGCTGGCCCAAGGGCCAAGCGTTGGGGCCGTCGCTCAAGGCCTCCGCGGGACGCGGGTGGGTCTCCATGAAGATGCCGGCGACCCCCGCGGCCACCGCCGCGCGTGCCAGCACCGGAACAAACTCGCGCTGGCCACCGGAGCAGTCCCCCTGCCCCCCCGGTAACTGCACCGAGTGGGTCGCATCGAAGACCACCGGGCAGCCGGTCGCGCGCATCACCGCGAGCGAGCGCATGTCCGACACCAGGTTGTTGTAGCCGAAGGAGACCCCGCGCTCACAGACCATGATGCGATCATTCCCGGTCGCGCGCGCCTTGTCCACCACGTTGCGCATATCCCAGGGGGCGAGGAACTGGCCCTTCTTGATGTTGACGGGCAGGCCCGCAGCGGCCACCGCCTGGATGAAATTGGTCTGGCGGCAGAGGAAGGCCGGGGTCTGAAGCACGTCGACCACGGCCGCCACCTCGTTGAGCGGAGTGTCTTCGTGTACGTCAGTGAGGATCGGCACGCCGAAGCGCGCGCGCACCGACTCCAGGATCTGGAGCCCCCGCTCCAGGCCGGGCCCGCGAAAGCTGCCGGTCGAGGAGCGGTTGGCCTTGTCGAAGGACGACTTGTAGATAAAGGGGATGCCGAGCGCCTCGGTGATCTCCTTGAGGGTCCCTGCGGTTTCTTCGGCCAGGGTCTCGCTTTCGATCACGCAGGGCCCGGCGATCAGGAACAGGGGCCGGTCGAGCCCCACCTCGAAACCGGCAAGGGGCATCATGCCGGCGTGCCCTCGCCCGCTTGCGCCACCCGCTCCTGTTGTTCCAGTGCCGCCCTGACAAAGCCGAAAAAGAGCGGATGCCCATCGCGCGGCGTGGAGGTGAACTCGGGGTGGAACTGGCAGGCGATGAACCAGGGATGGTCCGGGATCTCGATGATCTCCACCAGCTTGTTGTCCAGTGACCAGCCGGAGAAACGCATCCCCGCGTCCTGCAACAGGTTCAGGTAGCGGTTATTGAATTCGTAGCGATGCCGGTGACGCTCGCGGATCTGGGGCGTGCCATAGACGGCACGGGCCAGGCTGCCCGGCTCCAGCCGGCAATTCTGACCGCCCAGGCGCATGGTGCCGCCCAGGTCCGAGTCCTCGCTGCGGGTCTCGATCTGGCCCTGCTCATCGCGCCACTCGGTGATCAGGGCGATCACCGGGTGCGGGGTGTCGCGATCGAACTCGGTGCTGTGGGCACCCGCCAAACCGGCCAGGTCGCGGGCGTAGCCGATCACCGCCACCTGCATCCCCAGACAGATCCCGAGATAGGGCACACGGTGCTCACGGGCATAGCGCGCGGCCTGGATCTTGCCCTCGATGCCGCGCTCGCCGAAACCTCCGGGGACCAGAATCGCGTCCAGTCCAGCCAACTTGCCGGGGCCCTCCTCCTCGATCTCCTGGGAATCGATGTAGACCACCTCCACCCGGGTCCTGGTATGGACCCCGGCGTGCGCCAGCGACTCGGACAGCGACTTGTAGGCCTCGGTCAGGTGCATGTATTTGCCGACCATGCCGATCCGCACATGCCCCTGGGGATAGTCGAAGCCCTCCAGCACCCGGTCCCACTCGCGCAAGTCCGCCTCGGGCACCGCCAGATGGAACTGGCGCACCACCAGGTCGTCCAGCCCCTGGGCGTGGAGTAGGCGCGGGATCCGGTAGATATTGTCCGCGTCCACCGCGGTGATGACGGCCTTCTCGGCCACGTTGGTGAAGAGCGCGATCTTGCGCCGCTCCTCGTCCGGGAGGTTGCTCTCCGCCCGGCACAGCAGGACGTCGGGCTGGATGCCGATGGAGCGCAACTCTTTGACCGAGTGCTGGGTCGGCTTGGTCTTGATCTCGCCCGCGGTGCGCAGATAGGGCACCAGGGTCAGGTGCATGAAGAGCGTCTGCTCGTGGCCCAACTCCACGCGCATCTGGCGGATCGCCTCCAGGAAGGGCAGCGACTCGATATCGCCGACCGTCCCGCCGATCTCCACCATGGCGATGTCCGAGCCCTCGGCGCCGAGCCGGATGTTGGCCTTGATCTCGTCGGTGATGTGCGGAATGACCTGCACGGTGCGGCCCAGATAGTCCCCGCGCCGCTCCTTGCGGATCACGCTGTCGTAGATCTGACCGGTGGTGAAATTGTTGTTGTGCCCCATGCGGGTGCGCAGGAAGCGCTCGTAGTGGCCCAAGTCTAGGTCGGTCTCGGCCCCGTCGTCGGTGACATAGACCTCTCCATGCTGGAAGGGGCTCATGGTGCCCGGGTCCACGTTGATGTAGGGATCGAGCTTGATCATGGTGACCTTGAGCCCGCGCGCCTCCAGCAAGGCCCCCAGGGAGGCCGAGGCAATGCCCTTGCCGAGCGACGAGACCACCCCGCCGGTTACGAAGATGTACTTGGTCATGGGGGAGTCATCAGGGGTTCAAAATGGCGGTCATTGGGGTATTACGGATTCCTGAGCGAACTGCGGACTGCCGGACAAACTACCAAATTCGAGGCGTCGCCTCAAACGCCGCAGCGTCGGGGAGGGTCCAGACCCCCCATTTATCCGACGCGGCCACTGGGCTGTTTGCCTATCTATAGCGGGAGGGCGCGCGTATAGTTGATCAGCGCTCGCGCACGACGACCCAGGGGGCCGACCCTAAGCACCGCGCAGCGCCGTCGGCGGCCGCACCCAAACGACGACCACCCCTCCAGGAACCTCGACCCCATGCATCCTTTTACTAAGTTAATCAGTGTCGCCGCCATTACCGGCGCCGCGGCGTTCGCCACCTTCACCGCGCAGGCCTGGGGGGGACCCGGCTGGGGCGGCCCCGGCGGCGGCAACGGCTGGGGCAACGGCAACGGCGCGGGCGACATGTGGAACGACATGCTGGGCGACGGCTCCGGCAATTTCAACATGAACATGAGCGGTAGCGGCAGCGGTCGCGGCTATGGTCGCGGTTACGGCGACGGGCGCGGCTACGGCTATGGCAACCAGGGCTACGGCTACGGCGGCTATCCGGGCGCCGGCTACGGCGGTTACCCGGGTGGCGGTTACGGCGGTTACCCGGGCGGCGGTTACGGCGGCGGTCCGGGTTATGGCTACGGCGCGCCGGGTTACGCGGCCCCAGGCTATGGCGGCCCCGGTTACGGCGGTCCGGCCTACGGGTATCCGGGCGGCGGCTACGGTGCCCAGGGCTATGGCGCCCCCTATGGCGCGCCGCTGGCACCGGCCGCCGCGCCGCCCGCGCCGACCGCGGCCGCACCCAAATAGGGACCAGCGCCGCTGCGCAGGCCACCAGGCCGTGCCCCCGGGCACGGCCTTTTTTTGCGCTCCGCCAGAAAGTCCCCCGCGGGAGCGGCTTCAGCCGCGACGAACCCACGGCCGCTTGCGAGCTCGCGTCGCGGCTGAAGCCGGCCCCACCGGGTCCCAGCCTGACCCCCAGGCGGGACGGGGTTGCAAACCCCGTCCCACGCGGACGTCTTTCCCCTGTTGTCCGCCGGTTTCTCTGCGGGGTATGCTTCACCAGATCGACCCCTACGAGAGATCGAGCCATGCACGCGCACCAGAAGACCCGCCTCAGTCTTTACGAACAGCTTGAGGCCCTGCCGGAAGGACTGACCGGGGAAATTCTCAACGGTCAGCTCTACACCCAAACGCGCCCGAGCGGCCCGCATATATTCGCCGCGTCTGAATTGGGCTATGAACTGCTCGGCCCGTTCGAGCGCGGACGCGGGGGGCCCGGCGGCTGGTGGATGGTTCAGGAACCCGAACTGCACTTGCAGCGCAACACCGAAGTCGATGTTCGGGACCCGGCCGGATGAAGCAAGGCGTCGATCTTCTTGATGCCGTGTTCTCGAAACAGGCGCACCAGATCGATCACCTTGCCCGCCACCTCATCGTGATGCCCTAACGACCCTGAAACTCGTCGATGACATCGGCCAGCGAGACATGGCGCCCGAAATAGCCGACGCGCTCGTCAAGCCCTTCGGCACGCAATATATCGCGTACCGACGCATGCGCCGCTACCAGCCGCAGGCCGATGCCGGCCTCCTGCAGTTGGGTCTGCAACTGCGCCAGCATACGCGCACCCGCCAGATCCACGGTGGGGGAGGTGGACAGATCGCAGACCACGAGTTTGAGTGGCGCCGTGGCGGCGCGGATTTTCTCCCAGAGCGCATCGCGTACATGCTCGATGTTGAAGTAAAGCAGTGAAGCCTCGACGCGGAACACCAGCACTCCGGGAACGCTCTCATTGTCCGGATGGCGCTCCAGGTCGGAATATCTGCTGGTGCCGGGGATGCGGCCGAGGAACGCCACATGCGGGCGCGCGCCGCGCCGTATGACCAACAACATCGAGACCAGCACCGCCACGATCACGCCCTTCAGGATGCCCAGCAGCAGCACGGCGGCGAACGCGACCATCGATACGCCGAATTCGTACCGGCTGACCCGCCACAGGTGGCGCAGTGCGCCGATGTCGACCAATCCCTTGACTGCAATCAGCACGATGGCCGCGAGCACCACGTTGGGCAGGTTGCTAAGCAAGCCGGTCAGGTACATCAGACAGAGCCCGATCGTCACCGAGGCGAACACCAGCGCGAGCGGCGTCTTGGCGCCGGCCTGGTCGTTGACCGAGGATTGCGACAGGCCGCCGGCGACCGGGTAACCCTGGAACAGCCCCGCGGCCAGATTGGCCGCGCCGAGGCCAAGCAGTTCCTGGCGCGGATCGACCGCCCCATTGTGCGACTGCGCCAGGGCGCGGGCCGCCGATACGCTCTCCACATAGGCCAGCAGGAGGCAGGCAAAGGCCAGCGGCACCACCCCGTCCACATCGCGTACCGATAACCCCGGCAGGTGGAACTCGGGCAGGCCTTGCGGAAGCGCGCCGACGACCTTGAAGCCCAGCCCGGCCATTGGCGTGACCGACAACACGACGATTGAAATCACGACCACCAAGAGTGCCACCGGGCGGCCCGGCAGGAATTTCTCACCTAGCAGCAGTGCGCCGAGCGCGGCCAGACCGAAGGCGAGTACGGCGAAGTTGGTCGCAGGGAGTTGGCCGACGAGCACCAAGATGCGCTCAAAAAAGCCGTCCCCGCCACCCTGGACCCCGAACAGCTTGGGCAACTGAGTCAAGGCGATTGTCAGCGCCGCGCCGGCCTTGAAGCCGAGCAGAATGGTTTCGCTGATGAAATTCACGAGCGAGCTCAGGCGCAGCAGCCACGCCAGCACACACATGACGGCGATCACTACCGCGGTCAGCGCCGCAATGGCGGCAAAGCGAGCCGGATCGCCCCCGGCCAGGCCCGCGACCGTGACCCCGACGAGCATCGAGATGGCGGACGTGGGACCGATCGCCAACTGGCGCGAGGAACCGAAGAGCGCATAGAGCAGGCCGCCCACCAGATAGCAGTAAATGCCGTTTTGCGGCGGCAGCCCGGCGAGCGAGGCGTAGGCGAGCGACACCGGAATAGCATAGGCGGCGAGCGTCATGCCGGCCACTGCGTCGTGTCCGAGCCACCGCGGCTGATAGGTGCCGAGCCATTGCGCCGGGGGGAAGGTGGCGCGCCATCCATGCACGGGGGCGGCACCGGCGAGTGCGGTGGCGGAACTTGCTTCTTCAGCCATGGCGCGATCTCCTGCGACGGAATAAATGATCAGGCAGTCGGCGTTTCGGGGCTTGCGATCACCAGCGGTCGCCATTTCTTGGCGGCGTATCATCCAGCACGGCCCCCGCAGTCGCCAGCAGCCGCACTACCACCGCGAAGACCAGCGCGCTCGACCAGCCCAACATCAGCACACCGGTCAGTCCCTCGGTGACCGCCACCAGCCGCCATGGCACCGGCGGCACCACGTCACCGTAGCCGATGGTGGCGTAGGTGACGGCCGAGAAATACAGCGCCGTGTTGAAGTCCCAGCCGATCCGCCACCAGTAGAGCAGCGCCCACAGGCTCACCTGCATCAGGTGCATCAGCAGTAGCGCGGCGAAGAGCTCAACCAGTATCCACAGTGCGTGCAGCATCGGGTGGCCGGTCGGTAGGGACATCCGCTGCCGCAGGTGTAGGATGGCGGCGAGCCCGCCCACCAGATGGATGGCGACGGCCACCGCCATTAGGGCGAGACCAAGGAGGATCTGGAGCATCCGGTGTCCTAACCAATCAACGAGGTAACGGCCATGGCGCCCGCGCCACCCCGCAAGATGAAAGGTGCGGGCGCCTTGGCCGTTCCCCCTCCCCGGCCCTCCCCCGCAAGGGGGGAGGGAGAAGCGGAGCGCGCTCCCGGCGCGACTTGCACGGTAAAGACCAGGCAATCGACCGCCGCGAGCGACCACTGCACCTCACCCCGCAGCGCCATTGCCCGCGCACCTTGACGCCGTCAATCTCCGTGCCAGCCTGCGCGACCGCCATCTTAGCTAGCGGGACAAGAAGTAACGCGCCAAACAAGTAAACCCTGTCAACTCTATATGCTGTCATCGGAAGTCCTCGGGCTACCCCTCGTACCTGGCCATCCGCCATCAGGCCGTTGTCGGCGCTGGAGTCTACCGCAGACCCCGCGCTCTTGCAGGTCGATGTGCGGGACCGGACGCAGCGTTAGGTCGTTAACCACGACATGGACTTGACCCGGGAGGCACTGGCCGCCGCGCTCGGCCCGGACTTCCAGCAACTCGCCTGCGGCGACCCGGTCGCGGATGCGACCGACATCAAGCGTTTCGTGGAGCACCAGGCGGGAAGAGATCGGGCTTGTGGCCAACCGACGCAGCGCTAGGAGCAAGAGCCGGTTCGAAGCAGGGGACCGACTACGGACATCGGGAACGATATCAAGGCGCAATGGCGCGGTGTAAGATGGCGGTTGGGGATGTACCAGACCACCCTGACACCGACCCTGACTGCAGTACTCCAGACGGGCTCACGGCGGCCGGGCACCGGACCAAGGCCCGCGAGCCGCGGAGCGGGAGGGTCCGGCCTCTGGGGGGATCGGTCGCGACCCGGTAGTAAAACTCCGGTAATCGTCGCGCGTCAGTGACGTCAGATGTATCAAGGTTCGGTACAGGAGGTGCCGGTTGATACCACTGAGGGGTCATCGCTCTGCCAGTCGATGTTGGTCGGTACCAAAGACATGACCTGTCGCCCGCCCCCGATAATTGGCGCCCGGTCTTCCGCTTGAGGTCATTATGCATAGCGATGCGTCGCTGCACACAAGCCGTGTCACTCCCGATTGGCAAGCGATCCTGGATGCCAGTTCCATTGGTTTGTGGGAATACGATCATGGCACCGGTCGCGCGCGCTGCAACGCCGGGATGTCCGCGCTGATCGGGCGCACTGACGAAGACCTACCCGTTGGCAGTGATGGCTGGTGGGAGTGGCTCCATCCGGACGATCAGGCCCCGGTGCGACGGCAGATGGATGCTTTGTTTGCCGCCGAGACAGCGCTTTGCGAGGCGCAATTTCGGATACGGCAGCGTGACGACCGTTGGTTATGGGTGCACGGCCGTGGCCGGGTGGTCGAACGGGATGCGGCGGGGCGGCCGCAGCGAACGGTGGGTAGCCTCTGCGGTCTCACGCACTGGCAGGAGGAGGAAAAGCCAAGTCCGGCCGACCGGGGGCGCTACTTACGGCTGGTCACCGACACGATCACCGAAGTCTTCTGGATCGCGGACGTCGCCACCAAGCAGACGTTCTACGTCAGTCCGGCTTACGAGCAGATTTGGCAGCGTCCGGCGGCTGAACTGTACGCGGACTCTCGGTCGTTTATGGATTCCATCCATCCTGAGGATCGTGATGGGTTTCTCCCGGTGCTGATGAAGAAGGAGCAGGGGTTAGCGTTCGATCATGAATACCGGATCGTCCGGCCGGATGGTTCTATCCGCCGCATCTGGGATCGCGGTTTCCCGGTCTTTGAGCCCGACGGGACGATCACGCGCTACGTCGGTCTTGCCCAAGACATTACCGTGCGGAAGCAGGCCGAAGTCGTGCAGGCGTTCTTGGCTCAGAGCAGTCATGCCGTGACGGAGGCGTCATTTTTCCACGCGCTGGCACGCTATCTCGCGGAAAGTTTGGACGTCTGTCAGGTCTGCATCGATCGCCTCAACGCCGACGGACTGACCGTCCGCTCCCTGGCGATCTGGTCCGATGGGCAGTTCGTGGACAATGTGACCTATGCCTTGAGGGACACGCCCTGCGGCGAGGTCTTGGGTCAGGCGATCTGCTGCTTTCCGGATCAGGTATGCACTCGTTTCCCGAGTGACCAGGTACTCGTGGACCTGCGCGCAGAGAGTTACATCGGCGCGACCCTCTGGAGCCATACCGGAGCGCCGATCGGCCTGATCGCCCTCATCGGCAGATCGGCGCTGGAGCAGCGCGCGCTTGCCGAAGCGGTCCTCGGCCAGGTCGTGGGTCGCGCGGGGCGTGAGTTGGAGCGGCTGTTGGTAGAAGATGCCTTACGCGAGAGAGAGCAGCATTACCGCACGCTGGCCAATAGTGGTTCGACACTGATCTGGACGTCGGATATAGACAACCACTGCGACTATGTCAACGAACCCTGGCTGCGGTTTACCGGACGCTCGCTGGAGCAGATGCGGGGCCGCGGCTGGACCGAGACGGTGTGCCCCGAGGATCTCGAACGGAATCACGCCATCTATGCTACCGCTTTCGATCGACGCGAACCCTTTAGTATGGAGTTTCGGATACGTCACGCCGATGGTTCGTATCATTGGCTCCGTGACGATGGTAATCCACGCTACGACAGCCAGGGGGCGTTCATAGGGTATATCGGGTTCTGTGTGGACATTACCGAACAGAAGGCGGCAGCCGAAGAACTCGAACGCTACCGCCAACACCTGGAAGACTTGGTCGAGGAGCGCACCCGTGAACTCGTCATCGCCAAGGAAGCTGCGGAAACGGCCAATGTCGCCAAGAGCGCCTTCCTCGCCAACATGTCCCACGAGATTCGCACCCCACTCAATGCCATCACCGGAATGGCTCTCCTACTCAAACGCGCCGGGGTCACCCCCCAGCAGGCCGATCGGCTCGACAAGATCGATGCCGCCGGGCGCCACCTGTTGGACCTCATCAACGCCGTATTGGACCTTTCCAAGATCGAAGCCGGTAAGTTCACGCTTCACGAAAGCGAAGTCAGCGTCGAGGGCGTCGTCGCCCAGGTCGTCTCGCTCCTGCACGAGCCCGCACGCGCCAAGGCACTGGAACTGTCCGTGGACATCCAACCGCTGCCCTGTCCGCTCTTGGGTGATTCCCTCAGGCTCCAGCAAGCCCTGCTCAACTACGCCACGAACGCGATCAAGTTTACCCACACCGGCACTATCTCCCTGCGCGTCCGGGTCATTGCGGAAGATCACGACAGCGTGCTGGTGCGTTGGGACGTGCAGGACACCGGCATCGGCATCGCCCCCGAGAGTATGTCCAAGCTCTTTGCCACCTTCGAGCAGGCCGATAGTTCGATTACCCGCAGCTACGGTGGCACCGGCTTGGGATTGGCCATCACCAGGAAGCTGGCCCGGCTCATGGGGGGCGATGCCGGGGCGGTCAGTACGCTGGGTGTGGGCAGTACGTTCTGGTTCACGGCACGACTGAAGAAAGCCGGGCACACAGTCAGTGCAGCGTCGTCCTTGTCGATCAGCGCGAGCGAAGCGTCCCTCGCCCTTCACTATCGGGGGTGCCGAATCCTGCTGGTGGAGGACGAACCCATCAACCGCGAGGTAGCGCGGGATTTGCTTGATAGTCTCGGGATGGTGATCGACACGGCCGAGGATGGGGTGCAGGCCGTTGTACTGGCCAGTCGCAATGAGTACGCCCTGATTCTGATGGACATGCAAATGCCTAACCTGGATGGCGTAGCAGCAACTCGCCGAATCCGCCGACTTGCCAACCGGCTCCAGGTGCCGATCATCGCCTTGACCGCGAATGCTTTCGCGGAGGACGCCGCACGCTGTCTCGATGCTGGGATGAATGACTTCATCTCCAAGCCGATCGAGCCGGAATCGCTATTCCCGATCATACTGAAATGGTTGGAGCGAACCGTGCCATCGGCCTCGCCGGCATCGCCGGGGGCTTAAGCGAATGCAGATCTGCCCGCCTGCGGCCGTCATGATGCGGGCGGACGACGGTCGGTTTCGTGAGTCTCTGGGTTCACCTCACGAACGGTCCGCAAGCAGCATCCAAAGGGAAAAATATCCCAGTTTCTTGAACCGGCCAGCCGCGCCCCGCCCGCCCCGACGGCGGCCACACCCAGATAAGCTCCAGCGGCGTTGCGCCGGCCAGCAACGCCACCCTCCGGGCATGGCTTTTTTACACCCTGCAAAATCCTGACGCCCCCGGTCAACAGCGAACCGTCACGCCCCTGTCACGGTGCTGTCATCTTGGCGACCTAAACTGGTCATTGAACCGACACCCGCGCGTAACCCACCGGTAAGACCGCCCGCCTAGGATGGCGGCGATCAGTCTGCAACCTCGAGCGAGCAATCCCCCATGCATAAGACATCCCTCGGCGCGGTCCTGGCCGTCTCGGCCGCCACCGTCTGCGCCCCGGCCCTGGCGCGCGACACCATCAACATCGTCGGGTCCTCGACCGTGTTTCCGTTCTCCACCGCGGTGGCGGAGAACTTCGGCCGCGGCGGCTTCAAGACGCCCAAGGTCGAGTCCACCGGCACCGGCGGCGGCATCAAGTTGTTCTGCTCCGGCTCCGGGGTCGACACGCCGGACATCGCCAACGCCTCGCGCGCCCTGAAGGCCTCCGAGTTCGATGCCTGTGAGGCCAACGGGGTCAAGGGCATCACCGAGGTCAAGATCGGCTTCGACGGCATCGTGCTCGCGCAGTCCAAGAGCAGCAAGGGGTTTGACCTGACGCTCAAGGACATCTTCTTGGCCCTGGCCAAGGACGTTCCTAACGACAAGGGCGACTTGGTCCCCAATCCCAACAAGACCTGGAAGGACGTGAACCCGGCCCTGCCGGACACCAAGATCGAGGTGCTCGGGCCCCCGCCCACTTCCGGCACCCGCGACGCCTTCGCCGAACTGGCGCTGGAGGGCGGCTGCAACAGCTTCCCGGCGCTCAAGGACCTGAAGAAGTCCGACGAGAAGAAACACAAGGCCGTGTGCCAGGCCGTCCGGGAAGATGGTGCCTATATCGAGGCCGGTGAGAACGACAACCTGATCGTACAGAAGCTGGTCGCCAATCCCAAGGCGGTCGGCGTCTTCGGCTACAGCTTCCTCGAACAGAATGCGGAGAAGATCCACGGCGCCAAGGTCAACGGCGTGGCCCCGGACTACGACAGCATCGCCAAGGCCACCTACCCGATCTCGCGTGCACTTTATTTCTATGTGAAGAACGCGCACGTCGGCACGATCCCCGGCATCAAGGAATACGTGGCCGAATTCACCGCGGACAAGGCCTGGGGACCCGAGGGTTACCTGGCGGACAAGGGCCTGATCGCCCTGCCCGATGCGGATCGCAAAAGCTCGGCCGCGAACGCCAAGGCACTGACGCCGATGGCCAAGCCGGCACATTGAGCCATACGCGAGCCCGATGCAAACCTGGACCTTAATGCTTGCCCTGCTCGCCGTGATGGCCCTGGCCTATCACGGTGGGCGCAAGCGTGCCATCACGAGCGCCGGCGGTGCCGGGCGTATCAGCACCCTGCACTCACTGCCCGGCTACTATGGGTTTTATGCCGCACTCTGGGCCGGCATCCCGGCCCTGTTGCTGCTGGGGCTCTGGCTCGGTATCCAAGACCATGTGGTCACTGGCCTGGTCAAGTCCGCACTGCCCGCGCAGACCTTGGCGGGGCTGTCGGACAGCGAATTGGGCCTGTTGCTCAATGACGTGAAGAATCTCGCCTCCGGCAGCATCGTCGGGGGGACGGTCACCCCGGCGATCCAGGCCGCGGCGGACCACTTTGCCCACCTCCAGCGGCTGGCCAACTGGGCCATGTGGCTCCTGGTGTTGGCCGCGGCGGTCAGCGGCATGGCGCTGGCCTGGGGCCGGACGACACCGACCATGCGCGCCCGTAACCGGGTCGAATCGATCGTCATGGGGGCCATGTTCCTGTGTTCCTCGATCGCCATCCTGACCACGCTCGGGATCATCCTCTCGGTGGTCTTCGAGTCGCTCCAGTTCTTTGAGAAAATCGCACCCGGTGAATTCTTCCTCGGCACCCTGTGGAGCCCTCAGACCGCCATGCGCGCCGATCAGGTGGCCGCCGCCGGCGCCTTCGGGGCGGTGCCGCTCTTCACCGGAACGCTGCTGATTTCATTCATCGCCATGGCGGTGGCGGTGCCCATCGGGCTGATGGCGGCGATCTATCTCTCCGAATACGCCCCGCGCCACGTGCGCTCAGTGGCCAAGCCGCTGCTGGAGGTCCTGGCCGGCATCCCGACCGTGGTGTACGGCTTTTTCGCGGCCCTGACGCTGGCCCCGGTCATCCGTGCGATCGGCGAATCGCTGGGGCTGCAAGTCGCCTCCGAGAGCGCGCTGGCGGCGGGCCTGGTGATGGGCATCATGATCATCCCGTTCGTGTCTTCACTGTCGGACGACGTGATCAACGCCGTGCCCCAGGCCATGCGCGACGGCTCCTATGCACTGGGCGCCACCCAATCGGAGACCATCCGCCGGGTCGTCATCCCCGCCGCCCTGCCCGGCATCGTCGGCGGCGTCCTGCTGGCGGTGTCACGGGCCATCGGCGAGACCATGATCGTGGTGATGGCCGCCGGGCTGTCGGCCAATCTGACGGCCAACCCGCTCGCCAGCGTCACCACCGTCACGGTGCAGATCGTCACCCTGCTGACCGGCGACCAGGAATTCGACAGCGCCAAGACCCTGGCCGCCTTCGCCCTGGGGCTGACGCTGTTCCTGGTCACCCTGGTGCTGAACGTCATCGCCCTGCACATCGTGCGCAAGTATCGCGAGCAGTATGAATAATGCGGACAGCAACACAACCTCCGGCCCCGCGGCGCACCATCGATATCGTCAACGCGAGCCTCAAGCGGCGCTATGCGCGGGAGCGGCGCTTTCGTTTCATGGGCGCCGCCGCCGTCGCCTTGGGACTCCTGTTCGTGGCCATCCTGTTCGCGGACATCACGCTGAAGGGTTATACCGCCTTCCAGCAGACCTATATCGAGGTGCCGGTCTATTTCGACCCCGCGACCATCGACCCCGCAGGCAGCCGTGACCCCCAGGCCCTGGCCGCCGCCGACTATCTGGCCGTGGTCAAGGCATCCATGCGCAGGCTCTTTCCGGATGTCACCGAGCGCAGCCAACTGCGTGAGCTCTATGCCCTGGTGAGCGCCGGGGCGCCGCAACAGCTCCAGTCCATGGCGCTGCGGCACCCGGGCGTGATCGGCACCACCCGGGACGTCTGGCTGATCGCAGCCGGCGACGTCGACATGCTGGTCAAGGGCCATCTCGATCGCGCGCTGCCCGAGGCGGACCGCCGTATCAAAGACAGCTCCATCCTATTGCTCGACCGCCTGGCGGCGGACGGGCGCATCGAGAAGCGCTTCAACACCGGCTTCTTCACGAATGGCACCTCCCGCGAGCCGGAATTGGCGGGCATCGCCGGGGCCTTGGCGGGGACCTTCTACACCCTGGTCCTGACGCTGCTGTTCTCCTTCCCGCTCGGCGTCGGGGCGGCACTCTATCTGCAAGAGTTCGCCCCCAAGAACCGCTGGACCGACTTGATCGAGGTCAACATCAATAACCTCGCGGCGGTGCCGAGCATCGTATTCGGGCTTCTGGGGCTCGCGGTCTTCATCAATTTCTTCGGCGTCCCGCGCTCCACCCCGCTGGTCGGCGCACTGGTGCTGGGGTTAATGACACTGCCGGTCATCATCATCGCCAGCCGGGCGGCGCTCCAATCGGTCCCGCCATCCATCCGCGAGGCCGCCCTGGGGGTCGGCGCCTCACCCCTGCAGACCCAGTTCCATCATGTCTTGCCGCTGGCCATGCCCGGCATCATGACCGGAGCCATCATCGGCATGGCCCGCGCATTGGGTGAGTCGGCGCCGCTGCTGATGATCGGTATGATCGCCTTCATCGTGGACGTGCCGCAGGGATTTACCGACTCGGCGACGGTGCTGCCGGTGCAGATCTATCTATGGGCGGACAGCCCGGAGCGCGGCTTCGTGGAACGCACATCGGCCGCCATCCTGGTGCTGCTCGGCTTCCTGGTCCTGATGAACCTGGCCGCGGTCCTATTGCGGCGACGGTTTGAACGGCGCTGGTAGCCGCCGCAGTGAGCCGCAATTGAACGCAAGAGATTTATTATGAGTACGTTAGCGAGCGAAATCGTGCGAGACACCAGCGCCGTCAGCGCGGCGGACCTGGCCCGCGGCGGCCGCGTGAGCGGCACCATCGGCGATATCACCACGCCGGACCCGCGCATGGTCTGCCGGGGCGTCAACGTCTGGTATGGTGCCAAACAGGCGATCAAGGACGTGGGGCTGGATATCGGCAAGAACCAAGTGGTGGCGATGATCGGCCCGTCGGGCTGCGGCAAGTCGACCTTCCTGCGCTGTCTGAACCGGATGAACGACACGATCGACGGCTGCCGGGTGCAGGGCTCCATCCAACTCGACGGCCAGGAGATCTACGACAAGCGCGTGGACCCGGTGCCGCTGCGCGCCCAGGTCGGCATGGTCTTCCAGAAGCCCAACCCCTTCCCCAAGTCCATCTATGAGAACGTCGCCTACGGGCCGCGCATCCATGGGCTGACCAATAGTAAAGCAGAACTGGATGCATTGGTGGAGACGAGCCTCCAGAAGGCCGGCCTGTGGAACGAGGTGAAGGACCGGCTGGACCAACCCGGCACCGGACTCTCCGGCGGGCAGCAACAGCGCCTGTGCATCGCCCGCACCATCGCCGTGTCGCCCGAGGTGATCCTGATGGACGAGCCCTGCTCGGCGCTCGATCCCATTGCCACCGCCATCATCGAAGAACTGATCGATGAACTGCGCGAACAGTACGCCATTGCCATCGTCACCCACTCCATGCAGCAGGCCGCCCGGGTCTCCCAACGCACCGCCTATTTTCATCTGGGCGACCTGGTTGAAGTGGGTGAGACCAACCAGATCTTTACCAATCCCCAGCACCGGTTGACCGAGGACTATATCACGGGGCGTTTCGGCTGATGACCGAGCCAGACGGCCCCGTCATCCGCACCGGCCTGGCCAATGGTCACACGGTCCGCGCCTATGACCGCGAACTGGTGCGCCTGCGCGACCTGATCATCGAGATGGGCAAGCGCGTGGTCGAACAGACCCACTGCGCACTTGCCGCGCTGTTTGAGGAAGACCTGAGCCCCGCCTATCGGGTGCTCGACCGGGAGCCGCAGATCGACTACCTGGCACTGGACGCCGACGAAGAGGTGTTCCTGATCATCACCCGCCGCCAGCCCACCGCGGGGGATCTGCGCATCGTCCTGGCGCTGGCCCGCATCGCCGGGGAGGCCGAGCGCGCGGCCGACAAGGCCGCCCGGATCGCCC
>CAILVI010000556.1 GCA_903837595.1 uncultured Thiodictyon sp.
CCGGTAGGAGCGGCCCCCCGGCCGCGACGAAGTCACCCTCCGGGTGGGCAGTGACCAAAGCATGACCAGCTCCATCGGTCTGTCCCTGTCACCCCGAGATAGTACGATCACCCTGTCAGGAGCAGCGGCGCTGCGACTGCCCGCCGCGTCTGTTAGACTGGATTGCTCCTTCATGGGCGATGTGGCGAAAGGAGCAAGTGATGTCCCCTGAAGAGAAGGCGCGGCAGATCATCGAACAGCGCCTGGGCGAGGCCGGGTGGGTGATCCAGGATCTGAAGGCCATCAACCTGGGGGCGGCCCGCGGCTTGGCCGTGCGCGAGTATCCGACCGCGACCGGACCCGCGGACTATGTGCTGTTCATCGACCGCGAACCGGTCGGAATCCTCGAGGCCAAGCGTGCCGAGGCCGACGAACACCTGACGAGTGTCGAGGAACAGACGCTGCGCTATGCCGTGGCGGCGCTGAAGTGGCGCGGCGAGTCCCGCCCACTGCCGTTCCTGTTCGAGAGCACCGGGGCGATCACCCGCTTTACCGTGAAAGTCGCGCCGGGAGCGCGCTCCAATTCTCCCTCCCCTATTGGGGGAGGGCCGGGGAGGGGAACGGCCAAGGCGCCCGCCACTTTCATCGTTCGGGGTGGCGCGGGCGCCATGGCCGTTACCGACGCCCGCGACCCGGCCCTGCGTTCACGCGAGGTCTTTCACTTCTTCCGCCCCGAGCACCTGGCGCACTGGCTGACCGAACCCGATACGCTGCGCCGTCGCCTGGCGCACGCCTTGCCGCCCCTGCCCACGACTAACCTGCGTGAGTGCCAGATCGGTGCAGTCACCGGGCTTGAGTGCTCGCTGGCCCACAACCGTCCTCGCGCCTTGGCCCATATGGCGACCGGTTCCGGCAAGACCTTTGCCGCCATCACCGCCGTCTATCGCCTGCTCAAGTTCGCCGGTGCCGTGCGTCTGCTGTTCCTGGTGGATACGCGCAACCTGGGGAAGCAGGCCCATCAGGAGTTCATGGCCTATACCCCGCCGGACGATGCCCGCAAGTTCACCGAGCTCTACAACGTCCAGCGCCTCACCATCGAGACCTTCGATTTTATCATCATCAATGAATGTCACCGCTCCATCTATAACCTCTGGAAGCAGGTGCTCGACTATTTCGACGCCTTTCTCATCGGGCTCACTGCCACCCCGGACCAGCGCACCTTCGGCTTTTTCAACGAGAACATCGTCGCGGAGTACACCTATGAACCGTCGGTCGCCGACGGGGTGAATGTGGGCTACGGAGACCATGAAGAGCGCGGTGGAGTGTGAAACCGCTGGAGGTCCTGCTCTTCATGCGCGACGTGCGCTCGCGCGGCTATTATGAGCAAATGAAGGGGCGCGGGGTGCGCAGCCTGGATTGCAATGGACTCAAACGCGTCAGCAACAGCACCGACAGTGCCAAGACCCGCTTCGTCTTGATCCACGCGGTGGGCGTGGAGCGCTCCTGCAAGACCGACAGCCGGCCGCTGGAGCGCAAGCCCGGCATTGCGCTCAAAGACCTGTTGCAAGGGGTCGCGATCGGTCATCGCGATGATGATACCGTGCTCAGTCTGGCCAACCGCTTGGTCCGCCTGGCCAAGCAGTTGGACGACAAGGCCAAGGCGCGCGTCGAGAAGGTGTCCGGCGGCATTCGCCTGGCTGATCTTGGGAAGGGGTTGATCACGGCGCTGAATCCAGATCAGATTATCGAAGACGCACTGGCAACGGCTGAAGCACAGGGCATCACGCGCTCTGAAGAGACACTCACCGCCCCAGAGATCGCCGCTGCCCGTGCCGCCCGTGCCGCCCGTGCCGCGCGGGTCGCCGCGGCCTGTGCCCCTTTTGACAGTCCTGAGTTGCGCGAGGCCATCGACTCCGCCCGCCGTGAGCATGAGCAGTTGATCGATCACATCAATCTCGATCAGGTCACCTTCGCGGGCTACGGTGCTCAGGCCGAGAGCCAGGCGCAGAAGACCATCCAGCATTTCGGCGACTATATCGCCCAACACAAGGACGAGATCGCCGCCCTCTCCTTCTTCTATCAGCAACCCTATCAGCGCCGCCGGCTCACCTTTGACATGATCGAGGAACTGCATGAACACCTTGGCCGGCGGCCGCTGATGCTGACCACCGAACGGCTGTGGAGCGCCTATGCCCGGAATTATAGTCAAGGCATCCCGACGCGTAGGGCCGGGTTTGAAACCCGCCCCTACGGAGCGGCTGGACTGCATTCCGGGGAACGAGAAGCGGAGTCGGGCTAGTGAGTGAAGAGGGTGCATCGTGCGACGGTTGGGCCGTGTCGAGTCTCCAGATAATCGCCGCATCAGTCGGAGGGGGTACGCCGTCAAAGGCCAACGACGCCTACTGGGAGGACGGAACCATTCCATGGGTGTCGCCCAAGGACATGAAACAGTTTGTCGTGGTCGGCACCGAGGACCGGTTGACCGACGACGCGCTAGAATTGTTGTCGCTGGTGCCGACGCACAGCATTCTAGTCGTCGTGTGCTCCGGAATCTTATCAAGGACGCTGCCGGTGCCTCTGAACGCGATGCCCGTGACCATTAATCAAGACATGCGTGCCTTCGTCCCTGCACCCGGCATCAACGCGAAATTTTTCGCTTGGCAACTGGTGGCAAGGGAGCGCGAGATCCTGGGTAGGTGTTCAAAGCACGGAACGACTGTGGCGAGCATTGAGAGGCCTGCCCTTGCACGCTTTTCGCTGCAAGTTGCCCCGACCTTCGAGCAGGTGCGTATCGTCGAAAAGCTCGAAGAATTGTTCTCTGATCTGAACGCTGGTATAGCCGAGCTCAAGGCCGCGCAGAAAGAACTGGTGCGATACCGCCAGTCACTGCTCAAGGCGGCGGTTGACGGCACCCTGACTGCCGCATGGCGCGCGGTCCAGAGTCAACAGCCGGGCGAGCTGAAAGAGAGCGGTGCCCAGTTGCTCGAACGCATCCTCACCGAACGTCGTGCCCGCCGGGAGGTTAAGCAACTCGCGAAATTCACTGAACAAGGCAAGGCGTCGCCGAAGGGCTGGAACCAAAAGTAACGGGAGCCGAAGAAGCCGGAGGATGCCTATTTGCGGAACCTCCCGCAGTCCTGGGTTTGGGCCGCCGTGGAACAGCTCGGTGAGGTTCAAGTCGGCCGGCAGCGTTCGCCGAGTAAAATGAAGGGGGAATGTCCGGCGAAATATATACGTGCCGCGAACATTATTGAGGCGGGAATCGATTTTTCTGATGTTCTGGAAATGGATTTCACTGAAACCGAACGTGAGACCTTCCATTTGCGGTGCGGTGATGTCCTGCTCACTGAGGCGTCTGGGAGTGCGCAGCACGTCGGACGGCCGGTCATCTGGCCGAGCGTTGGTGGTTTATTTTGCTTTCAGAACACCGTCATTCGCTTTAGTCCGCGTGGCGTAACCTCGGAATTCGCGTTCTACGTTTTCTTGGCTGCTCAGAAATTGGGCCTTTTTCAACAACTCTCAGGGGGTGTCGGCGTCAATCATCTGAGTGCCGGAAAATTTTCGGGGTTCGCCGTTCCGCTGCCGCCAGTGGCAGAGCAGAAGGCTATCGTTGAGGCGTTGGAGTCCGGATTTGCTTTCTTGGACGGGCAATCTGCGGCCATTGCGCATTCGCTTAAACAATCCGCCGCCCAACGCCAAAACATCCTCGAGGCCGCCGTCTCCGGTCAACTGGTCCCGCAAGACCCCAATGATGAACCGGCGAGCGTGCTGCTGGAGCGCATTCGCGCCGAACGGGCCGCGGCGGGTGCCGGCAAAGCGAAGCGTGCGCGCAAGACGCAGCGGTTTCCATGAGGCGACAGGAGGTCGGGTGCAGCGGCTGGAGTGATGACCTAGTACCCGATTCCACCCTATTTCGCCTGTCGACCCCAACGGGGTCGAACATACCAGCCCAGGGCAACGCCCTGGGTGTGAGGTATATGAGGGGCCTAGCCCTGAAAGGGCGTGACAGACGGCTCTGCGTCGTTATGTCACGCCCTTTCAGGGCTAAGCTGAACACGATGCTATCCCAGGGCGTTGCCCTGGACTGATATGTCGCGCCCCTTCGGGGCTTGGGCTGGTCGCAAGACAAGGTGGAACGGCCTACCGGGCCACCGCCGAGATTGTCGCCACGCGGTGGCGACAATTGGGGCCTGAGTCTGGACGAGGGTTCTGGGCACAGAACCTCCGCTGCATGTTGCAGTTTGCTAAGGCCTTTCCGAACCAGGCGATTGGCGTATCGCTGGTGCGACATTTGAGCTGGAGGGGCTTGCGGGCTTGATCGTAACTCCCGGCGACGGGCTCGGGGCGCGCAGCGCCCAACACAGGCGTGACACCGCGCGAGCGGTGTCACGAGAGGCTGGATCGGCGCAGTTATGATCGACGCCGCGCGTCGTGGCACTGATCCGCCGCTCAGGGAATTGTCTCGACGCTGTCGAGACAATTGGCCAGAGGCTCGGTGTTCGGTCTGTCGCCGGGGGTGACGAAGAAAGTGCCACAGCCGGTAGCACAAAAGTGAGACGGACTTGCTGGCCCAGTGCTTCGGAGGCCTTACCTGGTCGCGCTGGGGTGAGTCAAGACCAATGAAAACGCACTGCCGACCAGTCTGAGGTCGAGGACCGGCAAGCCGCTGGAGGCCCAATAGCTGCGCCTGCTGCACCGGCTGGGCCAGGGGGAGGGGATGCTCGGCGCGATTTTCTTCAAGGCGCAGAACAAGATCCAGGACCCGGCTAAGCTCTCGCGGCTGGTGCAGCTGATCGACGCGGAGGACTGGATCAGCCTGGACGCCGACACCAAGGGTGATCTCTATGAGGGTCTGCTGCGGAGGAACGCGGAGGGTACCATGAGCGGTGCCGGCCGGTATTTCACGCTGCGGCCGCTGATCCAGGCGATGGTGGCGTGCTTGCGCCCGGAGCCGCTGCGGACCATTGCCGACCCGGCCTGTGGTACCGGCGGTTTCTTTCTGGGTGCCTATGCCCGGCTCACCCGTGGGGGGCAGACGCTGGACCGGCGGCAAAAGGAGTTCCTGCGGCGCGATGCTGCTGTTCGAGGGCAGCGCCGGCGAGCGTATCCGCCGCAAGCTGTTGGAGACTCAAGGACGGCGCGCTCGACAACCTGGACGACCTGCCGCCGCCGCAGGTCTTGCAGCAGGAGATCATCGAGCATCTGGAGGCCGCCTTGCTGGCGTTTCGCGACGTGGCCGCCGGGCTGGCCAAGTGATCACGAACGCTGGTGGATGCGGCGCGCATGAGCCATGTGCCCGGTCCCTGAGGCCGTGCGGCGCGCCTTATCCACCCTACGGCGGCGCCGGTTTCGTAGGGTGGATAAGCGTAGCGCATCCACCATCAGACTGCTGCTCGCCGGTAGGGCCGCGCCCGCGACCTGTGGTTAAATAGCCGGTCTGCGCGCCCGCCGCGATCGCCTCAGGCCGAGCCCAAGAAATCCATGACAGCCGACACCAACCGCCGCACCGCCCGGGTGGAGCGCAACACCCTGGAGACCCGCATCCGGGTCAGCCTGGACCTGGACGGGACCGGCCGGTCCAGCTTCCAGACGGGGCTGCCCTTCTTGGACCACATGCTGGACCAGGTGGCGCGTCACGGGCTGATCGACCTGGAGGTGGTGGCGGAGGGTGACCTGCACATCGACGCCCACCACACGGCGGAGGACCTGGGAATTACCCTGGGGCAGGCGCTGAGTCAGGCCCTGGGCGACAAGAAGGGCATCCGCCGTTACGGGCACGCCTATGTGCCGCTCGACGAGGCCCTGTCACGGGTGGTGATCGATCTGTCCGGGCGCCCGGGGCTGGAGTTCCACTGTGCCTTCACCCGCCCCCTGATCGGTGCCTTCGACGTCGACCTGTTCCGCGAGTTTTTCCAGGGCCTGGTCAACCATGCCGGGCTCACGCTGCACATCGACAACCTGCGCGGGGCCAACGCCCACCACCAGGCCGAGACCATCTTCAAGGCGTTCGGCCGGGCGCTTCGGATGGCGGTGGAGCCGGACGCGCGTATGGGCGGCATCCTGCCGTCCACCAAGGGCTCGCTGTAGGTTGGATATGGCGCGCGGCACGGTGCGGCGGCTTGCTCTGGTGCCCGCCCGCGCCTTATCCACCATCCCCATAGTCCCCTCCAATCACCTGTTTTACGAGGTACGCCTTCAGTGCTGCTGATTCCAGCCATCGATCTCAAGGACGGCCGCTGTGTGCGCCTGCGCCAGGGCCGCATGGAGGACGAGACCGTCTTCTCCGACGACCCGGTGGAGATGGCAGGGCGCTGGGTGGGGCAGGGCGCCCGCCGGCTGCACCTGGTGGATCTCAACGGCGCCTTCGCCGGTGAGCCGGTCAACGGCGCGGCCATCCGCGCCATCGCCGCCCGCTACCCGGACCTGCCGATCCAGGTCGGTGGCGGTATCCGCGACGAGGCGACCATCGCCGCTTACCTGGCGGCCGGGGTGAGCTTCTGCATCATCGGCACCCAGGCCGTGACCGAGCCCGCCTTCGTCGCGCGGGCCTGTCGCGCCTTCCCGGGTCACATCATCGTCGGGCTGGACGCCAAGGACGGTCAGGTCGCCATCAAAGGGTGGGCCGAGATCACCGAGCACCGTGTGGATGAACTGTCCAAGCGCTTCGAGGGCGACGGGGTCTCGGCCATCGTCTACACCGACATCGGGCGCGACGGCATGATGACCGGCCCCAATATCCCCGCCACCCGCGCGCTCGCCGCCGCGGTGGCGATCCCCATCATCGCCTCGGGCGGTATCACCAATCTGGACGACATCCGCGCCCTGGCCCAGGCCGCCCGGGTCGAGCACGCACCGGGCATCACCGGCGCCATCACCGGGCGTGCCATCTACGAGGGCACACTCGACTTCGCCGCCGGGCAGCGCCTGGCCGATCAACTGGCCGCCAACTAATCCATCAGGACCGACAACCATGACCGACACCACGAGCGACAACTGGCTCGACAGCATCAAGTGGGACGCGGACGGCCTGGTGCCGGCCATCGCGCAGGAGACCGGCACCGGTACCATCCTGATGATGGCCTGGATGAACCGCGAATCCCTCGCCCTGACGCGCGCCACCGGCCATGCCGTCTACTGGTCGCGTTCGCGCCGCAAGCTCTGGCACAAGGGCGAGGAGTCCGGCCACCAGCAGGTGGTGCGCGCGTTGCGCATCGACTGCGACGCGGACGTGGTCCTGATGGAGGTGGAGCAGAAGGGCGGCATCGCCTGCCACACCGGCCGCCACAATTGCTTCTTTCGGGAACTGGACGCGGCCGGCCACTGGGTTGAGGTTGCCCCGGTGCTCAAGGACCCGGACGCCATTTACCACAAGGTGTAGGGTCGGCCTCGATCGTTATTCAGGACACTCCGCGACGCGTTGCCGCAAGGACAGGTCTAGCCGGAGCGATGAGCAAGGCCGGCTCCATCATCGCGTTTGGCTAATCCTGGCCAGGACGGATTCGGGAGGCCAGCACGAGGCCGGACAGGTTAAACTGCCAAATCACGCCACTTGCCATTTGCCGCTGAATCACATGACCGATATCCTCGAACGCCTGGCCGACGTACTGGAGGCCCGCAAGCAGTCGGACCCTAGCTCTTCTTATGTCGCCGGGCTCTATGCCAAGGGGCTGGACTCAATCCTGAAGAAGATCGGGGAGGAGGCCACCGAGACGGTCATGGCGGGCAAGGACGGTGAGGCGGACAAGATCGTCTATGAGGTGGCTGACCTGTGGTTCCACAGCCTGGTGCTGCTGGCCCACCAGGGGCTGCGGCCGGCGCGGGTGCTTGCCGAACTGGACCGGCGCTTCGGTCTCTCCGGTCTGACCGAGAAGGCCGCGCGGGGCGGTGAGGATGAGTGATCCGGTGAGCGACACGCCGCCGGCGGCCGCGTCGGGCAATACCGGCAGGCAGCCAATTTAGAGTATCATCGCGGACCTTCGGCGGGACGGGCGCGACGCCCGGGACCGTTGGCCAATCAACCTCACTTCAGACCGCCCGCGAGCGGCAGCGGAGAAACCCATGGGCCTTGGTGGTTTGCACGTCTGGCACCTGTTGATCCTTCTGGTCGTCGTCGTGTTGGTGTTCGGCACCAAGAAATTGAAGAACGTCGGCCAAGACTTGGGCGATGCAGTCAAGAATTTTCGCAGCGCCATGGCGTCCGGTGACAAGGACAAGGGCGATGAGCCAGCCGAGCCCCGGCAGGTGACGCCGCAGCCGGCGCGGCCGGTGGTCGATTCACGCGGCGCACCGGCCAGGCCCACGGCGGGTGCGGCGACCGGTGCCGCGCGTGACCGGCAGGCCGATTGGCCGAACTCCTGATCCGGTGCGGCCTGCGGACCTCATCGTCGACGTTCTGATCCGGCTGACCTAGGGGCACGCCATGTTTGATATCGGCTTCTGGGAAATGGTGATGTGCGCGGTCGTGGCCTTGGTCGTGATCGGACCCAAGGACTTGCCGCGGGTGGCACGGATTGCCGGACTCTGGGTTGGGCGGGCGCGGCGCAGCCTGGCGGTCGTTAAGGATGAGATCGACCGGGAGCTCAGGGCCCAGGAACTGAAGGACATCCTGGCCAAGCAGACGCTGAACAACCCGGTCGAGCGCATACTTGAAGAGCCCCTCCTGGAGTCGCCCCCGGAGTTTGTGCATCCCGCCTCGGGGGTGGACCTGAGCCCTTCCCGGCCCGATGCGGGCGGCGGTAAGGGGTGAGCGCCGTCGCCTGCGGGTCGCTGCGCCACGCTCCCTTAACCTTGTCCCCGAAGACGCCAGACCCGCGAATGCGTCGGTGCTGATGTTGCGCATTGTTCGCGGACGAACCCGGGCACCCCGCCACCCCGCGGGCGGCCCCCAGACCAGCCCCGAGACCCGTCATGGCCCTGCCTACTGAGCCCGATGACCCGGGCGCCGAACAGCCCTTCATGTCCCATATCATCGAGCTGCGCGATCGGCTGATCTGGATGCTGATGGGCGTGGGCGTCGCCTTGGTGGTGACCTTCCCGTTTGCCAACGGCATCTATACCTATGTCGCCACGCCGCTGATTGCCAAGTTGCCGCAAGGCAGCCACATGATCGCCACCCAGGTGATCTCGCCCTTCATGGCGCCCTTCAAGCTGGCGCTGGTCGCGGCGGTGTTCCTGGCCATGCCGTGGTTGCTCTATCAACTCTGGGCCTTCGTCGCCCCCGGGCTCTATCGCCACGAGAAGCGCCTGGCGGTGCCGCTGCTGGCCTCCAGTGTCGTGCTCTTCTATGTGGGCATGGTCTTCGCTTACTACCTGGTGTTCCCGCTCATCTTCGGCTTCATGGCCGCGACCACCCCGGCTGGGGTCTCGATGATGACTGACATCACGGCCTACCTGGACTTCGTGCTGGCCCTGTTCTTCGCCTTCGGGGTGGCCTTCGAGGTTCCGGTCGCGACCATCCTGCTGGTTGCCATCGGCGTGACCACCCCCGAGGCCCTGGCAGCCAAGCGTCCGTACATCATTGTCGGGGCCTTCGTGGTCGGTATGGTGCTGACGCCGCCCGATGTCTTCTCCCAGACCATGCTGGCGATCCCGATGTGGTTGCTGTTTGAGCTCGGGCTCTTTTTCTCCCGCATCCTGGTGCGCGACCGGGCGGCCCGTGAGGCGGCAGAGACAACACCACCGCCTCCCGCGGGGGGGGGCGGTGGCGTACCACCGAGCGGCACCGGCGCGGGGCGTGCGCTGGCGCCTGGCGCTCCTGCCGGCGCTGGGGCCGCGCATTCCCTGCACGACGATGAGCACGAGTCCCATCTGGACCGTGTCGATGCCGAGCACTTGGCGCGCCGCGCGACGCCGGACCCGGTCGAGGACAAGATCCGCCGGGCGAACCAGTTGCTTGAATTGGAGAACCCATTCGCCGCCCGGCAGTTGCTCTACCAGGTCCTGGAGGAGGGCGACGCGCAGCAGCGCGTCGTGGCGCGCAACATACTCAACCAGATCGACAGTTAGCGCGGGGCGCCCGGGGCCACGAGTGGTCCCGATAGCTCATCGTAGCGTGTGCGATGTTACAGAGACCTCACGGATTGCTTTTCTCAATGGATGCTATCAGCTAGTATCAGTCAACCACTTCGGACTGAGCGCAACGTACTATGGCCTCCGGATCCCAGATCCATTACAAGCAGAATCGATTAAAGCAATTGCGGGCCTTCTGTCATGCCGCCCGCACCGGTAGCGTCAGCGCTGCCGCGGACAAGATCTTCCTCAGCCAGCCGACCGTCTCACTCCAGATCCAGGCCTTGGAGCGGGAGTTCGACACGGTGCTCTTTGAGCGGCGCGGACCCAAAATCCGCCTGACGCCCGAGGGCCAGCTCCTGTTCGAGATGGCCGCCCCACTGGTGGAGGGCATGGACCGGCTCCACGACGCCTTTGCCGTCCAGTGCGGGCGGGTCGATCAGGGGGCGCTCAACGTCGCCGCCGGTGAGTCGACCATCCTCTATATCCTGCCGGAGCCGATACGCAGCTTTGTCCAGCAGTACCCGGGGATCGAGTTGAAGCTGCACAATGCGACCGGGCGCGACGGGCTCGCCATGTTGCGCTCCGATGAGGTCGACATGGCCGTGGGCTCCATGCTGGAGGTCCCGGACGACATCAACTACCGGCCCTTCGTGACCTACAACCCGACCCTGATCACCCCGCTCGGCCACCCCCTGGCGGGGCGGGAGTCGGTCACCCTGGATGAGGTCGCGCCCTTCGAGATGATCCTGCCGCCGCGCCATCTGAGCACCTGGCGCATGGTGGACATGGTGTTCAAGCAGCACAACCTGGCCTACCGGGTCACCCTGGAGGCAGGTGGTTGGGAGGTCATCAAGAAGTATGTCGAGTTGGGCCTCGGTATCTCGATCGTCACCGACGTGTGTCTGACCGGGGACGAGAAGCTGGCCCGGGTGCCACTCAATCAGTATTTTCCCAAACGCAGCTACGGCATCGTGCAGCGGCGCGGCAAGTTCCTCTCCCCCCAGACCAAGGTCTTCATGAAGATCCTGGACAAGGCCTTTGCGGACCGGGTGGTGGAGCCCATGCCGCAACAGCCGGGCGAAAACGTGCAGTGGGATGATGCGATGCTTGGCTGATCTAATCCCGGCGCAGGGCGTCGGTGACAGGATGCCCAGCCAGATATAGGCCACCAGCAGCGATTGGCGGGCGGCCAGCGCGGCGGTGGCGAGGATCGCTCAATAGACTGTTGTCTAGGCGATCTTGGCGCCTTGGCGTGAGACTCGTGAGATATCCGGGCGAACGCGCCCGACACGCCAGGCTCTCGCGGTGAGTCCATTCACCGCAAGTGCCGCCGCGCGTAGGCTACTTGTAGGCGCCAACCCCGCAGAAGAAGCCTTCCTTGTTGGACATCACATAGCTGGTCTTGTCCTTGATCTCATCCGTGCCCGGGTACGGCCACTGGTAGTCCACCCAGCCCTCGCCGTCGGCCTTGACCTTCGCGATCATGTTCTTGAACAGGGTGTCGCCGTATTTGTTGAATTCGAGCAGGTTCTTGCCGACCAGCTCGGGCTTGACCGCGTGTGAGAGCATCACGCCGTTGAGATCCATACAGAAGACATAGAGGTCTTTCGGTTTGAAGTCGGCGGTGGCGAAGGCAGCGAAGGCCTTTTCCTTGCCCTGTGTGTTGACCGTCGCCTGGGCCTTTTGGGAAAGTGCCTTGGCCTCGTTGGGGGTGGCCGTATCCGCCGCCAAGGCGGGCACGGCGGCCAGCGCGCCGGCACCGGCGGCGATGGCGAGCGCGATCAGGGTCTTTTTCATTCGTGTCTCCTCGTTTTGATGGTGGTGATGAGGTGCCCTGACGATAGCCTAAGCCGGGCCGCCGCGCCAGACCTGAGGGTTTCACGGCCGGCCGGCGCTCGCTCATGCGCGAGCCCTGTGAGGGGCTTGACGCCAGGGTGGATTTGTGTAACTTCGCCGCCGAAATAGGACGCGGGCAGGCGTCGATTGTCTCTTCTGGGGTCGGCGAGTGATTTACTCAACTATTAAAGAAATTAATATTTACTGTCCGGTTCGGCCATGTTAAATTTCATCCATCTGTCTGCGTCAATCTTGACTATAACAGATGGTCATCGCAGCCGCGGCGGTTGGCTTGCGTTTGCTGTGTGGCGGAGTCCTCAGCCAGCAAACGTCCAGCCTCGGCTTGGTGGGCGACGTCAGTCGGCCCCGCAATTACGGCAACAACGAATCTAAGCACTCTGGAGGACCTTCAATGGGCTTATCCCTTTCCTATCTTGAGCGAGCGTGTTTCAGGCCGCGGTCGGTACTCAAGGCCGCGGCCGCACTCGCGCTCTTTTTGCCGACCGTCAGCCAGGCGCTCCCGATCTTTGCCAGACAGACCGGCTTCAATTGCGTGGCCTGTCATGCCGGCGGCCAGTTTCCGGAATTGACTGCCACGGGTCGCATGTTCAAGCTGACCGGCTATACGACGGGCAAACGCGTCGCCATCCCATTGGCGATCTCGGGGCAAGCCAACTATACCAAGACCCAGAGTGCCACCAATGCGAATAGTCTGAACCGCGGGGTCGACTTCCCTAAGGACGGGGCGGTGATCTTTCAGATGGCCAGCATCTTCGCCGGCGGCAAGATACTCGACAATCTGGGACTGTTCGCTCAAGGCACCTACAACTTCTACGATCATGTGAATAAGAAAGGGACCTGGGTCGGGCGCTTCACCATCGACAATGTCGACCTGCGCTTGGCCGATCGCATCGTCAGTCCGAACCAGGATTTTATCTACGGTCTGAGCTTAAACAATAATCCGACCGTCGAGGACCCCTGGAATAGCACCTCGGCCTGGGGCTATCCCGCGATTTCCAGTACCATGGCCGTCGTGGCGCCCGTCAGCCCTTTGCTCAACGGTGCGCTCACGCAGCAGGTGGCGGGGCTGGCAGGCTACGGCTATTGGAAGCAGACCGTCTATGCCGCAGTCGGTGCCTATACCGCCGCCACCAACGGCCCACTCTCGGTCCTGACTCAGGGTGTCTCTAAGCTCAACCGTGCCAAAATTGCCGGGACCGCCCCCTACTGGCGGCTTGCGTTGACCCATGCCTCCGGGCCGCACGATTTCATGCTCGGTACCTTCGGGATGCTGGCCAATGTTTATCCCGACCCGATGAACCAACATGGGCCAACCGCTGCCTATCGTGACATCGGTATCGACGGTCAGTATCAATATATCCTCGACCCGCATACCATCACCGTGCAGTTCAATTATACCACCGAGAGCCGGCGCTGGGATTCCAATACGTGGAACGCTTGGGTCGCCGCGCCGGACCCCACCGTGGTGTCGCATCGCTCCGCTCGCTTCAATCAGCTCAACCTGAAGGGTACCTATGCCTTTGATGCCGGCAAATTGGGCACCTACGGCGTGAACCTTGCCTATTTTCAGGGTGATGGACAGCGTGACGTCAACTGGGGTCTGGGCGGCTTCTTCGATCCCGTCACCAACACCAATTCGGCCACGCCGATCACCGGCTCGCGGACCAACGATCCGGGTAATCGGGGTTGGATTGCCGAGGTGTTCTGGAAGCCGGTCCAGTATATACGTCTGGGCGTTCAATATTGGAACTACAACCGCTTTAACGGTGCCTCCAATAATTATGACGGCAATGGGCGCCGGGCATCAGACAATAACACGATATTTGCCTACCTGTGGGGTATCTATTGATGGCCGGGCGGATATTGAGGCCGAATCGTTCATGCCTGGGCTCGATACTACCGGAGATGTCTATGAAGCCCGTCCTCTTGGTTATCTCGGCGGTTGCCGTGGCGGCATCCGTGGGTTGTGTGAATCTCAAACGCTCGCGTGACTTGGGTAATCCTAACATTCCAGTCAATGTTACGGTCGCCCAGGTCTGCTCGAATTGCCACGGGATGGACGGTAACTCCAAGTCGCCGAATTTCCCCCGCCTCGCCGGGCAAAAGAAGGACTATCTAGTCACGCAGATGCTGAATTTCCAGAACCATGCCCGTATGGATCAGGCGGCCCGTGACTATATGTGGGGGGTGGTCGGTTACTCGGACCGTAAATTGGACCGCCTTTGGGGTGTGACCGACAAGACCTGGTGGGGTAAGGCGTTAGGGGTCAACAACAGCGGTCTCACCAAGGACCAGATCGATGGCCTGGCTGAGTACTTCAGTGCGCAGGAGGTCAAGAAGTCGTCGCAACTCCCGGACTTCCAGGAGCTGTTCATGAGCCAGGCCAAGCGGACTCAACGGCTCGCTGCGGGCAAAGAGATTTTTGAAAAGGGGATTCCAGGGAAAGCAGTTCCGCCCTGTAGTGTGTGTCACGCCCCGGATGGTCATGGCCTCGCCGCGTTTCCGCGTACGGCCAGCCAGCACAGTGCGTATATAGAAAAGCAGCTCGCCGTGTTCAAGGAAAATGTCGGCCGGCCGCATACGCCGATGGAGCAAGTCGCCCGCGACCTCTCGACCGCTGAGATGCGCGACGTTGCGCTTTATCTGGAAAGCCTGCCGTAGCCGGCTGGACACCAGAGCAGGGTTCACTGGTCGCGGTCTGCGTGTGGCAGCCGCGGCCTTTTTTCACAATGCGACGCAACTTCACCCGAGGACGCATCGATGAATAACTATTTGGCCGCCGCGGCCATGGCCAGCGCTTTGACCGTTCCGGCAGTATCTGCCGAGACCTATACCATTGACCCCGGGTATACCGTCCCATCCTTT
Source organism: uncultured Thiodictyon sp. (assembly GCA_903837595.1). Lineage (GTDB taxonomy): Bacteria > Pseudomonadota > Gammaproteobacteria > Chromatiales > Chromatiaceae > Thiodictyon. Next base: position 14,713 of record CAILVI010000556.1, read on the forward strand.
GAAATCCAGCATATGGCGACGACCACCTTGCATGGTCAATTCAAAAAAACCGAGGGTAAGATCTTCCTCGATTCGGCGCATCACAAGGGCTCGGTTGACGCGACCATCTACACCGACTCGCTGGATATGAGCTCGGAGGCCTGGACCGCCCATATGAAGGAGGAGGAGTTGTTCAACGTGGCGAAGTATCCGGTCGCGACCTTCCACTCCGACAATTTGGTGTTCAGCGGTGGTACGCCGGTCGCGGCCAAGGGGGATCTAACGATCGTCGGCATGACGGTGCCGACCACCGTAAAGATCACGGGTTTTCGCTGCGACAAGCAGCGGTGTCTCGCTAACGTGACGACCACGCTGCAGCGCTCCAGTTTCGGCATGACCAAATATACCGAGGAAGTCAGCGACGAAATCAACGTGCAAATACCGGTCGCGGCAGTCAGGAACTGACGCCCTGACGGTGGCGGCGGTGAGGCGCGTTAGACCCTTGCGCGCAGCGCCCCGGTTCTTGTGCGACCGCTGCTGAGATTGGGCAAGTATTCCCTGTAGGTTGGGCTGAGGAACGAAGCCCAACGTGCGACCGAATGAAAGGCGCTGAAATGTTGGGGTTCGTTCCTCACCCCAACCTACAGGATTGCTGCTTTTCCTGGGTCGGAGCGAATACTTGCCCAGTCTCTGCTGCGGTGGCACGGCGGTGTCAGGCGCTTTGCGCCCCGGGGGACGGCGGCGTCCGGCTGGGCCTGCCGGCCCGCCGCCTAATTGGTGCCGGGTAGTAGCCTGATGTAGGCGACTACATCAACCGTTTGACGCTCGTCGAGGATTCCGCTCCAGGCGGGCATCTTGGCCTTGCCGGTTTGCACGCTATTGAACAGCTCCTGGTTGGTGCGGCGCTTGATGTTGGCACTGCCGTGGTCAGCCGGTGCGATGCCCAGCAGCGCGCCCAGGAAGCCATCGCCACGTCCGCTCGCGCCGTGACACGACACGCAATACTGCGTATAGAGACGTTCGCCCTCCGTGGGATTGCCCACGATCGGTTCAGGCGAGCGGACCAAGAAGCGGATATAGCCGACGACGTCGCTGATCTGCTGGTCCGAGTAATGGTCTTTCCACTTGGGCATGCCCTTTAGATGACCGGCGTCGCCCTTGATCTCTTGTGCCAGCTCCAGGTCCGATTTCTCATTGAGCTGTGAGCGGCGTTCCACGAAATCGGCCGGACGCATTCCCAGCTTTTGGCCGAGCGAGCCGTCGCCCCGGCCCGCTTTGCCGTGGCAGAGTACACAGCTGCTCTGATAGACCTCCCATCCCTCCAGCCCCTTGTCCCCATTGGCTGCGGACGCCGTACCGTACGCGAGTATGCCCAGGCCCAGGACGATGTGGCTAAGCCTGGTTATTTTCGTAATATTCACTCTCAAAAAACACCTGCCGGTTGCTTCGCCGTCATTCAATTATAGCATACGCTCATGTTTAGCATAGACAGGCGCCGGCCTTGATCATCGTTCCGGTCAGCGGCGGTTCGGCCGCAACCGGAGGTCGAGGCTTTAGCCGGTGGCGGTCTCCGATAGATCCAAGAGACATCAGCGTCGTTTGCGCGCCGAACCGGCTAAAGCCTCGACCTCCTGTGTGCTTGTGGCCGCAACGACGATCACGGCCGGTGGGTTTCTACCAAGCTCGGCCGCGGCACCGGTGCCAACACCGGCCGCGCGTCACCGAACCACTGGATCAGTGGGGAGTCACCGGGCGGCCACTGGCCCTTGAGCCGGTTATCCGGGGCCGCACCGGCAAATACCAGATAGCCATATTTGCCGTAATGGGGCAGCTTGCGGGCGAGTCCGGGCAGGGCGGTCGGGTCGTCGGTGGCCAGCAGGCCCAGCGGCGAGCCGTCCCGCACGCGGGTGAGGGCCAGGCTCGCATCGGCACCAAGGGCGACCGGCGTCCCGGCGATGGCCAGTGTGCGCGCGGCCGGGTCCAGGCTGAAGCCCGCGGCACCGGCCGCGAAGTCATGGATGAAGCGGTTCTCCCAGCCCAGCACCCACACCGCCCGGTCCGCCGGCAGGGCTGGCTGGTCTTGATCCAGCGCGACCCGCCACTGCGGGTGACCGCCCTGCCAGGCCGTGGCCAAGGCGCGATAGGCGCTGAGCAGCGCGGGTTGCGCCGCGCCCGGCAGCAGAATCAGGCCCTGTTCGGCACCGAAGAGTCCGCCGAGCGCGACCGGTGATTCACCCGGCTCCAGGGTGCGAAAGCAATCGAATTCGGGGTCCACTGCCAGGCGCACCGGCGCCGTCGGCACGTCGATGGCGAAGCGTCCCTCGCGCCCTGTCAGTTCCACCAGGGTGCGCTGCGGCGGCCCCTCCACCTGGTGGACCACCACCGGCACCGTGAGCGGGAAGGGCGCCTCGCGCTGGGTCTGCAGGACCCGCCCGCTGACCTGATACGCGCCGGTTTGGGTCCGGTCGGACCGTACCGCGGTCAGGGCGAGCCGCGCCGCCCCGGTGCGCGTGGTCCAGGTCGTGAAATAGTCCTTGAGGTCGCGCCCGCTGGTCGCCTCGAAGGCGCGGCGCAGGTCCGCGTAGCCGGCGGCGCGCAAGCGGTTGTCGGCATAGAAGCGTTTGAGTCCCTGGACAAAGGCCGCGTCGCCCAGTTGCACGCGCAGGCCGTGGAACAGCATGGCCGACTTACCGTAGCCGATCGCCTGGCTGGCCTCGCCATGGCGGGCGCGAAACGCCGTGAGTGGGAAGTCCGCCTCGCTGTGCACAAAGTCCGCGTAGGTCTGCAGGGCGTCGCGGCGGTAGGCGGCCCCCTGACCCTCGCGCTCCTTCATCAGATGGTCCGCCAGATAGGTGGTCAGGCCCTCGCTCCAGTTGCCGGTGCGCTCTTCGACGAAGACGCCATTGCCCCACCAATTGTGTAGGACCTCATGGGGGTAGGAGGTGTCGATGATGAAGGGCAGGCGGATCACCGCCGGGCCCAGCAGGGTGAAGGAGGGCATGCCGTAGCCGCTCTCCCAGAAGTTCTCGACCAAGGCGAACTTGGCGTAGGCGTAAGGGCCGATCAACCGGCTGTAGAGGTCCAGGTACTCGCGGGTCGCCGCGAGATAACGGGCGGCCAAGGGTTCATTGGGTGCGCGCAGCCACACCTGGGCCCGTTCATCCTGGTCGCGATAGAGCGTGAAGGGGGCGGCGACCAGATAGATGTCGTCCTGGGGCTGGGTCTCGGTCCAGGCGGAACCAGCGAACCCCTGGCGGTCCGGTCCGGCCCCCTGCGAGATGGCATTCCACCCCGGGGGAGCCGTGATCCGCAGGTCAAAGCGTTGCAGGGTGCCGGGGACCCGCGGGTACCAGCCGCTGGCGCCGTCCAGGAAGACCCCGTCCGGACCGATGGTGCCGACGCTCTCCTGGCGTTCCCGACCCATACCCTCGCGTACTGCCACCAAGCCATGGCGGATCGTCCCGCCATAGGCCAGGGTGACCGTGCCTTTCGCGGCGGGTGCCAGGCGTAGCCGCAGGGTCGTCAGGTGCTCGTCCTGCGCCTGGGGCTCCACCGGCTCCAGGGTGGCATCCGCGGAGAGGACCCGCGGTGCCAGGCCGTCATGCAGCACCAGATCGACCGCGTCCAGCCCCGGGGGCAGGGTCAGGCGATCGGTCACGGTCAGGGTCCCGGCCGCGGGGTCGAGCGTGATCTCCATGGCGTGGTCCACGACCGGCGTCTCGGCGGGGAGCGCACGCGGCTGGAACAGGGCCAGGGGGAGCGCGGCAAACAGGGCCAGAACGGGGGCGGGCGGCAGAAATGCGTGCATGGTGGTGGGTCCGAGGGTGATGCGTGCGGTGGCGTTGGCGATGGTCCGCGACATTGGGCCATAATCGGGCACCTGTGACTATGACCGCCTTGTCATCGAAATAATGAGGCCCGGCGCGGGCCAATACTAGCGAGGATTGCCGTGGCCTCTGACCGATGCATGCTCCCTACCGCCCTGGCCGTCTGTCTGGGGCTGCTGTCCGCGACGCTGCCTGGGGCCGGCGCGTGCGCCGACACGCCTGCCGACACGCCTGCCGGGCCGCCCCCAGTGCCGCCCGAGGCGCCGCCCGTCGATACCTCGACCCGTGTTTTGGACACCCGCGCACTCACCGACCTGGAGCACCTGCTGGACACCATTGCGGAGCGCCGGGTAGTGTTCGTCGGCGAGCATCATGACCGGTACCAGGACCACTTGAACCAGCTGCGGGTGATCGAGGGTCTGCACCGGCGGGGCAAGCAGCTCGCCATCGGCATGGAGTTTTTCCAACAGCCCTATCAGGCGGCGCTCAACGCCTATATCGCCGGTGAGATCGACGAGGCGCAGATGTTACGCCAGACCCACTATTTCGACCGCTGGCGCTTCGACTACCGTCTCTACCGGCCCATCCTGCGCTTCGCCCGGGAGCACCGGATCCCGGTGATCGCCCTGAACCTGGAGTCCGAACTGACGCGGCGCGTGGCGGAGCTCGGCGCCGCGGGCCTGACCCCGGCGGAGCGCGCGCGTCTGCCGGCTGCCATCGACCGCAGCGACCCGGCCTACGCGGCGCGGATCAAGGCGGTCTTCGACCAGCACCCCATGCCGGACCAACGCTCGTTCGAGCGCTTCGTGGAGGTCCAGTTGCTCTGGGACGAGGGCATGGCCGAGCGCGCCGCCCGCTATCTCACCGCGAACCCCCAAACGACCCTGGTGGTCCTGGCCGGTGCCGGTCATATCGAGTACGGCCAAGGCATCCCCAAGCGCCTGGTGCGCCGGGTGCCGGTGTCCGCCGTCACCCTGCTCAATGCGGGTGATGGTGAGCTGGACCCGGCGGTGGCGGACTATCTGCTCTTCACGCGGCCGGTCGAGTTGCCGGCGGCCGGCCTGCTCGGTGTCCAACTGGGGGAGCCGGGCGGCCAAGCCGGTGCGCCGGTCGAGGGCTTCGGGCCGGGCAGCGGGGCCGAGGCCGCGGGGCTTGTCGTGGGCGACCGGATCGTGCGTGTCGGTGATCAGCAGGTCTCGGGTTATGCCGACATCCGCATCGCGCTGCTGGACCGCGGGCCGGGTCAGCGCGTCCCAGTCGAGGTGCGGCGCAAGCGCCTCGATGGCAGCGGGGATGCGTCCGTGACCTTCGAGGTTGAGCTTCACTAGCGAGCGTTCTTTACGACATTTTTCTCCGCCATGGTCTAGCCTTTCCGGCAATCCAACATGCCGGTGACCATCCATGGACCTGGCCTTCCTTGCCCTGATAGTTCTCTGTTTTGCGCTGACCGTCGGTCTGGCCTTGGGCTGCGAACGCCTGGGGGCGCGCCGATGAACGCCCTCTATCTGGCGAGCGGTCTGCTGGCGGTTGCGCTTCTGGTCTATTTGCTGATCGCGCTGCTATGGGCGGAGGATCTGTGATGACTAACCATGCCTGGTCGCTTCTCGGACTCTATCTGGTCCTGCTGCTGCTGAGCGTGTGGCCACTGGGGCGCTATATCGCCGCGGTGATGGAGGGGCGGGTGCGGTGGCTCCGAGCACTGGAGCGGGCGATCTACCGTCTGTGCGCCGTCGACCCCGGGCAGGAGCAAGGCTGGCTCCAGTACGCACTGTCGGTCCTGGTGTTCAGTTGCTTGGGTACACTTGCGCTCTACGCCGTGCAGCGCCTCCAGGTCCGGCTGCCGCTCAATCCGGAGCACTTGGCGAATGTCAGTCCGGATTCGGCCTTGAACACGGCCATCTCCTTCGTGACCAACACCAACTGGCAAGGGTATGCGGGGGAGTCGACCATGGGCTATCTCACGCAGATGCTGGGTCTGACAGTGCAGAATTTCCTGTCTGCCGCCGTTGGCATCGCGGTCGCCATGGCGCTGATCCGGGGCTTCACCCGCCATGGTGCTTTGAGCATCGGCAACGCCTGGGTCGACCTGACCCGGGTTACCCTCTATGTGCTCTTGCCCCTGTCTCTGGCTTTCGCCTTGGTGTTGGCTGGGCAGGGCGTCATCCAGAACCTCGCGCCCTATCAGGCGGTGCAAGCCCTGGAGGCGGGTGCCCAGCCGGTGCCCTCGACCCAAACCCTGGCGATGGGACCAGTCGCCTCCCAAGAGGCGATCAAGATGGTGGGGACCAACGGCGGCGGGTTCTTCAATGCCAATTCGGCTCATCCTTTCGAGAACCCGACGCCGCTCACCAATCTGTTGCAGATGCTTGCCATCTTCCTGATACCCGCGGCCCTGACCGCGACTTTGGGACACTTGACCGGGGACGCTCGCCAGGGCTGGGCCCTGCTGGCGGCCATGGCGATCCCCTTCGTGGCGGCGGCGGTGCTCGCCATCAGCGCCGAGCAACAGGGCAATCCGATCCTGACCGGTGCCGGCGCGGATCTCAACATCGGCGTCGCGCATGACAGCCAGCCCGGGGGCAACATGGAGGGTAAGGAGGCCCGCTTCGGCATCGCCGATTCGGCCCTGTTCGCGACCATCACCACGGCCGCTTCCTGCGGGGCGGTGAATGCTATGCATGACTCATTCACCCCGCTCGGCGGCCTAGTGCCGCTGGTGCTGATCCAGTTGGGCGAGGTGGTCTTCGGGGGTGTGGGCTCCGGGCTCTATGGGCTGTTGCTGTTTGCCATCCTGGCGGTCTTCGTGGCCGGGCTCATGATCGGGCGCACCCCGGAGTATCTGGGCAAGAAGATCGGCCCCTTCGAGATGAAGATGACCGCCATCGCGGTGTTGGTCACGCCCTTACTGGCCTTGGTCGGCACCGCTATCGCCCTGATGACGGATGCCGGGCGGGCGGGGATCAGCAACCCCGGACCCCAAGGGTTCACCGAGGTGCTCTATGCCTTCTCCTCCGCCGCGAACAACAACGGCAGCGCCTTCGCCGGGCTCTCGGCCAATACTCCCTTCTATAACGTGCTGTTGGGCGTCATCATGTGGTTCGGCCGTTTTGGGGTGATCGTCCCCGTGCTGGCTATCGCCGGGGCACTGGCCGCCAAGCAACGCATTCCCGTCACGGCCGGCACCCTGCCTACGCATGGACCGCTGTTCGTGGGGCTGCTGATCGGCACCGTCTTGCTGGTGGGGCTCCTGAACTATGTCCCGGGTCTGGCCCTGGGACCGGTGGTGGAACACCTGTTGCTTTGGACCGGCTCCTTCGGAGGTGCCCAATGACCCGCGCGACCCGCGCCCTGTTTGATCGCCACCTGTTGGGCCCGGCCCTGATCGGCGCGCTGGCGAAACTCGACCCCCGCGCCCAGTGGCGCAACCCGGTGATGTTCGTCGTCTATGTCGGCAGCCTGCTGACCACGGCGTTATGGGTGCGCGCGCTGTGGGGCGGGGGCGGTGGGTCCGCCATGGAGGCCCCCGGCTTCATCCTCGCCATCGCTGCCTGGCTGTGGTTTACGGTGCTGTTCGCCAACCTCGCCGAGGCCCTGGCCGAGGGGCGCAGCCGCGCCCAGGCGGCGACCCTGCGCGCCGGCAAGCGGACCCTGGTGGCCAAGCGCCTGCGCGCGCCCAGCTACGGCGCGCCGATCGAAACCGTACCCGGCAGCGAGTTGCGCAAGGGCGACTGCGTGCTGGTGGAGGCGGGCGATACGATCCCGGCCGACGGTGAGGTGATCGAGGGGGTCGCCGCGGTCAACGAGTCCGCCATCACCGGCGAGTCCGCCCCCGTCATCCGTGAGTCCGGCGGGGATTTTTCGGCTGTCACCGGTGGGACCACGGTCCTCTCTGACTGGCTGGTGATCCGGGTGTCGGTGAATCCGGGCGAGGCGTTCTTAGACCGCATGATCGCCATGGTGGAGGGCGCCCGGCGGCAGAAGACCCCTAACGAGATCGCGCTGACCATCCTGCTGGTGGCCCTCACCATCGTCTTTCTGTGCGTCACCGTCACCCTGCTGCCCTTCTCGTTGTTCGGCGTGGACCTGATGCCGGCCGGGACCGGGGCGCAACCGGTGTCCGTCACCGTCCTGGTCGCCTTGCTGGTGTGCCTGATCCCAACCACCATCGCCGGCCTGCTCTCCGCCATCGGGGTGGCGGGCATGAGCCGCCTGTTACAGGCCAATGTGATCGCCACCTCCGGGCGCGCGGTGGAGGCCGCTGGGGACGTGGACGTGCTGCTGCTGGACAAGACCGGGACCATCACCCTGGGCAACCGTCAGGCCGCCGCCTTCTGCCCGGCCCCGGGCGTGACGGAGGCCCAGTTGGCGGACGCCGCCCAACTCGCGTCGCTCGCGGACGAGACGCCGGAAGGCCGCAGTATCACCGTCCTGGCCAAGGAGCGTTTCAACCTGCGCGGACGGTCGCTCCAACCACTGGATGCTCATTTCATCGCGTTCTCCGCCCAGACGCGCATGAGCGGGGTGGATCTCAGCGGCCCCGGCGGGGAGCGGCGGGTGATCCGCAAGGGTGCGGCGGATGCCATCGCGCAGCATGTGCAGTCCCTGGGCGGGACCTTCCCCGCAGAGGTCCGCAGCCAGATCGACGAGGTGGCGCGCCGCGGCAGTACCCCGCTGGTGGTGTCTGATGGCGCGCTGGTGCTGGGGGCGGTCGAGCTCAAGGACATCGTCAAGGGCGGGATCAAGGAGCGGTTCGCCGAGCTGCGGCGGATGGGGATCAAGACCATCATGATCACCGGCGACAACCGCCTCACCGCCGCCGCCATCGCGGCCGAGGCGGGGGTCGACGACTTTCTGGCGGAGGCCACCCCGGAGCACAAGCTGCGCCTGATCCGCAAACACCAGGCCGAGGGCCGGCTGGTGGCCATGACCGGCGACGGCACCAACGACGCCCCGGCCCTGGCCCAGGCCGACGTGGCGGTGGCCATGAACAGCGGCACCCAGGCGGCCAAGGAGGCCGGCAACATGGTGGATCTGGACTCCAACCCGACCAAGCTGATCGAGATCGTGGAGATCGGCAAACAACTGCTGATGACCCGCGGCGCGCTGACCACTTTCAGTCTGGCCAATGACATTGCCAAGTATTTCGCGATCATCCCGGCGGCCTTCGTTTCCACCTATCCGGTCTTGGGGGCGCTGAATGTCATGGGGCTTGCAAGTCCGAGTTCGGCCATCCTCTCGGCCGTGATCTTCAACGCCATTATCATCTGCTTCCTCATTCCGCTGGCGCTCAAGGGTGTGCGCTATCGGCCGCAGGGGGCCGCGTCGCTGCTGCGCCGCAATTTGGGCGTCTATGGGCTCGGGGGGCTGGTCGTGCCCTTTGTGGGGATCAAGGTGATCGATCTGGGGCTGGGGCTAACCGGGCTCTTATAGAAGGTGACATAGATGAACGCACTTGAGCCCATAACGCTATCGCGCCTGCTGCGTCCAGCGGCGACCCTGTTGCTGATTCTGACTGTGCTGACCGGGATCGCCTATCCCTTCCTGGTCACCGGCCTCGCCCAATTGGCCTTTCCCGATCAGGCCAACGGCAGCCTGATTCGGCGTGACGGGCGGCCGGTGGGGTCCGCGCTGATCGGTCAGGCGTTCACCGGCCCCGGCTATTTCTGGGGCCGACCCTCGGCCACCGCACCCACGCCCTACAACGCGGCCGCGTCCGGTGGGTCCAACCTGGGTCCCCGCAATCCGGCCCTGCGCGCGGCGGTCGCGGCGCGCGTGGCGGCCCTGCGCGCGGCCGATCCCGGTAATACCGCACCGGTGCCGGTGGACCTGGTGACCGCCTCCGGGAGCGGGCTCGATCCCCACATCAGCCCCGCCGCCGCCGAGTATCAGGTGGCACGGGTCGCGCGGGTGCGGGGGCTTGAGCCGGCGCGCCTGCGCGCACTGGTGGTGCAACACACCCAGAGGCGCCAGTTTGGTATGCTCGGTGAGCCGCGGGTGTCCGTGCTGCAATTGAACCTCGGACTCGATGCCCTGCGCTGAAGAGGTCCCGAACCCATGAGTGCAGGAGGGTTGCGTTGCGTATCGAGATCGAGCACGAAACGACCTACGAGTACAGCGAGCCGGTCCGGCTTGGCCCTCAGACGGTGCGCCTGCGGCCCCGCCCCGGCGGGGCCCTGCGGGAGTTGGGCTTCGTACTCGATGTAGACCCTGCGCCATCGGTTCGGCTGGAGTGTCTGGACGTGATGGGCAATCGTGTCGTGCGGCTGCGGTTCACGGACGAGACCAGGCACCTGCGTCTGGCCGCGCGGCTCACGGTGGAGACCGGCGTGCCCGCGGACTATGTTCCTTTCCTGGCACCCGGTCAGGTGCGGCTGCCCCCTGACTATCCGGCGGCGGAGTCCGATCCGCTCGCCCCGTATCTGGCTGGACCGCCCGCCGAGCCCGCCGTGGCGCAGTTGGCCGGGCGGCTCCAGGGTGAGGCGGGCGCTGATCCGCTGGTCTTCCTGGAGCGGTCGAACCGCTGGATCTACGAGCAGATTGCCCGCGAGATCCGTCCCACCGGCGCCCCCCAGATCCCGGCTGAGACTCTGGCCCGGGGCCGCGGCGCCTGCCGCGATCAGACCGTGCTGTTCGTGGCCCTGTGCCGTGCCGCGGGGCTCGCCGCCCGCTTTGTGAGCGGTTACCAAGACCGCTCGGCCATGGAGACCAACCGGCGCTATCTGCATGCCTGGCCGGAGGTCTATCTTCCGGGGGCGGGCTGGTACGGCTACGATCCGACCCGCGGGATGGCGGTGTCGAACGGGCATGTCGCGCTCGCCGCCGCGCTCGATCCGGCCGGGACCCTGCCGGTGGAAGGGAGCTATTTCGGGAGCGCGTCCTCGCGGATGGAATTCGCGCTGACGATTCGCGCCCACGAGCCCAGTACCATACCGGATGACTGCCCCGCATGCCGCTGAACCTCAGTGTCGATGAACTCCTGGCGCTGGCCCCGGACGCCGCGTCCGTCAAGGCCGCCAAGGGGCTCGTGATCCCGGCCAAGTGGCCCAGGCTCGAATGCGACGCCTCGGCGATCTGGGGTGAATGCCAGGGCAGCGGGTCCACACCCTACCAGGCCCAGATCGACCTCGCCGGCCCCGCCTTCCGTTGTACCTGCCCCAGTCGCAAGTTCCCCTGCAAGCACGGCCTGGCACTGGGGTTGCTGCATCTGCAGCACGCCGATCGCTTCACTACGGCCGCACCGCCCGGCTGGGTCAGCGAGTGGCTGGCCTCGCGCGCCCAACGCGCGCAGCGGCAGGAACACAAGCAGACGGTCGAACGTCCCGCGGCGCCGGCCGATCCCCAGGCCGCCGCCCGCCGCGAGGCCAAACGGCTCCAGCGCATGGCCGACGGGTTGGCGGAGCTGGAGGCCTGGATGGCGGACCGGCTGCGCCAGGGTCTGGCCCAGCTTCCGGGTCAACCGGAGATCTGGGGTGCCATGGCCGCGCGGATGGTCGATGCCCAACTCCCGGGGCTCGCCGAGCGGCTGCGCCGGCTGGGTGAGCTGCTCGTGCGCGGGGGGCAGTGGCAGGGCCCGCTGTTGGCCGAATTGGGCCGGCTGCAACTCCTGATCGACGGCGCCCGACGTCTCGACGCGCTGCCGGCCGCGGAGCAGGCCGACCTGCGCGCGGCCTTGGGTCTGCCGCAGGACAAAGACGACCTGCTCGGCGCGGGGGAGCGGCTCACCGACGACTGGCTGGTGCTGGGGTGTCACATCGCCGAGGAGGATCGTCTGTGGATGCGCCGTGCCTGGCTCCGGGGTCAGACCAGCGGCCGTCTGGCCATGTTGCTCGACTTCAGTCACGGCAGCGCACGCTTCGAGCCGGGACTGGTGACCGGCGAGGTCCTGGCCGCGACACTCGCCTTCTACCCCAGCGCCGCCCCGCTTCGTGCCCTCTTCACGGATCCGCCGCAACGACTCCCGGACGGCCTGCCGGCGCCGCCCGCACCGATCGCTGACGAACTGGCGCGACTCACCGACCAGATCGCCGCCAATCCCTGGCCGGTCCGGCGCGGGCTCTACCTCTCCGGCGTCCCGCAACCCGCCGCCGGGGCTGACTGGGTCCTGCGGCTCGGGGATGACCGGGCGCTGCGCCTGGAACTGGGCGAGGACAGTGCCTGGCCGCTCGTCGCCGTCGCCGGCGGTGCGCCGGTCGCCGTCTTCGGCGAATGGGACGGCGAGCGGCTGCGACCGCTCAGCGCCTGGGGGCCGGGGCTGATCTGGACCGCCGGCAACGGCTGGAGCAACGCGTGATGCAGCCGCTCGACCAACTAGCGACCCAGCTCCTCGTCGGCACCGACCGGCGACCACCCGACTGGCCGAGCGCGGACGGCGAGCTCGGTGCTCTACTGGGCGAGATCCAGGCCGGCGCAACGGCCCCCGAGCCGACCGCACTGCGCCTTGCCGGCGTACTCGCCGTCTGCGCCGATGCCGGCTTCCTACCCGGGACGACCGACCGACCGCCGATCGGTCCGTGCCCCCACGAGCGCCTGGCGCCGGCCGCAACGCCGGAGCTCCTCTCGACGCTGCAACCCATCCTGGACGACGGCCCGGACCCGCTGCGCGCATTGGCACTGCGGCAACTGGCCGCCGCACAACGCCTCCTGCCGCCCCGACTACTACCGCGCGCACTGGTGCTTGCCCTCCAGCAGACCTGGCTGCGCCCCCTGCTGCCGGCGGTGGTTGGCGAGCGCGGACGCTGGCTTGCCCGGGTCAACCCGGAGTGGCAGCCAGCCCTGGCGGCGGATGACGCGTCGCCCGATCCCACCTGGTGGGACGAGGGCACACTGGAGCAGCGCTGCCGCTTCCTCACTGCCCGGCGTCGTCTGGACCCGAGCAGCGCCCGCGAGCAACTGGCGGGGACCTTCGGTGAGACGGATGCGCGCGGCCGGGCTCGACTGCTGGCGGAGCTTACGACCGGCCTCAGCCTGGCGGACGAGGACTTTCTGGAGGGCTGTCTGAAGGACCGCGGCAAGGAGGTCAGGCAGCAGGCCGCGGCGCTGCTCGCCTGCCTGCCGGACAGCCGCTACGTGGCGCGCATGGGCGAGCGCGTCGGTGCCTGTCTCGGGCGCGCGCGCAAGCTGTTGCGCCAGGTACTCACGATCGAACCGCCTGAGACCTTCGACCCGGATTGGAAAAAGGACGCCATCGACGAGACGACCACCCAGGGTGAACGATTGGGCCAGCGGGCCTGGTGGCTCTACCAGTTGGCCCGCGCCCTGCCGCTGCACTGGTGGCACGGCCGGACCGGCCTGGCGGCGGCCGACTGCGTCCGCTGGGCCAAGGGTACGGACTGGGAACTCGCCCTGCTGCGTGCCTGGATCGAGGCGCTGGCGCGCGCACCCGAGCTTGCCTGGACCGAGGCACTCCTGATGCGGCTGCCGATCGAGGGGCGCCCGCTCGACCCCCTCGACCTCATCGAGCGCCTGCCGCCGGCCGCGCGCGAGACGCACTGGTTCGGTGTGATGGAGGACCCGCCTCGCGGTACGCTGCTGGGCGTCATGCTGGGGCGTATAGCCCAGACACTCATGCGCGACGGCGCCCTGCTCTCGCCGCCGATCGCGCGGCGCATGCTGGATCAGGTCCGCCGTCAGTGGGTCAATGGGCACGCGTTACAGGACTACAGCCTGCGCCGTACCCTGCCCGACTTCATCTGCTGCCTGCCGGCCGACGTATTGGCCGAGGCCGCCAACGGCTGGCCGGCCCTGCCGGCCTTGGCCGAGACCCTGGCCCAGGTCCTGGCCGTCATCCGGCAGCGCCAGACCCTCATCCACCACCTTCAGGAAGGTCGAACCGCATGAATCAGATCCTGCGCCAGCATGCCGAACAGGCATTCGCCGAAGAGCTCGACGAGCTGAAGCGCTCCGACCAACGCCAGCGTCCGCCGAACTGGGCGCTGTCACCCTGGGCGGTCGCGACCTATCTGCTGGGCGGGCGGCTCGACAACGGCTTTGAGGTCAGCCCCAAGTACATTGGCAGCCGCCGACTCATCGAGATCGCCATCGCCACCCTCACGACCGACCGCGCACTGCTGCTGTTCGGCGTGCCGGGCACCGCCAAGTCCTGGGTCTCCGAGCACCTGGCGGCGGCGCTGTGTGGCGACTCCACGCTCCTGATCCAGGGCTCCGCCGGCACCAGCGAGGAGCAGCTGCGCTACGGCTGGAACTATGCCGAGCTGCTGTCCAAGGGACCCTCGCCGCAAGCCCTGGTACAGAGCCCGCTGATGCGCGCCATGGAGCAGGGCAAGATCGCCCGCATCGAGGAGCTGACCCGCATCCCGGCCGATGTCCAGGACACCCTCATCAGCGTGCTCTCGGAGAAGTCGCTGCCGGTGCCCGAGCTGGGCATCGAGGTCCAAGCGGTGCGCGGATTCAACGCCATCGCCACCGCCAACAACCGCGACAAGGGCATCAATGAGCTCTCCAGCGCGCTCAAGCGCCGCTTCAACACCGTGGTGCTGCCGGTCCCGGCCAGCGCGGACGAAGAGGTCGCCATCGTCAGCAAGCGGGTCGCCGAACTTGGGCGCGCGCTCGACCTGCCGGCCGAGCCGCCCGCGCTCAAGGAGGTGCAGCGGGTGGTGCGCATCTTCCGCGAGCTGCGCAACGGCCAGACCGAAGACGGCAAGACCAAGCTCAAGAGCTCCAGCGCCACCCTGAGCACGGCGGAGGCCATCTCGGTGATCAACAATGGCGTGGCGCTCGCCGCGCACTTCGGCGACGGCGTACTGCACGCGGGCGACATCGCCTCCAGCCTGGTCGGCGCCATCGTCAAGGACCCGGTGCAGGACGCCCTGGTCTGGCGTGAATACCAGGAGACGGTCATGAAGGAGCGCAGTGACTGGAAGGACCTGTACCGGGCGTGCCGGGACCAGGAGTGAGTTCGACGCGGACCGCGGGGAGCCCTATGGCCGATTCGCCCTTCCACCTCTTCGGCATCCGCCACCACGGTCCCGGTTGCGCCCGCAGTCTGCGCCAGGCGCTGGAGGCGCTTGAGCCCGACTGTCTGCTGGTGGAGGGGCCGCCCGACGGGCAGGATCTGCTGGCGCTGATGAAGGACACGGGACTGGTCCCGCCGGTCGCCCTGCTCATCTACGACCCCGAGGCGGCGCGCGACGCCGTCTTCTATCCCTTCGCCGAGTTCTCGCCCGAGTGGCAGGCCCTGCGCTTCGGCCTTACGCGCAACCTCCCGACCCGGTTTTTCGACCTGCCGATCTGTCACCAACTCGGCGACGATGCAGCGCCGCACGCGCCGCCGGCAGCGGCCGAGGGTCCGGAGGCCGCACCGGCCACCGCGCCGGAGGCCTCCGCGGACGCAGAGCCCGATCAGCAGACCGGCGCGGGCGCCGAGATCGCCGATCTGGTTGAGCGGGACCCCTTCGACTGGCTGGGTCGCGCCGCCGGCTACAGTGATGGCGAATCCTGGTGGAACCACCTGGTGGAGGAGCGCGGCGACGGCCTGCACCTCTTCGCCGCCATCCGTGAGGCGATGACCCTGGTGCGCGAGGAGTCTGCTACCGGGCACTGGACGGCGCCGCGGCGCGAGCGCGAGGCCCGGCGCGAGGCGCACATGCGCAAGCTCATGCGTCAGGCACAGAAGGAGGGCTTCGCGCGCATCGCCGTGGTCTGCGGCGCCTGGCACGTCCCGGCGCTCGTCGAGCTGCCGAGCGCCCAGTCCGACAATGCACTGCTCAAGTCGCTGCCCAAGCGCAAGGTGGCCGCGACCTGGGTGCCCTGGTCCTATCCGCATCTGAGCACTGCCAGCGGTTACGGCGCCGGCATCGCCTCCCCCGGCTGGTACGAACACCTCTGGCACAGCGCCCCCGACCGGCGCGCCATCGGCTGGGTCGCCAGGGCCGCCCGGCTGTTCCGCGCCGAGGACCTCGATTGCTCCTCCGCGCACCTGATCGAGGCCGTCCGGTTGGCCGACGCCCTGGCCGCGATGCGCGGGCGTCCGCAGCCCGGTCTCGAGGAGCTGGACGAGGCGCTGCGCACGGTCGTTTGCCAGGGCGAGGATGGGCCGATGCGGCTCATCGCCCGCGCGCTCGTCATCGGCGAGCGGCTCGGCAGCACTCCGGAGCAGACCCCGGCGGTACCGCTGCAGCGCGACATCACCGAACACCAGCGCGCGCTGCGGCTCAAGCCGGAGGCCAGCCGCAAGCCGCTCGACCTGGACCTGCGCCAGCCCAATGACCTGGCCCGCAGCCACCTGCTCCACCGGCTGTCGCTGCTTGGCATCGACTGGGGCGCGTTGAGCCGCACCGGGCGCTCGGCCAAGGGCACCTTCCACGAGGTCTGGACCCTGCAGTGGGAGCCCCGGCACGCGCTCGCCATCATCGAGGCCAGCCGCTGGGGTAACCGGGTCGCGGAGGCCGCCACCCGCTTCGTGATCGACTCTGCCCAGCGCGCGGATTGCCTGCCGACACTCTGCGAGTTGGTGAACCGTATCCTGTTGGCCGACCTGCAGGCGGCCATCGCGCCGGTCACCCGCATCCTGGAGGATCACGCGGCGGTTGCCAGCGATGTACTGCAGATGCT
The DNA here is from genome assembly GCA_903837595.1 of uncultured Thiodictyon sp. Taxonomy (GTDB): domain Bacteria; phylum Pseudomonadota; class Gammaproteobacteria; order Chromatiales; family Chromatiaceae; genus Thiodictyon. Next base: position 31,089 of record CAILVI010000556.1, read on the forward strand.
CGCCGCCGTCCCGCCGCTCGCCGCCATCCTGCGCTATGGCAACGTGCGCCAGACCGACGGCGGCATGGTGGCGCATGTACTCGCCGGGCTGGTGCCGCGCGCCGCCATCGGCCTGCCCGGCGCCTGTTCCGCGCTGGACGACGACGCGGCCACCGCGATGCGCGCGGCGATCCAGGGCGCCGATCAGAACCTGCGCCTGCTCAAGGACCAGGGGTTCGAGGCCGACTGGTCGGCGGCGCTGGTCCGTCTGGCCGAACCCGGCAGTGGTCACGGTCTGGTCTGCGGTCTGGCCGCACGGCTCCTGTTCGACGCCCAAGAGGCGGACCCGGACGAGACCGCCCGGCGCCTGTCGCTGGCGCTCTCGGCCGCCAACGATCCGGCGCCCGCCGCGGCCTGGCTCGAAGGCTTCCTCAATCAGAGCGCCCTGGTCCTGCTGCACGACCCCGCGCTCTGGGACTTGGTGGACGGCTGGGTCGCGGGGCTGACCGAAGACCACTTCATGCGCGCACTGCCGCTGCTGCGCCGGGCCTTCTCCGCCTTCGGACCGGCCGAACGGCGCCAGCTCGGGGAGCGCGCCAGGCGACCCTCGGCCGCTGCGCCGGCCGCGCCGCTCATTGCGGCCGGCGATCAGGCCCGGGCCGAGCGCCCCATCCCCTTGCTGAGACGCCTCTTGGGAATCGCATCATGACCAGCCCGACCGACGCCGATCAGAGCCCAGACCAGAACCGGTTGCGCCGCTGGCGTCTCGTCCTGGGCGAGCCGGCCGAGGCCGATGGCGGCTGCGGACTCACGGGCCTGGACGCCCAGATCGACGCGGCGCTTGGCGCGCTCTACGACCCGGATGGCCCGGGCGGACTGCGCGGCGGCAGTGGCGCCTCCTCGCCGCGGGTCGCCCGCTGGCTCGGCGACATCCGCCGGTATTTCCCTGCCTCACTGATCCAGGTGATGCAGAAGGACGCCTTCGAGCGGCTCGATCTCAAGTCGATGCTGCTGCAACCCGAGTTGCTGGAGGCGGTGCAGCCGGACGTCCACCTGGTCGCCACCCTCATGTCGCTGCGCGGCATCATCCCGGCCAAGACCCGCGACACCGCGCGCGCCGTGGTCAATCGGGTGGTCGCCGCGCTCATGGCCCGGCTGGAGGAGCCGATGCGTGCCGCGGTCAGCGGGGCGCTCAACCGCGCCGAGCGCAACCGCCGCCCCCGCCACGCCGAGATCGACTGGAACCGCACCATCCGCGCCAACCTGCGCCACTGGCAGGCCGACTATCAGACCATCATCCCGGAGCAGCGCATCGGCTACGGACGCAAGGCCCGGCGCACCCAGCGCGAGGTCATCCTGTGCATCGACCAGAGCGGCTCCATGGCCAACTCCGTCGTCTACTCCAGTATCTTCGGTGCAGTCATGGCCTCACTGCCCGCCGTCAAGACGCACCTGGTGGTGTTCGACACCGCGGTGGTCGATTTGACCGAGCAGTTGAGCGACCCGGTCGAGGTGCTGTTCGGTGTGCAGCTCGGCGGCGGCACCGACATCAACCGCGCGGTCGGCTATTGTCGGGAGATCATCCGCGAACCGCGCAACTCGATCCTGGTCCTCATCTCCGACCTCTATGAAGGTGGTGTGGAGCGCAACCTGCTCCAGCGTGCCGCCGAACTCATCCAATCCGGCGTCCAATTCATCTGCCTGCTCGCGCTCAGCGACGAGGGCGCACCCTCCTACGACCACCAGCTTGCCGCCAAGCTCGCTGCGCTTGGCGCACCCGCATTCGCCTGTACACCCGACCAATTCCCCAATCTCATGGCCGCCGCCATTCGACGTGAGGATCTGGGGATCTGGGCCGCGAAACAAGGGATCGTCACGGCGCGGGCGCCTGGGTGAGCACGTGGCGCGAGTCGCGAGCCTTGATCATCGTCGCATCCAACGGTGGCCCCCCCCGCAACTGGAGGTCGAGGCTTTAGCCGGTGGCGGCCCCCGAGATTTTCAAGATACATCGGCGTTTGACGCACGCATGACCGGCCAACGGCTATGGCCGCAAGACGAGCCACCCCGGACGATGCCAGCCCCCCGTGGGAGCGGCTTTAGCCGCGACGAGCTTATGGTCGCTTTGAGGTCGCCTCGCGGCTAAAGCCGCTCCCACCGGGTCTCAGCCTGACTGTCACGACAAAGCCCCGACCTCCAGTAGCCGGAGCGACGATCAAGGCCAGCGGATCGAGAGGAACTACGGTTCTCATCTGTTAAACTTAGCACGACGACCGATCCGGATTTTTCACTTCACACCTTCTATCAGACGCAGCCGCTATGCCATCCAACCTGACCATCGACCTTGCACTGGTCCGCAAGGCACGCCAGTTGACCGGAACCGGTTGCGCCGAGACCGTAGCAACCAATCTCTCCCACGATGACGGAGGTACGGCTCGATGAACATTCCCGAACTCGTCTATGAATCTGTCAAGAAGCTTCCCGTGCCCGCGGCACGCGAAGTCTTGGATTTCGCGCTGTTTCTGGCGCAACGGGAAGCCCGGCAGGAAGATCAAGACTTTATGCTTGCCCAGCAGTCCGCGCTGGGCGACTGGGACAACGCCGCAGACGAGGTCTGGAATGATGTTCCAGCCGCGTGACATTATTCTGTTGCACTTTCCCTTTACCGACCTGTCGGGGACAAAGCTAAGGCCCGTTCTGGTGCTCACTGCACCCAATGCCCAGGGCGATCTGCCATTGTGCGGGCATCCAAGCGGTGGAAGCGCCTGCGGCACTCCGCTTGATGTGGTCTTATGCCGCCTGCAATAGGAACTCGACTTTCACCGCGTCGAACGGAAACTCGACGCGGTCATTCGGTGCATGGCTCAGTACCCCGGCTTTGAGTAACGCGGCCACGTCGCGCTGAACCGCCTTGCTGTCGCGGCCAACACGCTGCGCGGCCTCGCCAATGGACACGGGGCCGGCGCCGCACAGCGCCTTGAGTAACTCCCAGCGCTTTGCGGTCAACACCTCCCATAGCAGCTCCGGCGTCGCGAAACCGATACGCGCATCGGGTTGCGCGCACCCCGTGTCCATGGCGCGTGCAGCTTCGGCCAAGGTTTCTTTGAGAGAACGCACTTCAAGAATGACGGTTTTCATGATTCCACCTCGGCACGTCGGCTTCTCCTTCCCAGGGTTCCATCTGCTCACCGATGCCCGTCGGTGGGCTGGCGGAGGGAATGCCACCGCGTCCATTCCCATACCTCGGACGCTACACATCGGCTATCCGTCCGCCGCATCGCATGCGCGGCCTGGGTATTATTGCGCATTGCCTGCTGGAATCAGCTGCCGAATCAACTTAAGCAGTTCCTCGGGCGGCACCAGTGACTCCCTGTCCTGCTGCCAAAGTTTCTTCGCACCGTATCCCTTAACCGCCTGTGTAAACGCCCTCCTGAAGCCCTGCGTAATCTCGAATGGGGGCCGACCGCACTGCTCCAGGGGGTGCACCTGCACGGCCTGAAAAGGGGAGTCCCCGTCGTATACGTTTTCATCGTCGGGAGATACCGGAACGACGAAGTCGACGAACAACCAACCGAACTCCGTGAGCCGACCACCGTTCACCTTGAAACATAAGAGCCAGTCGAACCGCTCCACGGTCCCGTCAGCACAGCCGAAGTAATCGGTCGGCTCAGCTACACGGTATTCATGCCTGGCCTGGTCCCGAGCGGCCCGAGAAAAATCCGCCACCGCAATCCAGGGACCGATCTTCCATGGATCGGAGTTACGGTAGGGGCTGTCGAACCAGGCAGCGAAGTCGCGGCGCGACTTGGTTCCGGCCCCTCCCCGTAGGCCCGCGGGCAGCGCCCTGGTCTCCCTCTCCAACTTGGAGAGTGCCTCTTCGGTCACGTCCTCGGGCTCTACCTCGGCGATCAGTCGGTCGATATCGAACAGCCCAGGCGGTAGGAAGACCGCGGCCTCCTTGAGGCGGCCCCTTCCCAGCGCGTTGTCAGAGGCGTTGGCGGACCCGACGATACAACCTCGCTGCTCCGACCAGAAGACCTTTGCGTGTAGCTTCGGGGAGAGTTGGACCCTGGCCCCGGCCTTGATCAGGTCCTGAAGGGCGCGCGCGCTGGTACCCCCCGCGGACGGGTTGCAGATCAGGTGCAGGCCATCCGGAGCGGGCAGGTAGGCGGGCGCCCCGTCACCGACATAGGCAACTACCGCAACCCGCCGATCGTCCGGGTCGGGGTCCTGAAACAGGCGCTTGAGGTGTTTTAGGATACTGCCGCTCGTGTAAAGGACCTCGACCATCTCTTCACCTCCATTTCTGGTCTTGAATTATGACTATTCGCAATAGGTAGCAATAGGGGCCAGCCTCAATTGAGTCATTATCTCTTGCGGCTGCGAGATCATCCCATTGGAGTTTGCCGAGAACATGATCACTTTGGCGGGTGCCAGCCGGCGAGTGCCCAGAGGCGACGCGCCGGGACTATGTATGGATTGTTGAGATTCAGCGCGACAACGGTCGCCCGTCCGGTAGCCGTCACGCCACGGATGTAGGTGCCATCCTGACTCCAGAGGAAATGCTCAATCCAACGCTGTCGACGCGGATTGAATAGCGTAACGCTCGCGCCGGTTTCTGGGTCCTGCGCCTCGACCTGGATTCCCTTGTAGCTGTTGCACCAGGCGCAGGCGAGCCAGAGGTTGGATTCCTGTGAGCTCCCGCCTCGGGCACGCGGAACGATGTGTTCTACATGCATCTGCGCACCGCTGACACGCTGGTCGGTCAGGCAGTAACCGCAGCGCTGCTGTGCAGCGTCAGCAATCCGCTCTCGCAGTGCCTTTGGGATGCCATCGGCCATCAAGCCGCCGCCGGTTGTCCGAGTAATCCCTTGCCGCTGCGAATGCTGAGCAGCGCATAGGCACGGGCCTTGCTCAGGGTTAGCTCGCCGTAACGTTCGCGCAGCAGCGCAAGTTCGGCCTGCTCCCCGGCGGTCAGGTTGGCGCAGCGTTGACCGAGATCGGAGAGACGCCGTTGCTCAGTTTCCGATAGGGTGCTTTGAGCGATGTTAAGCAGCGGTCCGTCGCCCAGCCAAGTCATTTCCAGAAGGCGGGTCTGAAGCTCGGGCGGTATGTCATCCAATGCCGGCAAGGCGGCCTCCAGGACCGCGGCGATGACCTGTTCCAGGGGGCGCTGCATGAGTCGCGCGGCTTGGTCGGCCTGCCGTACCAGGGAATCCGGCAAATCCAGTGTAATGGCTGTCATCGGGGGACCCTTTGCGTGGTGGAGTCAAACTTCGCGGTCGCGATCATCGGCGTTGTCTCTCCCAAGGAATTGAGGCTAGCCCCTTATGCCGCTATTCAAAGGCGACTACCAGCCGCTTACCCAGCGCAGCGGCGACGCGCTCAAGTTGTTTCAGCGTGAGGTAGTCATGCGGATTCTCCAGATGCTTGGCCGCGGGCCAGGCGATGTCCGGGGTGCGGGTCGGTTCGGCGAAGGCGCACTCTGCGCGTGCCCGGCGCACCAGCAGGGCGGCTTGAATGTTGGCGCTGGGCGCAATCAACGTCGCATCGGGGGCGAACGACGGCGCGGGGATGGGGTGCCCTTCCTCCATCCGTGCCTCCAGGATCAAGGTCAGCACTTCGGCGGCGTTGAATAAGGCCTCCTCCAGGGTATCCCCCTCGGTGAAGGCCTCGGCGAAGTCGATGAACTGGACCACAAAGCCGCCGTCGGGCTCCGGGGTCAGGGTGGCGGGGTAGCGGCTATCCATGGGAGTTACCTGAGTTTGATACGGGGAGGCTAGATCAGAAAAGGTAGCGGGTCAAGCGGTCCCCAACAAGGCGCAGCGGTTGGGCGAGGCGGCGCATGGCCAGCGCGGATGCATCCTATGTGACAGTCACCCGGCGGTGAAGTCCAGGTCGAGCGCCTTGCGCCCGGCGATTGGCCTTGATCGTCGTTCCGGCTACTGGAGGTCGAGGTTTTTCGTGATAGTCAGGGAGGGACCCGGTGGGAGCGGCTTCAGCCGCGACGATGCGACGGACGCTTGCGGGGTCCCGTCGCGGCTGAAGCCGCTCCCACCGGGACTTTCATCGTCCGGGGTGGCGGGTCTTGCGGCCATTGCTGTTAGCCGGTCCGGCGTGCAGACGGCACTGATTTCTCGTGGAATGTCGGGAGCCGCCACCGGCTGAAGCCTCGACCTCCGGTTGTGGAGGGACCACCGCTGGTCGCAACCATGATCAAGGCCCGGCGATTGACCAAACGCCGCTGTTGCGTAAAGTAACGGTGCCCGGCCTTGAGCATTGTTTTTGTCGCGGGCGTCGGGGCGCACAGCGCCCAACACGGGCGTGACACCGCTCGAGCGGTGTCACGAGAGAGGATTCCCCCGGTAGGTGCGGCGCTAGCCTCCGCGTCGCTGCCAGGGCCACTGACGGCGCCCGCTCAATCGCATTATCTATTTTGGCAGTCCCAAGTGAACCAGAATTGCCTCTTCTACCGCCAGCATATCGGTTCTTGCCAATGTCGAAATTTGATTCTTAAGGCGAGTTTTGTCCGCTGCCATGATCTGATCGGCCATCGCCTTGCTGCTTTTGCCATCGACCGTGACCACGGCTTCACCCGGGTAAAGACGTCCGGTGTTGCTGGTCAGCGGCACCACGACAACCCGCCCCAGATGCCGGTTCGCGGCATCGTTGCTCACGATCACCGCCGGGCGCGTCTTGCGGATTTCGGTCCCGACGGAAGGGTCGAATTCGACCCACCACACTTCACCGCGCTTCATCGGCCATGTCTCCGGCCAGCGCGTTGCACCACTCCAGCGCCTCGGCCTCACGCGCGGTGTCGGCCGCCATCGCCCGGTATCCGTCGTCGAGCACTGTATCCAGCACATGCGGCCTCACCAAGTCTTCGATGAATTGGCTGATGCGCCGCTTGCCGATGGTCCGGTAAAGCCCTTCGTATACCGCTTCATCGAGCGTGATCGTCATCCGCTTATGCATCGCAACCTCCACAGTGTGTTATGCGCATCACTCATCATATACCGCGCCCGCCATCGATGCACCCCCGCCTGACCGTCGGGGGGTAGTCGGCCGAGTCCTTGGGGGCCTGTCCCAGCCGCCGGGCGGCGGCGTTCGGTTTCGCCACTCTCACGCAAGTCCGCCCTCTACTGCTCGGGGATTGACCAAACACCGCAGTGGCGTACAGTAACGGTGCCGGGCCTTGATCATCGTTCCGGTCGCAGGCCGCGGGGCGCACAGCGCCCAACACAGGCGTGACACCGCTGGAGCGGTGTCACGAGAGATCGCCAATGACCGGACCCTGACTCCAAGCGGTTCCAACCGATGAACGACGCCCGCCCCAACCCCGATGCCCTGCTGGAACGTGTCCAACGCGAGGAGGACCGCGCGCGGCGCGGGCGCCTCAAGGTCTTTTTCGGCGGCTGCGCCGGGGTCGGTAAGACCTATGCGATGCTCGCCGCCGCCCAGGAGCAGCGCGCCAAGGGGGTGGATCTGGTCGTCGGCGTGGCTGAGACCCATGGTCGCGCGGAGACGGCCCAGCTGTTGGAGGGCCTGACGGTCCTGCCCCCGCGGCCGGTCGCCTACCGCGGCCGCCAGCTAGGGGAATTCGACCTGGACGGGGCACTCGCGCGCCGCCCGGCGCTGATCCTGATCGACGAATTGGCGCACTCCAATCTGGCCGGCTCCCGCCACCCCAAGCGCTGGCAGGACGTGGAGGAACTGCTGGCCGCCGGGATCGACTGCTACACCACGCTCAATGTCCAGCACCTGGAGAGCCTGAACGACGTAGTGGGCCAGATCACCGGGGTGCGGGTGCGCGAGACGGTGCCGGATCGCGTCTTCGACCTGGCGGACGAGGTGACCCTGGTCGACCTGCCGCCGGACGAGCTGTTGCAGCGCCTCCAGGAGGGAAAGGTCTATCTCCCCGATCAGGCGGCGCGGGCGGCCGACCACTTCTTTCGTAAGGGGAACCTGCTGGCGCTGCGCGAACTGGCACTGCGCCGGACCGCCGACCGGGTCGATGTGCAGATGCGCGACTATCGCGCCGATCAGTCCATCAGTCAGGTCTGGCAGGCCAAGGAGCGGCTGATGGTCTGTGTCGGCCCCGATCCCGGTGCGGAACGCCTGGTGCGCAGCGCCGCCCGGCTCGCCGCCGGCCTGCACGCGGACTGGCTGGCGGTCTATGTGGAGACCCCGCGGCTCCAGCGCCTGCCCGCGGCCCAGCGTGAGGGGATACTCAAGACCCTGAAACTGGCCCAGGACCTGGGCGCGGAGGGCGTCTCACTCTCCGGGGTCGACCTGGTCCAGACGCTGCTTGCCTATGCGCGCGGGCGCAACGTCTCCAAACTGGTGGTCGGCCGCTCGGGCCAGCCGCTGCTGCGTCGGCTGCTGCGGCCGAGCCCGGCGGACCGGCTCGTAAGCCAAAAAGATATGGACGTCTATATCGTGGGGGACGAGGACGCGCCGGGTGATCAGGAGCCCCCGCTGGCGGTCCTGGGTTTGGGGCCGTCTGGTCACCGGTTCGAGCCCCGGCGCTACCTGTGGGCCGTCGCCATCTGCGTTGTGACCACCGGGGCCGCGGCGGCGCTGACGCAGGTCTTCGACCTGGCCAACGTGATCATGCTCTATCTGCTGGGGGTGGTGCTGGTCGCGATCCGCTGGGGCCGCGGGCCGGGCGTCCTCGCCTCGGTGCTCAGCGTGGTCGCCTTCGATTTCTTCTTCGTCTCCCCACACTTTTCACTGACGGTGGCGGACACCCAGTACCTGTTCACCTTCGCGCTCATGTTGGTGGTGGCGCTGACCATCAGCCACCTCACCGCCAGCTTGCGCTTCCAGGCGCGCGTGTCGGGGCACCGGGAGCGGCGTGCCCAGGCACTGTTCGAGGCGGGACGCGCACTCTCATCGGCGCTGACCGCGGGTCAGATCGTGCAGGATGGGAGCCAGCGTCTGGCCAGCGTCTTTCAGTCGCGGGTGCTGATCCTGCTGCCGGACAGTCAGGACCGCATCCACCCGCCGCTGGTGGCCGGGGGCAGCGACCCGCTGGAGGAGGCATTCGCGCGCGAGATCGATCTCGGTATTGCCCAATGGGTCTATGACCACGAAGGGCCCGCCGGACTGGGTACCGACACCCTGCCCGCCAACCCCCACCTGTATCTGCCCCTGCGGGCGCCGATGCGCACCCGCGGCGTCCTGGCGGTCGCGCCCGCCGATGCCGACGCCATTTTTCAGCCCGAGCAGCGCCGGCTGCTGGAGACCTTCGCCGCCCAAATCGCCCTGGCCCTGGAGCGTGTCCACTATGTCGAAGTGGCCCAGGACGCGGTGGTCAGCATGGAGGCGGAGCGTCTGCGCAACTCACTGCTGGCCGCCATCTCGCATGACCTGCGCACGCCCCTGACCGGCCTGATGGGGCTCGCGGACACCCTGGCCGCCGCGCCGGACCCGGGCACGCGCGACCTGGCCCGGGCCATCCATGAGGAGGCGCTGCGCCTGACCGCCCTGGTCACGAACCTGCTGGACATGGCGCGGCTGCAATCCGGCGGGGTGACCTTGAAGCGGGAGTGGCTGCCGATCGAGGAGGTGGTGGGCAGTGCCCTGCGCGCCAACGCCGCCTTGCTGGCCGGTATCGAGGTGGCAACCCAGATCCCGGCGGACCTGCCCTTGGTCTCCTGCGATGCGGTGCTGATGGAGCGGGTCTTGAGCAACCTGCTGGACAATGCGGCCAAGTACAGCCCGCCGGGTGGTGTGATCCGCGTCGCCGCGACGGTTGCGGGTCCGTGGCTCCGCGTGCAGGTTACGGACGCCGGCCCGGGGTTACCGCCAGGTCAGCAGGAGCGCGTCTTCGACAAGTTCACCCGCGGCGAACGCGAGAGTGTGCGGCCCGGCGTCGGGCTCGGGCTCGCGATTTGTCGGGCGATTGTTGAGGTCCATGGCGGGACCATCCGCGCGGCCAACGGCCCGCACGGGGGCGCCGAGTTCAGCTTCAGCTTGCCGCTGGGCGTTGCGCCGCAGATTGCGGGGGCCGACCTGGAGTCTGAGTACGCGCTGACAGGCCGGTCTGATGGATGACAGAGCGCGCGTCTGCGTCGTGGTGATCGAGGACGACCCGCAAATCCGGCGTTTTCTGCGCACCGCACTGGGCGCCGAGGGGATGACGGTGTGCGAGTGCGCCACCGGCCACGCGGGTTTGCTGGAGGTTAGCGCGCGCCAGCCGGACCTGGTGATCCTCGACCTGGGCCTGCCGGACCTGGAGGGGATCGAGGTGATTCGGGGGGTGCGGGGGTGGAGTGGGGTACCCATCCTGGTGCTGTCCGCGCGCACCCAGGAGACCGAGAAGGTGGCCGCCCTGGACGCGGGTGCGGACGACTATCTGACCAAGCCCTTTGGTGTCGCCGAACTCCTGGCCCGGCTGCGTGCCCATCTGCGGCGCCGCGACCTCCCGCGGGAGGGGGCTGATCCGCAGTGTCGGTTCGGTCAGGTCTGTATCGATTTTGCCGCGCGCATCGTCACCCGCGGCGGCGAGCCGGTCCACCTCACCCCCATCGAATACCGACTGCTGACGGTCCTGGCGCGCAACCCCGGCAAGGTGCTGACCCAGCGTGCACTGTTACGCGAGGTCTGGGGGCCGGGTCATAGCCAGGACGGCCACTACTTGCGGATCTATATGGCCAATCTGCGCCGCAAGTTGGAGCTGGACCCGGCGCGGCCGGCGCACCTGATCACGGAGACCGGGGTCGGTTATCGGCTGGTGACTGGCTAGGCAGCGATCATTTGATCCAATCGATCAGATTCATCAGCGGGTCTTCGCCGCTCTCCGGCCCGATGACGCGGCCGCGCACGCTCTCGCCCGCCTTCACCACCGACTCCGGGTTGCCGGTGATCAGCGGGTGCCACCGCGGCAGCGGCCGGCCCTCGGTCAAGCGGCGGTAGGCGCAGGTGGTGGGCAGCCACTTCGGGGGATCGAGCTCCGCCGTGGTCAGGGTGATACAGTCCAGCACCTGTCGCGCGCGGTTGGGGTAGTCCCGGCAGCGGCAGGTGTCGATGTCCAGCAGGGTACAGGCCACCCGCGAGTAGATGATCGCCCCGGTGTCCTCCTCCTCGAACTTCTCCAGACAGCACTTGCCGCAGCCGTCGCACAGCGACTCCCACTGCTCAGTGGTCATCTGCGTCAGCGGGGTGGTTTCCCAGAAGGGGGCGTCTTGGCTCATCGGTGGCGGTCTCGGTGCGGGCTGGCCGCCCATCTTGCCCGAGTCGCGGCAGGAATTGAACCGCTTGCGGCCCGGTGCGGGCGGCCGGCGCTCAATAATATTGCCTGATGTACCCGTAGGCCTTGTCGAACAATTCCTTGTCGCTGTGGAGCTTGTACTTGAACAGAGCCCCCCGCAGCGCCTTCTTCACCTCGCGCTCGCCGGCGCTGGTCTGTTGCCAGCCGGGGAAGCGCACGACGCGCACGATCTGGTCGATGTCGTCCACCACGCGCTCCACGACCACCGGGCCACCCAGGCCGCGGTCCACACCGGGGAAATAGGCCAGGCACCGTTGCATGGCCCCGGGCAACTGCGCCTTGAGCGCCGCGATATTGCTGACGACGCGCTGGAAGCCGGCCTCGTCGAACATCAGCGCCTTGGCCACGTCGTCGAACACGCCCAGATAGTCGACGATCAGCCCGTGCGTCTTGGTGCCGCCATACGGGCGGTTGGTGCGGCAGATCGCCTGCAGCAGGGTGTGATCGCGCAGCGGCTTATCCAGATACTGCGCCTGCAGGATCGGCGCATCGAAGCCGGTCAGCAGCTTGGCCGTGACGATCAGGATCTTGAGCGGGTCCTGCGGATCGCGGAAGCGCTCCAGCAGCGCCGCCTCCGTGTCGCGGTCACGCCGGTAGGGCTGATAGCGCGCATCCTCCTTGTCCTTGCCCGCCACCGAGATGACGACGGTGCTGGCATCCACGCCTAGGTGCTCATCCAGCGCCTCCTTGTAGAGCAGGCAGCACTCCTGGTCGAAGGTCACGACCATCCCCTTGAAGCCGTTGGGTTCCACCGTGCCGCGGTAATGCTTGGCGATGTCCGCGCAGATGGCCGCGATCCGCTTCGGTGCCTTGACCAGCACGGCCATCCGCGAGGCGGCCTTGCCCAGCGTGTCCCGGTCGAGATCGGACAGGGTATCGGTGAGTGTGGCGAAGGCCTGATCGAGCGCCTCCTTGGCGATATGCAGATCCAGGCGCCGCGGCTCAAAGTGCAGCGGCAGGGTGGCGCCGTCGCGCATCGAGGTCTTTCTGGCTCCCACGCTCCTGCGTGGGAGCAAGAGCGGGCGCTCTGCGTCCAGCAGTCAGACCGGACGCAGAGCGTCCGCACGGCATTCCCACGTTGGAGCGTGGGAATGAGAAACGAGAAAATCCCCGTCTTATGCCATCAGGGCGCGCAGTTCACGATCAGCTCATCGCTGAACTGCCCCACCTCGTCATCGCCGATCACATGAATGGCCGTATAGCGGCGCAATTCCGGCTTGCCGGGTTCCTTCAGCGGGCGCTTGTCGATATAGGGGGAGTGACTGCGCCGGGCCAGGAAGACATACTTCTTGGTGGCTTCGTCGAACTCGTAAATGTTGACGCCATCGGTGTGTTGCTTGGGGAACTCGATGATCACCTCCCCGTCGGTCTGGTCGGTGCCGGTCAGGCTCGGCTTGAGGGCGGTCGGATCGATCACCTTATCGGCGCCGATGATCCCGAGCAGGCCGCCCAGTGCCTCGGTATAGCCGGGGCTGGCCTTGGCCTGCCGGCTCACGCCGCGGCTGATGTCGATGACCTCGTGGGCGCTGGCCTTTTTCGCCTCGCTCGCGTGGCGCGCCGCCGCCTGGGCCTGGACGTGGGCTAAGGTGTTGGCGCGCAGCTTGTCGATGCCCGCCTTGAGTGTGGCCAAGGTGGCCTCAGCGATGCCGAGTTCGGCGCAGTGCGCCAGCGCCTGGTTATAGAGGTTTTCCAGCCAGGGTAGAAGGTCGTTATCGGCGATGGGAACATAATCGGACCTGGGCATGGTGGTGCTCCTGTCATGTGGATCAGTCACTGCAACCTAAGCCTGCCGACCGGGGTGGCCCCCGTCGGCCGATCGGGGCGCCGGGCTTGGCCGGTTCAACCCCTATCAGTGGCTTAGCATAGATCCCCTGACGGGATTTTGGAAGACTTGCGCATGCCACTGTCCGGTCCGGGCGGCATCTTCAGCGGCCAGGGCGCGCCGCCTGCCGGCGATTGCTCCGCGACTTGCCGATACCGGCCCCCGGGCTTCCAACTTGAAGCCCTGGTTTGCCCAGTTGGCGCCTCGGTTTCCCCACTTTGAGCCCTGGTTACCCGACTTAGGCCGATCCTTGGACGGGTTCGGTCCAAGGTCAGGATGCTTGGGCCCAAGATTGGAAGACGTGAGCCCAAGGTCGGGAGAGTCGGGCCAAAGGTTCCGCGACGCGGGTCAAAGGTGGTATGGCTCGGGCCGAATACCGGGAGGCGTGGGCCCCAGGCGGCATCGCATATTCCCCCGGCCGATAAAGATCACTCCGCGGTCGTGGCACCGCTCCAGAGACTGGGCAAGTATCCCCGTAGGATGGGTTGAGCGCAGCGAAACCCATCGTTTGCGCTTAGGTCAAGCGTCGATTGCTGGGTTTCGCTGCGCTCTACCCAGCCTACAGAGAGTGTGCGGATGTCCACTGGAGGTCGAGGCTTCAGCCGGTCCGGCGTGCAGGCGTCACTGATTGCTCTTAAGCGTGTCGGAAACCGCCACCGGCTGAAGCCTCGACCTCCAGTTGCAGCGAGACCATCGCTGGCTGGAATGATGCTCGCGGTCAAAAAGCATTTTTCAACAAGCCGCGTAGCGCCGCACATCCAAGTCCGCCGCCAGCAAGGGCTGAGACTGGACTACCGTGCCCTTCAGATGCGCCGTTTCCAGATGGGCATCGATCGCCGCATCGTCGGCCCATTCCTCGACAAAGGTGAAATCGGTCGGGTCGGCCGTGTTGGTGAGCAATTCATAGCGCAGGCAGCCCGCCTCCCGGCGGGTGGGCGCCAGCAGGCCCAGCAAAAGGGTACGCAGTTCGCCCACGCACTCCGGGCGGGCGACGAAACGGGCAACGATGTGAACGGTCATGAATGGAACTCCGGAAGGTCATTGTTGGAAAGGGCGAAAGAGAAATCCCGCCTCGCGACACCGTTCCAATGCGGCCTTGAAGTCGGCAACGGCCTGCGCCAGCGGCGGGATGTCGCGCCCGATCGGCGGCAGCACATAGCGCGAGATGTTGACGCCGGCGAAGGCACGCCCCCAGGGGTCGTCCTCCCAGACCTCACGGCCCCACTTTTCCAGCGAAAAGGGCGGATTGGCCAGCACGATATCGAAAGTGGCGAGCCCGCCGGTGCTGGGGTCGGTGAACACCGGGCTGCGGAGCGTATCGCCGCGTTCGATCTAGGGGACCTCGATCATCAGGCGCACGACACTGCGCGGGGTGTAGAACTCGCCGGCCTTCTTCTTGGTGGCGTCGGCAAAGGTCTTGATCAGATATTCGTAGGCGTCGCCGATGATGTCGTTACGCACCCGCTGGTTGCCGAGCGGCAGGGCTGAGAAATGCTCGATCAGGTCCTTGAGCAGGGCGTCCGGCAGCCGGTCCTTGTTGGTCCACTGGCCGTCGTCAAAGACGCCGTAGAGGTGCGCCTGATTGACGCGCTCGATGCCGCGCATGGCGTTGGCGATGGCGGCGCCGACATTGGCCGGCGCCTCGCGCACCGCGTCCCAGTGGCAGCCCTCCGGCACCTGGAAGCGGTGTTCATCGCCGAAGTCCTCGCCGTAGGTCTGCACCATCTGGGCGTGCTCTTCGTCCCAGCAGTCGCAGATGCGCTTGAAAAACAACAGCGGCAGGATGTAGCTCTTCCAGTCGGTGCGATCCAGCGGGCTGCCGCGCAGGGTGTTGGCGGCGCCCCACAGATGCGACTCGAGCTGCTGGAGGCTGACCTGCGGGGGTAGGGCGGTGTTCTGCTGCATCCGGGGTTAGGGTCTGCCGTGTGGGCGGGTGGTGCCGAGGTTCGGTCACTTTGTCACATCGAGTCGACCACTGCCAGTACTGAACGCGCACGCTATGTTGCCTTCTGGTGAGCCGATCGGCGATGAGATCCGGCTCACCGACACATCCATCGAGCTGACCGTTAGCTGACAATCCCGCTCAGGTCTTGTCCAACTATCTGCTCTTAGGCTGTCTTCCCAAAGATCGCGATCAAGCGCGGCATGCTCACCCCGAACAGAGCGTCAGGAGGATCAGTCAATGTATGTCGATTCAATGCGTTACCGTGACGTGCCCAGTGTCTTGAACGGGCGCGCCGCGTGGGCGGGCAGCCCGGTCAGTCCGACGGGCACCAAGGGCGTGCGTGCCAATCGCGTACCTCAGCCGTTGGCGGCGACCGAAGTCGATTGCTGTTCTTGCCAATACCGCGCCTTCTTCCAGTCACTGGTCGATGCCATCCCAGACCCCACCTTGGTCTGCGACCATGAAGGCATCGTGCGCTGGATCAATCAGGACGCCAGGCGGTTCCCGCTGCTGGCGGAGATTGCGGTGGACGCCCCCCTGCGGCTCATCCCGGGCGTGACCGCGCCCGACTTGGGTGAGTCGGACCCGCTGGTCCTGGTTGCGCATCTGCGGACCCAAGTAGCCGCCGATGATATCCCAGTGCTGCTGCTGCTGCATCGCCTGGACCCCGCCGGCGGCGATCTCTATGCAGAGCTGCATGCCAAGGCGCTGCGCGGGTTGGCAGACAGCAATTTCGGCATGATTTTGCGCCTGCAGGATGTGACGACCCGGGAGCTGGAGCGGCGCCATTTGCGTCGCCAGGTGACTCATTATGGTGAATTGGCCCACCGCGACAGCCTCACCGGCATCGCCAATCGGCGCCTGTTTGAAAGGGGCCTGCGTCGTGCCATCAGCGATGCGAGCCGATCCGGTGAACGTCTGGCGGTCCTCTTCCTGGACCTGGACGGATTCAAGGCAATCAATGACACGCGAGGTCACGCGGCGGGCGATCAGGTGCTGTGCCAGGTGGCTGCGCGCCTGCAGGGACTGGTGCGTCGCCCGGACCTCGTCGCGCGGCTTGGCGGGGATGAGTTCGCGGTCCTGGTACGCGATGCGTCCGGGCATGCCGGAGGTCTCGAACTGGGCGAGCGCCTGCTGGCGGCGCTCTGTGCGCCCATGGAGCTGGCCGACGGTATGGCCGCCATCGCGGCCAGTATCGGCGTCAGCCTGTTCCCGGAGCATGGGCCGGATGGCGCGAACCTAATGTACCGGGCGGACGGGGCGATGTATGAGGTGAAACGTCGCGGCAAGCGTGGCGTGATGATGGCGCCGATGAGCGCCGCCCCGGGACTGAGCGCCGGCAAGCCCGATTGCTGATCAATCACTCCCCGGCTTTTCTCTGATCAGCGCCTGGAGCTGCGCAAGCAAGGCCGCCCGCAATGCGTGGCGTCGCGGTGATAACCGGTGATGCGGCTGAAGGCCTCATTGACATCAATGATCGCACCGTCGGCGGCAGTGATCATGATACCTTCCCAGGCATGGGTGAAGACGCTGGCGGCGAGGCGCAATTGCTGTTCAATCCGCTTGCGTTCGGCGATGTCATGCACACGGGCCATTACGGCGACCTTGCCGTCAATCTCGACCGCATCGAGCAGCACTTCGGCGATGAAGGTCTGGCGGTTGTCCGCCCGTTGGTGCATCCACTCGAAGCGGCAGTGACCGTATTGCATCGCAAAGGCGATGCGTTGTCGGGCCAGGGTCATCGACGCCGTGCCGCATGGCTGCTGCGGCGGTGATACATCGGCGGGGTGATAGGCGCAGAACGCATCGCGGCTGGCGCAGCCGAAGAGCGCCAGGGTCGCCTGGTTGCAGTCGAAGAAACCCTGCTCGTCCGTCAGCATCAGCGCGTCGGTGGTCGCCTCGAAGAGCGTGCGGAACTTCGCCTCGGAGCGGCGCAACGCGGCCTGCGCCTGCTTGATCGCGGTGATATCCAGGAGCACCACCCGGCAGGCGGTCGGAGGCTCGCCGGTCGCTGGCGGGTGCTCGGGGCGGATCACCAGGCGCAGGTCGCGCCTGGTCTGCGGCGTATGTTCCAGGCCCACATAAATGGACTCCTCCGCGCCGTGATCCAGTACACGCGCGAGCCCCGCCAACAGGGCGCTCCAATCCCCGGGGGCGAGCCAGGTGCTCAGAACCAGGTCCGGCACCAGTGCGCGGTCCACCCCCAGCAATTGGGCGGCGGTCAGGTTCATCCGGCTGATCCGGCCCGCTCGGGTGAGGGTGGCATAGGCCGCCGGGGCAAAGTCATAGAGGTCGGCGTAGGTGTCGCGCGACTTCTCCAGCGCTTGCCGGGCGGCGCGCAGTTCGCGGTTCTGGAGTTCCAGTTCGATTTGGTGGACCTGTAGCTCTTGCACCACCTGGCGGGGGTCGGCGGCGTCCAGGGTCTCACGGCGTAGGGCGGCGAGCAGGTCGCTCAATGAGCCGTCGGGGATCTGGCTGAGGCGCGTCATGGGGGGCTCCGTGATCGGCTGGGGCCGGGGTTGGTCTGTCCTGTCCCAGACGCTTAGCATAGAATGGATCGACAGGTCCTTCCAGGCGGGCGGTTCTGCATCTCGCCTATGTATCGCAAGGGTGTCGGCACATGCCCGACATAGAACCGCGATCGACAGGTTTATCCGATCATGAAGCGACTCCCATCCAGCCTCTGGAACTCACGATGTCTACCCTGAGCGGCGCCCCCGATGGCGTGCTGACCGACCTGCTCGCGCAGCTGCGTCGTGAGGGCGCCGACCCGGCCGATGCGGTGCACGAGCTTCAGGTCCGCCAGATCGAACTGGAACTCCAGAACCGGGAGCTGCGCGCGGCCCAGCAGGCGCTGGAGGAGTCGCGCGACCGCTATGTGGACCTCTATGATTTCGCACCGGTGGCCTATGCCACGCTCACCCGCGAGAGCCGGATCACCCAGATGAACCTGACCGCCGCCGCGTTGTTGGGCGTGGAACGGGGGGCGAAGCTGGACCTGTTCCTGGGCGCGCGGCTAGCCGACGGGGACTCCCGGCTCCTGCTCAGCAGCCTGGGGCGGGTGCTCGCGAGCGGCGTGGAGGAGTCCATCGAGGTCCGTCTGGGGCGCCCGCCGGCTCCCCGGCGCGACCTGCAACTGATGCTCCGTCGCGAGGCTGCGGGCGCGGCCGGGGACCCTCCCACCGCGCGCGTGATCCTGTTGGACATCACCGCGCGGCGCCAGGCCGAGGCCGAGCTCGCCCAGTATCGGCAACACCTGGAGGCCCTGGTGGAGGCGCGTACCGCGGCGCTGGTCGCCGCCAGGGACGCCGCCGAGGCGGCCAACCGGGCCAAGAGCGCCTTCCTCGCCAACATGAGCCACGAACTGCGCACGCCCATGAACGCGATCATGGGCATGACGACCCTGGCCCAGCTGCGCGCCACCGACCCCAAACAGATCGATCAGCTGCACAAGGCCAACCGGGCCGCCCAGCATCTGCTCACCGTGATCAACGACATCCTTGACATCTCCCAGATCGAGGCCGACCGCCTCACCTTGGGGGCAGCGACCTTCAATCTGGACGCGGTGTTGGCGGACCTGACCGATCTGATCGGCCATGACGTGGCCGACAAGGGGCTGAAACTGGCGATCGACATCCGCCCCGACCTGGGGCAGCAGTCGCTGCAAGGCGACGCCGGGCGTCTGGGGCAGATCCTGCTCAATCTCGCCGGCAATGCGGTCAAGTTCACCGCCCGCGGGTCCATCATGCTGCGCGTGCAGCGGATCGAGGACACCGCCACGGACCTGGTCCTGCGCTTCGAGGTGCAGGATACCGGCATCGGCATTGCCGACGCGGACCAGCCGCGGCTCTTCACCGCCTTCGAGCAAGCCGATAACTCGACGACGCGCCAATATGGCGGCACTGGTCTGGGACTGGCGATCAGCCGGCGGCTGGCCGAGCTCATGGGCGGCACCCTGGGGGTCGTGAGCCAGCTCGGGACCGGGAGTACCTTCTGGTTTACCGTGCGTCTGGCCAAGGCCACAGGGGCGGAGGCGCCGCCGTCGCAACCGGCTGAGCGTGGCGCCTATGACCAACTGCGGACCCGCCGCACCCGTGCCCGCCTCCTGCTGGTGGAGGATGAACCGGTCAATCAGGAGGTGATGCAGGAACTGGTGGCCGATCTGGGGCTGACGGTCGACGTGGCCGCCGACGGGGCGCAGGCCCTGGCGATGGCGGCGCGCACCGATTACGACCTGATCCTGATGGACCTGCAGTTGCCCGTGATGGATGGGATCGAGGCGTCGCAACGGATCCGCCAATTGCCCACGGGCGCGCGGGTGCCGATCATCGCCACCACCGCCAGTGTATTCACCGAGGACCGGATGCGCTGCCTGGCGGCCGGCATGACCGACTTCATCACCAAACCGGTGGACCCGGATGTACTCTATACGACCTTGCTCAACTACCTGCCCGCGGGCGATGATTGAAGAGCATCGAAGAGGCCGTGGTCACGCCAAGGCAGCCGCGCGACGAGCCAATCAACCAGGGGCGCCAGATCAGTGAGCGAGCAGTCCGATCCGTCCTTCCCATCATACCCGAGCAGTAACGGCGACCCCAGCGCCCCGGCCACCATCCTGATCGTGGACGACCTGCCGGACAACCTGGCGGTGCTGGGCGACATCCTCTTGCCCCAGTATCGGGTGCTGGCCGCATCGACCGGCGAGCGCGCCCTGCGGCTCGCCGCGGCGCAGCCGCCACCGGACCTCATCCTGCTGGACGTGATGATGCCCGGCATGGACGGTTACCAGGTACTGGCCAGGCTCCAGGCGGATGAGCACACGCGCGACATTCCCGTGATCTTTGTCACCGCCATGAATGGGGTGGAGGATGAGGAACGCGGCCTTGAACAGGGCGCCGCGGACTATATTGCGAAGCCGCTGCGCCCGCGCATCGTGCTGGCGCGCGTCCATACCCAGCTCGCACTCAAACGCGCGGGCGACCTGCTGCGCGAGCGCAACGCCAGCCTGGAGGCGGAGGTGCAGCGGCGCCTCGGGGAGAATCAGGTCATCCAGGATGTGAGTATCCACGCCCTGGCCCGGCTGGCGGAGGTCCGCGACAACGAGACCGGCAACCACCTGCGCCGGACCCAGGGCTATGTGTCCACGCTGGCGCGGCGGTTGCGGGAGCAACCGCGCTTTGCCGGTGAACTCACCGAGCGCACGCTCGACCTGCTGGCCAAATCGGCGCTACTGCACGACATCGGCAAGGTCGGCATCCCCGATCATATCCTGCGTAAACCGGGACCGCTCACGGCAGCGGAGCGGGAGGTCATGAAGACCCACGCGAAACTCGGTAGCGACGCGATCGAGCAGGCCGAGCGCGACGCGTTGCGGCCGGTTGCCTTCCTGACCCTGGCCAAGGACATTGCCCATTATCATCATGAACAGTGGGACGGCAGCGGCTACCCGGAGGGTCTGGTGGGCGAGGCGATCCCGCTGGCCGCCCGCCTCATGGCCCTGGCCGATGTGTTTGATGCACTGATCAGCCGCCGGGTTTATAAGGAGCCCTTCCCTCTTGAGACGGCCCGCGACCTGATCCGCGAAGCAAGCGGCCGGCAGTTCGACCCGACCCTGGTCGAGGTCTTTCTGGACGGGTTCGACGAGATCGCCGCAATCGCCAACCGCTACCGTGACGGTTAGGCCCCCCAGGATACCCAGGACGAGGTGATTTCCATGCAGAACGTGCCAGCCGCAGAGCGCTCACGCCACCACCGTGATCGCTGGCCCACCTGGGTCGCCTACGGCTTCGCCGTGTTGGTCACCCTGGGTGTCCTGCTGGAGCACCGGTTGATCGAGCTCTCCTTGGGCAACCATTTGGTGGCGATCCTGTTGATGTTCCCCATTACGTTGAGCGCCTTGATGGGCGGGCTGGGTCCCGGTCTGCTCGCCACCCTGATCGCCACCCTGGGCCTGACCTGGCAGGCCATCCCCCCGACCGGAGACTGGTACGCGCTCACCCCCGAGAACCTCTTTAAATTGGGCGCCTTGGTCGCTAATGGCGTCTTGGCGAGCGCCATGAGCGAATGGCTGCACCGCTCGCGCCGTCGCGCCCGGGTGAGCCAACAGGCCCTTGCGGACCAGCTCGGGACGCTGCAGCTCTTGGCCGCCGTCGCGGACGGGACCAGCGACGCCATCTTCGCCAAGGACCGCGCCGGCCGTTATACCCTGGTCAACCCGCAGGCCGCGCGCTTCCTGGGGCGGCCCGCCCAGCAGGTGCTGGGACGCGACGACCGGGCGCTCTTCACCCTGGAGCAGGCGCAGCAGATCGAGGACCAGGATCGGTTGGTGATGCAGAGCAACCGCAGCCAGAATTTCCAGATCGACTTGACCATGGCGGATGGCGCGGTCAGCTTCCTGTGCATCAAGGGACCACTGCACGCCGCGGACGGCCAGGTGATCGGGACCTTCGGTATCGCGCGGGACATCGGCGAGATCAAGCGGGCCGAGTACGCCCTGGATCAGGAGCGTCGCCTGCTCAAGACCCTGCTCCGGACCCTGCCTGACCTGGTCTGGCTCAAAGACTCAGACGGCGTTTTTCTCGCATGCAATCGGCGCTTTGAGTCGCTGTTTGGGGCCACTGAGGACGCTATCCTGGGACGGACAGACCGCGATTTCGTGGATGCGCAGACCGCGCGGTTCTGCCTGGCGAGCGACCGCGCGGCCATCACCGCCGGCGGCCCTGTGGTCAACGAGGAGGAGATGACCTTCCGCAGCGACGGCCACCGGGAACGGTTGGAGATCATCAAGACGCCCATGCTCGACGTGCAGGGGAATCTGATCGGGGTGCTGGGCATCGGGCGCGACATCACGGCCGCGCATCGGGGCGAGACGGCGTTACGTGAAAGCGAGCGGCTCACGCGCGCGGTCCTCGACTCTGTATCGTCCCATATCGCTGTACTCGACCACACCGGAGCCATCGTCGCGGTCAACCGGCCCTGGGAACGGTTTGCCATTGAGAACAGCCCTGCACCGGGCCAGCCGGCCACGCGCACGAGCGTGGGCACGGATTATCTGGCCGTCCTGTGCGATAGCCGCGGGGAGGCGTCCGCCGGCGCCATGACCGCCTATGACGGCATCCTGGCCGTATTGCAGGGCTGGCAGCCGAGCTTCTTCCTGGAGTACCCCTGCCACGCACCGGATCGTCAGCGCTGGTTCACCATGAGTGTCACGCCCTTGGCGGGCGCCGGGCGAGGCGTCGTTATCGCCCACGCTGACATTACCGGGCGGCGGCATGCCGAAGACGCGTTGCGCAAGCTGTCGTTGGCGGTCGAGCAGAGCCCCAGCAGCATCGTCATCACCGACCTTGCGGCCCGCGTTGAATACGTTAATGACGCCTTTGTGCGCACCAGCGGGTACGCGCGTGCCGAGGTCTTGGGCCAGAACCCGCGCATCCTGCGCTCGGGTCACACACCGCCGGCGATCTACCAGGCGCTATGGGGGGCATTGATCGCGGGCCGAACCTGGCGCGGTGAGCTGATCAACCGCCGCAAGGACGGCAGCGAGTATGTGGAACTCGTCACGATCGCGCCGATCCGCCAGCCGGACGGGTCCATCACCCACTACCTGGCCATCAAGGAAGACGTGACTGAGACGCGCCGCCTGGAGCAGGACCTGGCCGGCCACCGGGAGCACTTGGAGGAACTGGTGGAGCGCCGCACCGCCGAACTGGCGGCGGCCAAGCACGAGGCCGAGTCCGCCAATCGGGCCAAAAGCGCCTTCCTGGCCAATATGAGCCACGAGATCCGCACCCCCATGAACGCTATCCTGGGGCTCACCCATCTGCTCGGGCGCGACGTTGCGGACCCGGTGCAGCAGGCGCGCCTGGTCAAGATCGACTCCGCTGCCAATCACCTGCTGGTGATCATTAACGACATCCTGGACATTTCCAAGATCGAGGCCGGCAAACTCACCTTGGAGTCGGTGAGGTTTTCCCCGGCGGCACTCCTCGATCAGGTCCGTTCACTGATCAATGACGCGCTCCAGGCCAAGGGACTCACCTATTGCGCCGAGGTCGACTCACTGCCGGCGGTCCTGCGGGGCGACGCGACCCGGCTGCGCCAGGTGCTGCTCAACTATCTGACCAATGCCATCAAGTTCACGCAGCGGGGGGAGATCACGCTGAAGGCTGCGGTCATTGAGGAGTCGGAACACAGTCTGCTGGCCCGCTTCGATGTGCGCGATACGGGCGTCGGCATCGCTCCGGAGCAGTTGGACAAGCTGTTCGCCGCTTTCGAGCAGGCGGACAGTTCGACCACCCGGCGCTATGGCGGCACCGGTCTGGGGCTCGCGATCACGCGCCGCTTGGTTGAGCTGATGGGCGGTCAGACCGGGGTGATCAGCACCCCCGGCGTGGGCAGTACCTTTTGGTTAACCGTGCGTTTGCGCAAGACCACCGAGGCCCCCCTGCCGAGCAGCGCGGGCGATGGCGGTCCGCCCGTCCGTGCGGTCCTGGCGCGTCGGCATGCGGGCACCCGTCTACTGCTGGCGGAAGACAGTCCGACCAACCGGGAGGTCGCCCGGGAACTGTTGCGGCAGGTTGGGATCGAGGTCGACGTGGCGGAGGATGGACGTGCGGCCCTGACCCTCGCCCAGGGTTTCCGCTACCCCCTCATCCTGATGGATATCCAGATGCCGGTCATGGACGGGTTGGATGCGACCCGGGCCATCCGTGGCCTACCCGGATATGGTGAGACGCCGATCCTGGCGATGACCGCCCATGCCTTCGAGGAGGATCGGCAAGTCTGTCTGGCGGCCGGGATGAGCGATCATATCGCCAAACCGGTGAACCCAGACCGGCTTTACGGCCTGCTGCTGCAATGGCTGCCGCCCGGCGCCGCGCAAGCAGCCGATACCGGGGCAGGTGAGCCGGCCAGCGATGAGGGTCAGGGAGCGGACCTTGTCACGGATGGCGTCGCGCCCGCGGGTGCGACAGCGGTCTCGCGGCTCCTCACCCTCACCGAGCAGGAAGCCGCCAGCCCTCTTCTGGACCGTATCGAGCGACTCCTGATCCAGGGCGACCTTGCGGTCCAGCAGACGCTGCGCCAGGAACAGGCCTGCCTCAGGGCGTCCCTGGGGGACCGCGCGCACATCCTGACGCAGCAGGTCGGCGCCTTCGACTTCGAGGCCGCGCTGCAGACCTTGCGGGCGGCCCGCGCCGCAGCGCAGTTTGGCGGCCCATCAGGATCGCGAGCGCAGTCTTGATCGTCGTTCTGGCCGACAGTCATCATTGGTCCTGCCACTTCTGCATCACGGCGCGTACCTGCGGCAAGAGTTCGAGGAATAAATCGATCAGGGTAGGATCAAAATGCTTGCCGGCCGGCTCCTTCAGATACCCGAGCGTTTGCTCCACCGGCCGGGGCTCCTTATAGGGACGGCGGCAGCTCAATGCGTCGAAGACGTCGGCGATGGCGACGATCCGCCCCGCAATTGGAATAGCCTCGCCGCACAGGCGCGCCGGATAGCCTGAGCCATCCCACTTCTCATGATGGGTCAGTTGTTCTCCCGTGAAGGCATCACGTGCATGTCCGAGCAGGTCTTGGGGGTCACCACCAACCCGTTGCGCTGGGCGAGTCCCGATGGTCGAGACCCAGTAGTAAACGACGCTACCCAGATGTGTAGCCAGCAATTCCAGGGAAGGGTTGAACCAATCGGCGGTTGGCAAAGGATTCACCTTGGTCGGCCGCAATGGCTAGAGCCAGGTCACGAGCTGTTCGCGCAATCGATTGGCCGCAAACAGGCTATCCTCTTCCCAGGCCCGTGAATAGCCGTGGCGCACCTGAACCCATTTCTCGAATGAATGGCGCGGGGACAGGCGTGGGCCGTCGGGGGTCGACTCCAGTGGTTCGGTCATAGCCCGTCACCGCACTGACCACCTCCACCAGGCTGTGTTGCAGCTGCCGAAGTTTCGCGGCGTCAATCGGCGGTTCGACGGATAAGAGCCGGTGCGCGCGTGGGTCGCCCTCATCCGCAATCGTGGGCTCAAACTCCAGGATCCAACCGGCGCTGTTCGGGGAGATCAGGACATCGAGTTCGCCACAGCCCAGGTCCAGTGCCCCGATCAGGTGCAACCGCTTGCCCGCGCTGCTCGGCAAATCCGTGAGGTCGGGCAAATGTTGCTCTAACCAATCCCGGCCACCCTGCCCCAGCAAGGTTTGCGGGTCTTCACCGAGTAGCGACGCGGCGTTGGCGCTGACATAGCGCAACGCACCGCAATGCTTTCGGTCATGAGTGAAGTCTCCTCAGTCTTCCGCCGGGCTCTGCGGTGGGGGCCTCACATGGCCATGATGGCCCGGAACCGGGGTGACGCGGCCCGGCAGCGCGTGGGGGTGCGCATGGGTGCGCTTGACCGCGTACATGGCCAGATCCGCCCGATGCAGCAGGTCGGCGGCGGTCTCGCCGGCCGCGGGGCCGATGGCGATGCCGATGCTGGCGCCCACGCTGAGGCTCAACCCGTTGAGCCACAACGGTCTGTCTAGGTTCGCCACGATCTTGCGGGCCACCTGGTCCGCGTGCTCCGGGGCCTGGACGTCACGCAGCACCACCACAAACTCATCCCCGCCGAGCCGCGCCACGCTGTCGGTATCGCGCACGCTGCGCTTGATGCGGCGGGCGACGGTCTGTAGCACGGTATCGCCGGCCGCATGCCCATGGGTGTCGTTGATGGGCTTGAAGCGGTCGAGGTCGATGAACAGCACCGCCACCCGGGTGTCGCGGTGATGGGCGTCGCGCAGGGCCTCCGACAGCCGGTCGAACAGCAGGACACGATTGGGCAGGCCGGTGAGCGCGTCGTGCTCGGCCTGGAATTGCGCCCGTTCCAAGGCCTGGATATCCGCGCCGATATCGTTATAGACGGCGATATAAAGCCCCGCGTCGGCACTGTCGCGCAGGCTGGAGATGGACAGGCGTTGCACATAGATCTCGCCGTTCTTGCGCCGGTTCCAGATGTTCCCGTGCCAGCGCCCGTCGGTGGCCAACCGGCGGCGCAGGTCGGCGTAGATTTCCGGCGGGTGGTGGCCGGAGGTCAGCAGCTTGGGGGTGCGGCCCAGGACCTCTGCGGGGTCGTAGCCGGTGACCTGGCTGAAGGCGGGATTGACCGCGCGGATGTGGGCGGTGAGATCGGTCACCATCACCGGGTCGGCGATATGTTCGACGATGCGCCGAAAGCGCTGCTCGCTATCGCGCAGGGTCTTGACCTGCGTTTCCAGTTCAATCAGCGTCTGCGCCAGGCGGGCATTCTTGTGGATCAGGCCCCGCTGCAGGTTGTTGATTTCCTGATTGGCGCTCGACATCTCGCGCTCGAGCCGGTCGAGTTCGACCACGTCATATTCACCGACGATCAGGACCTCGGCGCCCTTGCGGTAGGCTTGGCCGCGCAGGGTGCGGCTCATCCGATACCCATCGCCTACCGTCAGCCAGCCACTGAAGACCTGCCCCTGCGTGTGGGGTACGAGCAGGTCGGCGAAGCTGGGGTTGACCAGATAATCGCGTCGCGGGCGCTGCGGTGTATCGCCACCCAGCACCGCGCGCATGCCGCGGTTGAGGTAGATGGGCTCACCCTCGAGGGTGAAGCGGCCGACCGCGAGCGCGGTACTCGCCTCGTGCGCCTCACGCAGTTCGGCGCGCCAGGTATCCCCGGGGGGCTCGGTGGACCCATCGGGTGAGGCGTCGGCGGTGGATGAGTGGACCATCGCGTTGGGTTCAGGCGCGGATCTGGCCATGCGCCGCCGACCCTTCGGGCGGGGGATCGGTCACGGGCAGACGCTTGACGAGGCGTTCGAGCGCGTCGAGATCGGCCGCGTAATGGACCTTGCGATCGTCGCTCAGGGTCGGGCCGATCTGGCGCAATCCCTGGCCGCCGATCAGTATCGGTAGCTCGGGGTGGGCACCGCGCAGCCGCGCGAGCGCGGTGAGCAGTGCGCCCAGATGGAAGTAGACGCTCAGCGATAGACCGACCGCGTCCGGCCGCAGGTCCAGCACCGTGCGCAGCAGTTCGGTGGTCGGGGTATCCGCGCCCAGATAGATCGCCTCCCAGCCATGCATCTCGAAGACATCGCAGACCATCTTGGCGCCGACCTGGTGCAGTTCACCTTCCACTGACCCGACAATGATCCGCCGCCCGCTGCGCTGCGGCGTGATGACCCGCGGATAGAGCCGATTGAGCAGGCCCTCGACGATGGCCGTGGCCAGCCGCTCGCGGCCGACCGAGATCCGGTTGTACTGCCACTCCTCGCCCACTTGGTAAAGTGCGCGCTGGAACAGTTGCTGGTAGAGCGCCAGAATCGGTACCTGCGCGCCCAGGCACTGGTCGGTCAGGGCCTCGCAACGGCGCCGGTCCCCGGCCAGCAGGGCGGCGAGAAATTCGGGATAGAGGTCCGCCAGCGTCTGGTCGGGTGCGCGCGGCGTTTCGGTGGCCATTGAGAGACACCAGGCAAGCGTAAAGTTCGGTGGTGGCTGGATCGCCGATCACGACCGGGTGGCGAGCGTTGCCATCGGCCGTCCGGCAGTCTATCGTTAGCCATCGGTCACTGTAAATTTATCGTGAAGGGCTGTGCCGGGCCGGGCGCAGACCTGGCAGCGGCGCGACCTGCATACCCCGCGGTGTAGCGGACTCCGCATAATCGTCAGTATAAGGCCCAGGCCCGGGTGACGATAGCGCGATGCAGCCGGGACGGGTCGCGGTGGGTGCGACTGCTGAACCCGGTTCTTCGGCGTCGCCAAGACGATACAGACTGATTGATGGCGCACATCATGAGGCCGCGGAGCAAACCATGTCTCTAACCCCCGCCGAGTCCCGTCGCCAGACCTGGCCGGCCTGGCCGGCCGGGGCGGTCCTCGCGTTCGCCCTGGTGTTGACCCTGGCGGCGACCCTCTTCACCCGGGCCGAGGTGCAGTCCCAGGAGCGCCGCGACCTGGCCGCGATCGGTGCCGAGATCGCGACCAAGATCGATGCGCGCCTACACGCCCACGCCCAGGTCCTGCGCAGCGGGGCGGCCTATTTTGCGGTCGCCGGTGAGGTCAGCCGGGCGCAGTGGCAGGCGTATGTTGAGCGCAGCCGGGTCCATCTCAACTTGCCGGGGATCCAGGGTATCGGCTTTGCGCTCCTGATCGTGCCCGACCAACTGTCCCAACACGAGGCGGATGTCCGCGCCCAGGGCTTCCCCGACTACCGGGTGTGGCCCGCGGGTCGCCGCGACCCCTATTCAGCGATCGTCTACCTGGAACCCTTCACCGGGCGCAATCTGCGCGCCTTCGGCTATGACATGCTGTCCGAGCCCGTGCGCCGCGCCGCCATGGAGCGCGCGCGCGACGAGGACCTGGCGGTGCTCTCCGGCAAGGTTCAGCTGGTGCAGGAGACCGACCAGGACGTCCAGGCCGGGACCCTGATGTATGTCCCGGTCTACCGCCTGGGGCAGCCGACCGGCACAGTGGCGGAGCGCCGCGCCGCCCTGCTCGGCTGGGTCTACAGCCCCTATCGGATGACCGACTTGATGTTCGGGATCCTGGCGGATTGGGAGCAGGATGAGGCCCAGCGTGTGCGCCTGGCGGTCTATGAGGGCGATCGGCCCTCCCGCGACACCCTGCTGTTCGACAGTCAGCCGGGGGCCGTCGCGCCGGCGGCCGACATGCTACCGCTGCCGATCGACTTCAATGGGTCGCGCTGGACCCTGAGTCTCGCGCGCTCCGGCCCGCCGGCGGGCGCGGACCCGCGGGTGTGGCTCGTCGGGGGCGGTGGGAGCCTCATCGGCGTACTGCTCGCGGCCCTGGTCCTGGCGCTGTTGAACACGCGCCACCAGTCCGCCCGGTTGGCGGCGGAGTTGGCGGCGCGGCGGCGGGCGGAGGAGGCGTTGCGCGGGGCCGAGCGCCAATACCGCGAGATCTTCGAGTCCTCGCCGGTGGGGCTCTTTCAGACCACCCCGCAGGGGCGCTGCATCGGTGCCAATCCGGTCTGTGTGCGGATGTTCGGTTTCGACAGCCTCGAGGAGTTCTTGGCCGGCGGTGCGGACATCGGCCCCCGGTTCTATGCCGATGCGCGGGACCGGGCGCAGCTGGTCCGTCTGGTGGCCGATCAGGGCCAGGTGCAGGGTTACGAGACCCGGTTGCGCCGCCGCGATGGGCAGGTCTTCTGGGCCATCATCGACCTCTCGGTGGTGCCTGCCGCGGCCGGTGGCGAGCTCCACTATCAGGGGGCGGTGAGCGACATCGACGAGCGCAAACAGGCGCAGTTGTCACTCGCGATCGCCCTGACCAAGTACCAGACGCTGTTTGAGAACCTGCCGCTCGGCCTCACGGTGACCGATGCCGCCGGTGAGATCCTGGAGGCGAACCCGCTCGCCGAGACCCTGCTCGGTCTCCCCAGCGCGCAGCAGCGCCAACGCCAGATCGACAGCCCCGCCTGGCGCATCGTGCGCCTCGACGGTACGCCCATGCCGAGCGTTGAATACCCCAGCGTGCGGGCGCTCCAGACCGGTCAGGGGGTGCATCGTGCGGAGATGGGGGTGGTCCGCCCGGACGGCGGTGTGACCTGGATCGATGTCACCGCCGCCCTCCTGCCGTTGCCGGGCTATGGCGTGGTCGTCGCCTATGGCGACATCAGCGAGCGCCTGGCGGCCCAGGCGGCGCTGCGCGAGAGCGAGCGCGACTACCGCGGTCTGGTCGACAACCTGGACGCCGGGGTGGTCGTGCATGGACCGGACACCGCTATCCGCCTGGCCAATGCCATGGCCGCGCGCCTGCTGGGCCTGAGCCTGGAGCAGCTCTATGGCAAGGCGGCGATCGATCCCGCCTGGTGTTTTATCCGCGAGGACGGTACGCCGATGCCGCTGGCTGAGTATCCGGTCAATCGCGCCCTGGCGGCCGGGGCCGCGGTGCAGAATCTGAACCTGGGCATCCTGCGGCCCGATCGCCAGGCCCCGATCTGGGTCCAGTACGAGGCCCACCCGTTGCGCGACGACCGGGGTGCGATCCAGCAGGTCGTCGTGACCTTCTTCGATATTACCGCCCGCGTCCAGGCGGAGACCCAGTTGCAGGCGCGCGAATCGCTGCTGCGGGCGGTCGTCGACAACGTGCCGTTCGAGTTCTGGGCGCGCGACCGCGATGGGCGTTGCTTCATGGAGAACGCCCGCCTGGTCGCGCACTGGGGCAGCATCCTGGGCCGCCGCCCGGAAGATACCGGGGTGAGCCCGGCGGAGTTGGCGATCTGGCAGGCCAATAATGCCCGCGCCTTGGCCGGGGAGGTGGTGGACGAGGAGGTGACCTATGCCGTCAACGATGAGCCGCACACCTTCCAGAACATCATCGCCCCGATCCGTAGCGGCGATAGTATCCGGGGCATCCTAGGGATCAACATCGACATCACCGAGCGCAAGCGGGCGGTGGATACCCTGATGAAGAGTCAGGCGTTGCTCAATGAGATGGGGCGGATCGCCGGTATCGGTGGTTGGGAATTGGACCTGGCCACCGGTCGCCAGACCTGGACGGAGACGGTGTATCGCATTCACGAAGTGCCGATGACCTTCAGTCCCACCCTCGATAACGCCATTGAATTCTATGCCCCGGCGTCCCGCCCTCTGATTGAAAGCGCCGTGCAGGCGGCGATCACGGCCGGGCAGCCCTTTGACCTGGAGGTCGAGTTCATGACCGCCCAGGGCCATCATCGCTGGGTCCACAGCATTGGCCGCCCCATTGCGGAGTGCGGCAAGGTCGTGGCGCTCTCCGGTGTGTTCCAGGACATCAGCACCCGCAAGGAGGCGGAGCTGGAGTTGGACCGCTACCGCCATCACCTGGAGTCGGTAGTGGACTCGCGCACCCAGGAACTGCGCGAGGCGCGCGACGCGGCCGAGGCGGCCAATCGGGCCAAGAGCGCCTTCCTCGCCAATATGAGCCACGAGATCCGCACGCCCATGAACGCGATCATCGGGCTCAACCACCTGCTGCGCCGCGAGCTCCCCAACCTGAAGGCGCAGGATCGGCTGGCCAAGGTGGGTGAGGCCGCGCGGCACCTGCTCGCTATACTCAACAATGTGCTCGACCTGTCCAAGATCGAGGCCGGCCGGGTGTCGTTGGAGGCGATCGACTTCGCCCTGAACCAGGTCCTGGACGGCACCCAGAGCCTGTTCGCCGAGCGGGCGGCGGCGCAGGGCCTGGAACTCACCGTCACGGTGGACCCGGCGGTGCCGTCGCGCCTGCACGGCGATCCGCTGCGTCTGGGGCAGATGGTGGCCAACTATGTGGCCAATGCGATCAAATTTTCTCCGCGCGGTGAGATCCGGGTGCGGGCAGCCGTGGCGGCGGCGGATGCGACCGCGGTGCTGCTGCGCGTTGAGGTGACGGACCAGGGCATAGGGCTTACGGTGGATCAGCAGGAGCGGCTGTTCCAACCCTTCGTCCAGGCGGACGACTCGACCACCCGCGAGTACGGCGGCACCGGTCTGGGTCTGGTCATCGTGGCGCGTCTGGCGGTCCTCATGGGTGGTTCGGCGGGGGTGGTCAGCACCCCCGGGGAGGGCAGCACCTTCTGGTTCACCGCGCGTCTGGGTCGCGTGCCCGGTGCGACTGAGGCGGCCGGGTCGGCGAGTGAGACGGGTGAGTGCGCCGAACAGGCCTTGGCACCTTATCGCGGCAGCCGTCTGCTGTTGGTCGAGGACGAGCCGGTCAATCAGGCGGTCACCTGCGACCTGCTGGGCGACCTGGGCCTGCTGGTCGACGTGGTCGACAACGGGCGCGATGCCGTGGCGCGGGTGCGCGACGGCGATTATGCCCTGGTGCTGATGGACGTGCAGATGCCGATCATGGATGGCCTGGCGGCCACGCGTGCGATCCGTGCGTTGCCCGGCAAGGCGTCTTTGCCGATCCTGGCGATGACCGCGAGCGCCTTTGCGGACGACCGCCAGCGGTGCCTGGAGGCCGGGATGAGTGACCACATCGGCAAGCCGGTGGAGCCCGAACGGCTGTATGAGTCACTGGTGCGCTGGCTGCCGCCGCCCGCCCCCGTCCTGTCGGGCACGTCGCCCGCGCCCGCGCCCGCGCCCGACCCGGCGCCGACCCCGACGTCGGCCGCCCCGGATTGGGACCACGTGTGGCCGGTCCTGGGCGAGTTGGAGGCGCTGCTGGCGCAGGACGACACCCGGGCCGCGGCCATCTGGTTCGAGCATGCGCCCCTGCTTGCCGGCGCGCTGGGTCCGCTCGCGTCCCAACTGGGCCGCGAGATCGAGCGCTTCGATTACGACGAGGCGCTCACGACCTTGCGGGGGTATCTGGCGGCCCATGAGGGTCAGGGCTGAGGCGCCAAACCCGGCGCCGCAGCTGCGGCTGCGGTACGCGCGTGTATGACCCTCGCCTACCGCTCAACCCGGCTAGCGCAGTTCTCACGCCAAGGCGCCAAGCTCGCCAAGGTTTTCAGCACCCTATCTGCCTTGGACCATTCGCCCGGCGGGTGATCTGGTGACTTTGCCTACCCGATTGTATTTCTTGGCGGGCTTGGTGCCTGGGCGTGAGCAACTGCCGGATTTAGGCTTACCGCAGGGAGCGCTGGGAAAGTCCTTGGTACACCTGCGGAACGAGCCGATGTCAATACTCTGCAATGCGCAGACATAGGTCGGCCAGTTCTGTTCACTGAGATCCCCGGAAATCGCGCTGCCGTCATGGTAGGTGATGAATTTCCGGCGGATAGCTTCGTCGTTGAAGATTCTATCAGCCAATTTATCAAGATTCGCAGCTGTCATCGATCCGAGACCATAGCTGGACTCGAAATCATATTCTTGGATCCAGGCCGGCGCGGATTTGTCATGCCCTTCTTGGTAGATGAACGTTATGACGTCGACCGGGGCGCCGGAGTCCCGATTATAGCGGTAGACCTGATAGCTGGGATTATTATTGACGATCGGGCTGAGGGCCGGGGCGATGCGCTGAAAAGCGAATGGTTTATCATCGTCGCCGCGCAGGACGCGAAATTCGTCCCGGTGGGTATGTCCGCTAAACAGCGCTGTTATCTGCTGTGGGTAGCGTTTGAGGATCTTCAGGACGCCGTTCTCGCCGGTGCTGGTGAGGTAACTCTTCGGCAGGCGCGATGTGGCGGTTTGGTAGGTATCGATTCCAAATGGGACATGCATGATCAAGGTGACGCCGGCACCCTCCCGTTGCATGCGATAGAGGGTCGCTTCGAGCCAGATCATCAGGGCCTGGGAGGGGTCGGTGAATGCCAGGCCGCACCTGTTTGCATAGCGGGTTGAGAGATAGAGATTGTCGAGTACGACGAAATAGTGATGGCGCGCACGGGGATGGGGGAGGGTGTAGGCGCCAAGCTCGGGGTACGAGGAAAATCCTTGTCCCTGCGGGTCTTCGGCCAGTCTTGATATGAGCCCGGCGGTGTCATAGAGAAACTTCCCGGCCGGCTCGATCTGATAATTTCCGCAGTACGTGTCGTGGTTGCCCAAGGTGGCGATGACCGGAATATCTGGCAAACGTTGCTTGATCGAGTGTGCCATGTAGGTCATGGTCTTAATGACGAAAGCCTGGTAAGCGGAATCCGAATGTTCCGGGGCGTAGTTAAAGAAATCCCGCTTGAACGTGTGACTGAAAAAATCTCCTCCAATAATCAAATAATCGAGCGACGGGCGATGATTGGCAATGGCGTTGAGTGCCGACGTGAGGAGCGCAGCGTTGGTTTCGGTGCCGGCGCCACTCGGGCTGTTATTAGTTGATTGCGCGAAAATCTCGTCCCACTGCGAGGCGTCGGCCGCGACCAGCTGCGTGACCAGTGACGGATCGTGAAGCGGATTGAAATGGATGTCCGAGAGCATGCCGAACCATCCCTCGTCTTGCCGCGCCGTCGGGATAGGCAAGGTGGCCGGCGCAGTATTTCTTGTAACCTGCTCCGCGGCCGGAGTCGTGGTCACCTGCACGGTGGCCCCGTCCTGCGCGTGGACGGGTACGCCCAACAGCCCGCCCAGGAATACGACAAGCATCCAAACAGCGGGTGCGCTTGAGTTGCGATGGATCATAATTGACTAGCCGCACCTATCTGGCGGTCCGTGAGGGTCAGGGCTGATGCGCCCGCGAGTCGGCCGGCGCTGGCTCGGCCGCGGTGGCTGCGATACGCCAGAGCGTGACCCTCACCCACCGCTCATCCTTGTCCTGCTCCAGCCAGGGGAGGGTCCCGTTGAAGGCGCGCATCGCCCGGATGATGCGCGGGTAGCCGCTGCCGCGCTGTTCCATCAGGCGCAGGTCCCACAGAAAGTTGGCCATGGCCTCATTACGCGAGCGCGGGGTCCCGCCGGCCAGGACCGATTCCGGTCGCTTGTGATTGGGCAGGGCGCCCGGGCTGGTCACCACAATCCGGTCGTCGAAGACCTCGACCAGGACCTTGGAGCCCAGGATGCTGTAATCGCGGTGTGCGACCGCATTGACCACACACTCCCGAAACGCCGGCAGCGGCACCGGCCAGGTGTCCGTGCGCTCCATACCGGCATACCGCTCGCCGCGCCCGAGCGCCCGCAGCCAGCCCTCGGCGCGCTGCACCTGCTCGTCGAGCCGGCCGCGCGCCTCCCCGGCCAGCAGCACGTCGGCGCCGCGATCGGTCCCTGCATAGGCGACCAGATCCACCCACAGATTGCGGGTGGGCGGATAGCCCTGGGGGTCCTTGCCGAAACACAGCAGTCCAAACAGCGTTGCCCGCAGCACGCCGTCGAAGTCCCGATCCAGGACTTCGCGGTTGAACAGGTCGGTGGCGAGCGGCAGCGCCGGCTCGGCGTCCAGGTCCACACCCTTGCGTTGCATATAGTCGCGAAAGGCAGTTGGTTCGATATCGTCTGCGCCGGTACCGGGTACGACCCGCTCCTCGGTAAAGATCAGGCCGAACGTGTTGTACAACTCTTGCAGTTCTGAAGGCGTGGGCTCGCGATTGCTGCGCAGCCTCCGAACGAGCACTTGGCCGCGATAGCGAAGGGGCTCTGAACCGCGCATTCGGGCAACTTCGATCCAGTGGACCCAGCCCTTCGGGTCGCGATGACGGCCGGCCCTTGCCTGTACCGGTGCGCTGAGTGCATCGTGAATATGGTCGGTGAGTCGTTCCTGGACCTCATCGGCATCCATCGGGACCCCGTCGATAGAGCCGTCATCGGCGACGCCGAGTACTAACAAGCCTCCTTCGGTATTGGCTATCGCACAAACCGCCTTTAGCCAGTCCTTCTCGCCCCAAGACCGAAAGCGGCCCAACTCGGTGCGTTCGTCCTCGCCGGCCTGAATACGCTGTAAGACTTCGATCCACTCCATGCCGCCCTCCTAAAAGCCGTATTTTGCCCTGCGCAGTCGAAAGGCATCGTCCCCGCCGTCCAGTGTGCGGATGATCGCGTTGCGGACTTCATGCTCTTCGATTGCGCCGCATGCGTATACTCGGCCGTGTTGTGCGTCTGCTTCCAGTGCAATGACCTGATCCGCATCGCCGTTGACCACCAGATTGGCGTTGTGAGTTGCGAAGACGACTTGGCGCTTGCCTTTTAAACGGTGCAGTGCAGGGATGATGGTCTCGTTAAGGAAGCGATTATCCAGCTCGTCTTCTGGCTGGTCCACGAATAAGGGCGTCGGATCGTCGCTCTCCAGCAAAAGTGCAAGTAGTACGGCGACTCGTCGGCCGCCGGAAAGTGCTTCCAAATCCTTGCTCTCGCCACCTTCGATCCAGCGAATCCGGTAACGATCAGGGTTCCGCAATGCCCAGATCTCGAGTTGACGCTGCCACGGTGCGATCTGCTCGAGGAAGGATCGTGCCACGGCTTCCGACATTCCCTGCGCCTGGGCTGTAATCAGCGCGTCTGGGGTGCGATTTTCGGTCAGCGCTGTCGCGATCGGTCGCAGCTGAGTTGGGGTTGTTGTTCTCTTTCCATTGCTGTTCCACCACTGGGTAACACCTTTAGTGCGAAAGCCCTGCACCCAAGATTCCAGAGAGTCGTCGCGGCCCTCAATGTCGACTACCACCGCAACGCGTTCTGGGAACCTTGCATGGATCTCGTCGCATAGCGTAGTGATAGCCATACGATGAGTTTCCACCAGTCGATCCCGCTCGCCAAGATCTGAAGTAAAGGTGGCAAAGGCTGAGTCGCGCTCGGCCATCTTGTTATCCAATGCGGCTTTGAAGCTATCGTAATGCTGGGCGTTCTTGGCAAACGCCTCAAATTCATTGAGGTCAGCGGCGCTACCCCCAGCGGCCACTAGAGCTGCTTGGACCTTTGCCGTGACCTGCGCCGATCGGTCGGTACCCGCAGTCTCCAAGGCGCGCGCTATCCCCTGTAATGCCTCCAAAGTCTGCACTATGGATGCTGCTTGCGTCTGAGCCGTTTGCAGAAACTCAGCCGCGCCGCAATCTTCAAAAGGGTCCGTCAGTCGCGATCTTAATTCCGGACTATTGAGTGCCGGGAGCGTCAACGTCGCGATCTCATCGGCAAGCTCGCGCGCACGCGTTACTCGCAGGGTCACATCGCTCGAAAAGGTTTTGGCCCGCGCCGCATCTTGTTGCACAGGTGCGAGTTCAGCGGTGCCGGCCTGCGCGAAGCGTTCCATGGCTGCGCGTGCGCCCGCGGTGCGCTGAAACAGTTGCTCCGCCTCGGCGACCTGCGCCTGAAGCCCAGTGAGGCGTTGCACTGCTGCCCACAGTCGCGCGTCCAGTTCGCGCAGGGTATCGCGCTGACTTAACAGCTCGGCTGAGCGGCCCGGAGCCAAATGGAACAAGAGGTGTTCGATTCCATCGCTGTCCTCGGCGAGTGATTTCAACTCGCCCTGGGAGAAAAAGCGAACCGCGAAACGCTCGCCCACCGGACGCGAAACATCGCCCGCGGGGCTTTGGACCAGAATGGTCGTACCGCCCGAAAGGAAGCGCCCGTTAGCGCGTTCCAGGGCTTGGCGGCCAACGCTTGTCGTCGAATCCGGCATCGCCCGATCCCCGCCAAGAAATAGGCGCAGTCCGTCCAGCAAGGTGGACTTTCCGGTCATGCTTCCACCGATGATACAGGTCAGATCCGGGCTGAAGCGAAAGGTTTGGCCGCGGTGGAAGGAGGTTCCGCCTTGAACTTGTACCTCCCGAATCCACGGACGGGCTCCCATACCTTGGGGGAGCGGTATGGGTAGATCTGCCGCCCATACCAGATTCCCCGCATCGCCTCTCGCATAGGGGACCCGTATCCGGGAGTTCTTAGCCAGAAAAGCCTGACGCAACGCTTCCAGCGACGGTGCTGCGAGTTTCACCAGTGCATAACGGAACCCAAGCTCGCGCTCACGCGCAGGTATGGCTAATGGCAGGCGTATTGCGTCGCTGGCATGGTGGAAGGCAACTTTCCCTTTGTAGGCATGTCGAAGCTTGCCACTCTCCGAGAGGTCTTCGTCGAGTGTCTTGTCATGGCGCAGCTCGGCAGCTTGGATGCGTCCACCCGCCAAATTCGCGATGTAATGGTCTGGTCGTGACAGCAGCCCGTTGTCTTGCAACGGATGCGGGGCAATAACGAGATACTTGCCTTTTCCGACTACTTTGGCGTCGTCAATCGCCTGGAATGCCTCGCCTGGGCTCTTATGAGTCCAATTGAGCTTGTGGCCCGTGTAGGCTGGTCGGCCACCCATGATCGCAATGAAGGCGTTGAGATAGCGTTCTTTGCCAATCGTCGGGTCGAAGAGGAATAGCAAGTGGATGCCTTTGTTGCCATCCGCGAAGTTCGGTTCGAAGCCGGGGTAAACGGCATAGATCAGGTCGCGATAAGGCTGTCCCGTGGATGGTTGTGCCTCGTTCAACCAGGTTTCAAGGATAGCCCACGCTGCGGAAACGCCATGAGCGATAGTGGCTGAATGCGGGGTTAATCCGAGTACCTCAATCCCTTGTGCGACCGCCGCGTCCAGAAACGCCTCGGCATAGGCACGCAGCACTGCGGAGCTGTCGCGCCCTCCTGTGATCCCGGGCGGCAGATCCACGTAGGGGTCATCCAGGGTGTGAAGATGCAGGTCGGCCCGGAACCAGCGTGTTCCGGGGACCTCGGTGTGCCATCGGGGAGGGGGGGCGAGCGGCATGGATGAACATCTTGGCCGCGAGGGCCGTTGTTAGAACGAGGGGTAGATCTAGCTATTGGTTACAGAGTCAGTTCGTTCGCAAAGATTGTCAAGGCCTCTCGATGTGTATGGATGCCGGTCCGTGACTCTAGCCCGGTAGGTTGGGGTGATAAAGGAACCACAACGTGGTCGCGCGGGCATCGCAATGTTGGGGTTCGTTCCTCACCCCAACCTACGGAACTGTCGTTGAGCTCGGTGCGATCGTCGCTGGTTCGACCAAGGCGGCGAAAGATGTAGTTCGCGGGACGCTTAACGCTTACGGAGCGCTCGCTACCGGTTGGGCAGCCCCTCCGGCACCTCGTCCCCGGCGTGCGGCGGCTCACTCCCGGACTTGCCCAGGATGCGATCGAACTCGGCCAAGTCTGCCCGCTGCGCCCGCTCCCGGAAGTACGCCTCGGTGCGCAGCGCTGCGGCCTTCTCCGCTACGGCCACGTTGATGAACTGATTGATGGTAGTGCCCTCCTCGGTCGCGATCCGCTTGACCTCGTCGAGCAGCGACTTCTGCAGCCGCAGGGCATAGTTGCTGGTGATTGTCATAGGAATAGTCTCCGCAGGATGTCGCCCGGCCGCTGCACGCCGATCCCGAAGCGGGTCGCGGCCGGCAGGTAGTCCGCAAGGTTGAAGGTGGCGATCCGGTCGGCACCACCGTTGACCGCCGCTTCCAGGACCATCTCGTCGTTTGGGTCCCGCAGTTGCGGTCGCCATAGAAAGTGGGGTCTCACCGGGACGACCAGGGTCGCGAGACCGTCGAGGACGCGGCCGACCTCATGGATCGTCAGCCCGGTCGCGGCCAGCTGCTCCGGGCGCGAGAGTACGGCGTCGTATTCGACCAGCATCCCGAAGGTGGCGACGGCCTGAATCTGCCCGGTGCGCAACAGCCCGAGCAGCCGTCGCGCCGCCCCGCTGGGGCTGCGCAGTGCAGCGACGATCACGTCGGTGTCTATGGCAAGTATCATATCGCAGATGATATACGAGTCTGTCGATTACGCAAGTAGCCCTGCCCATCCGAAGTTTCCAGTGATAGGAGGGCCGCGCCGTACCCGGACACGGCGCGCCCGACCTGCGGCACAACCCGTGGCGCCCGTCCGAAACGTCCTGGCCGCCGCGGTTACCCCGAATCCCAAGTGATCGGCTAAGCTTGCCTGAGCCCAGACAGCCCCGGAGACCATCAATGCTCGAACGTATCACCATGGACCCTGCAATTTGCCACGGCAAGCCCTGCATCCGCGGGCTGCGCTACCCGGTCGAGACGGTCCTGGAGTGGCTGGCCGGGGGGATGACGACCGACGAGATCCTGACCGACTACGAGGACCTGACCCGCGAGGACATCCTGGCCGCCCTGGCGTTTGCGGCCCGGATGGCTCACACCAAACAATTGATCCAACTGGCCGCATGAGATTTATCGTCGACGCGCAGTTGCCCCGGCGGCTGGCGCGCTGGCTGGCGGCGCGCGGCCATGACGCGCGACACACGCTGGACTTGGCCAGGGGGAACCGGACGCCGGATCTGGCAATCATCGAACTGGCCTGCCGGGAAGACCGGATCGTGATTACCAAGGACGCTGATTTCGTGAATTCACATCTGCTTCACGGGCGTCCGCCAAGGCTGTTGCTGATCGCGACGGGGAACCTGGGTAACGTCGACCTGGAGCGCTTGCTGGAACGTAACATTCTGGCCTTGGAGACCGCGCTGACAGTTCATCACTTCGTCGAGCTCGATCTTGAGACTCTCGTGGTACACGAATAGTCGGAAGCGCACCTAGAGCAAGCGGGCGGAGTTCCCATTGGGACGTGGGAACCAGAGAAGCTCGACGTTATCCGCCCTGGGAGACAAAGCGGGGGGCGAAACGCTTGGCCCCATCCCCCCGCATCCGTTACCCTGCCCGGATGCGCCTTGAAAAAATCAAACTCGCCGGTTTCAAGTCCTTCGTGGACCCCACCACGGCCCATTTTCCCAGTAATCTGGTCGGGGTGGTGGGCCCGAACGGCTGCGGCAAATCCAACGTCATCGACGCGGTGCGCTGGGTCATGGGTGAGTCCTCGGCCAAGATGCTGCGCGGCGAGTCGATGGCGGACGTGATCTTCAACGGCAGCACGGGGCGCAAGCCGGTGGGCATGGCGAGCATCGAGATGGTCTTCGACAACGCCGACGGGCGCGCCGGGGGCGAGTTCGCCGCCTTCAGCCAGATCGCGGTCAAGCGTCAGGTCACGCGCGACGGCCAGTCGGTCTATTTTCTGAACGGCAGCCGCTGCCGCCGCAAGGATATTCAGGACCTGTTCCTGGGCACCGGCCTGGGGCCCCGCTCCTACGCCATCATCGAGCAGGGGATGATCTCGCGCATCATCGAGGCGCGCCCGGAGGACCTGCGGGTCTTTCTGGAGGAGGCGGCGGGCATCTCCAAATACAAGGAGCGCCGCCGCGAGACCGAGACCCGGATCCGCAACACCAGGGAAAACCTGGACCGGCTGACGGATCTCCGCGACGAGGTGGCCAAGCAACTCCAACACCTGGAGCGCCAGGCCGACACCGCCGCCCGCTATACCGAGTTTCGCGCCGAGGAGCGGCGTCTGGATCAGGAACTCAAGGCCATGCGCTGGCGTGCACTGGACCAGGAACTGGACGCCCAGGACCGGCGCCTCGGCACCCTGGAGACCGACCAGGCGGGCGGGCTCGCCCGCCAGCGCCGCATCGAGGCCGACATCGAGGACCGCCGCGCTGCCTACAGCGATGCGTCCGAGCACTTCAACCAGGTCCAGGGCCGTTTCTACGCGGTGGGCTCCGAGATCGCCCGCGCCGAGCAGGCCATCCAGTTCGCCAACGAGTCCCGTGGGCGGCGGGAGGCCGAACTGGTCCGGCTCGATCAGGAGCTTGACGACGCCAACTACCACCTGGAGCGGGACCTCAAGCGCCTGGCCGAGCTCGATGCCGACCTGGCGCGTGATGAGCCGCTGCGCGCCGCCGCCCAGGCGGGCCTGGATGGGGCCGCCGCGGCGGTCGCTCTGGCCGAGGACCAGCAGTCGCACTGGGAGGGTGAATGGGACCGCTTCAACCAGGAGGCCACCGGCCCCGGCCAGCAGGCGCAGGTGGAGCGCGCCGGGATCAACGCACTGGAGCAGCGCCTGGGGCGTGACCGGGAGCGGTTGCGGCGCCTGGAGGAGGAGGCCGGTCGGTTGGACCTGGCCGGCGCGCAGGTGCGGGTGGAGGAGCTGGCCGAGCGGGAGGAGGGGCTTGCCGAGCAGTGCGCCGAGGTCGAGACCCGCCAGGCGGTCGTGGCCGCCGACCTGGTCGCCCGCGAGGCGGCGGCGCGTGCACTCACCGCGGACCTGGACCGGGTGCGCACCGCGCTGCAACAGGGCAAGGGCCGGCGCGCCTCGCTCCAGGCACTCCAGCAGGACGCACTGACCGATCGCGACAAGAAGTTGACCGCCTGGCTCGTCTCCAACGGTCTGGCCCAGACGCCGCGGCTGGCCGACCGGCTCCAGGTCGGCGCCGGCTGGGAGTCGGCGGTGGAGACGGTGCTTGGGGCGGCGCTCAAGGCCGTGCCGGTGTCGGACCTGCGGCCGCTCGCGGCGACCGGGCTGGTCCCGGGCTTGGTCCTGATCGATACTGCCGTCCCCGCCGCGTCGCCTGGCGACCGCCCGGCAACGCGGCTCGCCGCCCACTGTGAGGCCCCCTGGCCGCTGGACGGACTGCTTGGTCCGGTTGAGACCGCGGCGGATCTCGCCGAGGCACTGGGGCGCCGCGCCGGCCTGGCCGCGGGCGAATGGCTGATCACCCGCGACGGCATCCAGATCGGCAGCAACTGGCTGCGTACCCCGGCCGCCGAGGCGACCGACGGGGTGCTGGCCCGTGCCGAGTCGCTCAAGGCACTGGAGCTGGAGCTCGCGGCACTGACGGAACAGGAGCAGGCACTCACCGCCCAGGACCAGGCGCTGCGCGCCGCGCGCGCCGAGGCGGAACAGGTGCGCGCGCAGACCGCCCAGGCCCTGACCGCACTCAACCGGGAACTGGCGGGCGTGCGCGCCGAGCTGACCGGGAGCCGCGCCCGCCTTGGCCATCTGAACGAGCGCCAGGAGGCCCTGGCCGCGGAGCGCGCCGACCTGGCGAGCCAGTGCGAGGACGCCATCGCCGACATGGAGGAGGCGCGCGAGCGCCTGCACGAACTGCTGGAGGAGGTCGAGCAACTGGCCGAGCGCCGGGAGCAACTCACCCGCGAGCGCGAGACCCTGCGCACCGCCCTGACCCAGGCGCGCGAGGCCGAGCGCAACGCCCGTGACCGCGCCCAGGGCCTGCGGGTGGGGGTGGAGTCCAACCGCGCCGCCCGCGAGGCGACGCTGCACAGCCAGGCACGCGCCCAGGACCAGCAAGTGCTGCTGCGGGAGCGGCGCGACGAGCTGGAGGCGGCCATCGAGGAGTCGGTCGAGCCGCTGGCCGAGCAGCGTGAGCGCCTGGACGAACAACTCGTGCGGCGGGTGGAGGTGGAGGCGGAACTGACCGCCGCCCGCGAGCGCCTGGAGTCGCTGGACCAGGAGGTGCGCTCACTGGAGCAGGAGCGCCACCGCGTGGAGCAGGCCGGCCAGACCAGCCAGCGCGAGCTGGATGTGCTGCGCCTGGAGCGCCAGGAGCGGCTGGTGCGCCGCCGCACCCTGGAAGAGCAACTCAAGGAGGTCGAGACCACCCCGGAGGCGGTACTGCGCGACCTGGACCCGGCCGCGGACGAGGCCACCTGGCAGGAACGCCTGACCAAGCTCGCCGCGCGCATCCAGCGCCTGGGTGCCATCAACTTGGCCGCCATCGACGAGTACAAGGAGCAATCCGAGCGCAAGCGCTATCTGGACGAACAGCACGCCGACATCGCCCGTGCACTCGATACCCTGGAGGGCGCCATCCGCAAGATCGACCGCGAGACCCGTACCCGCTTCAAAGACACCTACGACCAGGTCAACAGCGGCTTCCAACTGCTCTTCCCGCGGCTCTTCGGCGGCGGTCACGCCTATCTGGAGTTGACCGACGATGACCTGCTGGAGACCGGGGTCACCGTCATGGCGCGCCCACCGGGTAAGCGCAATTCCAGCATCCATCTGCTCTCCGGTGGCGAGAAGGCACTCACCGCGGTGGCCCTGGTGTTCGCCATCTTCCAATTGAACCCGGCGCCTTTCTGCATGTTGGATGAGGTCGATGCGCCGCTGGACGATGCCAATGTCGGGCGCTTCTGCGAGCTGGTCCGGTCCTTATCCAATCAGGTCCAATTCATCTTCATCAGTCACAACAAGGTGACGATGGAGATCGCCGACCACCTGCTCGGTGTCACCATGCATGAGCCCGGCGTCTCGCGCCTGGTGTCGGTGGATGTGGAGGAGGCGGCCAAGTTGGCGGGGGTGGCCTAAGAATAGATGCTCGTGCCTGTGTCAGGCGCTCCGCGCCGCGAGGCCGAAGCGCCCGACTGCGACCGTGCGGTTCGGTTCGCGCCGCGCAGCGGCTAATGCATGGGTGACACCGCCGCAGCGGTGTCACCAGCGTGACTGACGGGCGCCCCGCCTAGAATAGAGACTATTGCTTTCGCGTCGGATAATGATCCCATGAACCGCAAGAAGCTCCCGATCGGCATCCAGACCTTCCAGAAGATCCGCGAGGCCGACTATTACTACGTCGACGAGACGGCGTTCGCCTGGAAGTTGAGCGAGGAGGGCATCCATTATTTCCTCTCCCGCCCCCGGTGTTTCGGCAAGTCACTGTTTCTCTATACCCTGGGCGAGCTTTTTGCCGGCAACGAGCCGCTGTTCCGGGGCCTCGATGTCCATGATCGCTGGGACTGGTCGCGGCGCGCCCCGGTCATCGGGTTGAGTCTCGGCGGCGGGGTGCTGCGGGATCGGGGTGAATTGGACCGGCGGGTGCGCTCGCTGTTGCGGGACAACGCCAAGGCCTTGGGGCTCGCGTGCTCCGATCCGCAGGACCCGGCCGGGTGCTTTGCCGAACTGATCGCCAACGCCCACGCTGCGACCGGCGAGCGGGTCGTGGTGCGGGTGGACGAAT
Organism: uncultured Thiodictyon sp.; assembly: GCA_903837595.1. GTDB lineage: Bacteria > Pseudomonadota > Gammaproteobacteria > Chromatiales > Chromatiaceae > Thiodictyon. The sequence goes on from CAILVI010000556.1 coordinate 75,259, forward strand.
ACGACAAGCCCATCCGCGAAACCATCACCGACTGGGTGGAGTTCAGGCGCGAGCGGCGTAGCCTGGTCGCTTTCGACGTTGAAACCCTGTGACGGTGCGGTGCCGGGTCGGTGCGATGGCTTCGGCTTAGTTCGGTGTGCCCCGACCTGAGCGCGGCCGCAGCCGGGGCGCGGCGCGTAGCTTGTCCAACAGGTGCAGCAGCGCCAGCCAGGGGTGCCGGCAGGGCATCCGCGGTCCGGCGTAACGCATGACCTCGCGTACCTGCTCGCGCATCGACTGGCTGTAGCAATGGACCGTGCAGCGGTTGCAGACGGGCTTTTGCTAGTGAGTGGCATCTGCGCGTCAGTATATGGCGCCACCGGGCGTTCGCGACTTGATCCGGATCAACGTCGCCGGCGCCAGGCGCACTATCGTCGCGGGCAACACCAGTGGCGGATGGGTTGGAGCGGCACTCTTGCATTGCTGGTCCGTCCGGCGCGGTCCCGGGGGCTGGCGGCCGGGCCGGGGCGATGGTCGAACCATGGCGTTGATGTGGAAGCGCCCCAGCCCCAGGCGTCTGCCCATCCCCATGCACGCGACACCCGGGTTATACTCCAGCCTTTCCGCCTTTCAACCATCTTGCCGAGCACGAATGGACGCCAATACCGTCAGACTCATCCTGTTCGTCCTGGGGGCCATCCTGATCCTCGCCCTGTACCTCTGGGAGCGCCGACGCGGTGCCGATGAGGACGCGCTGGACGAGGGCTACGATGAGGACGACCGACCCTACGCCACCGGCCCTGACCGCCGCGAGCCCGCTGGGCAGCGGTATGACGACGAGGAGGACGACGAGGACGACCCTACCCCGGCCCGTGGCCACGCCCAGCGTGAGTCGGTGCGGGCGGGGCGCGACGAGGTCCTGGAGGGCGGCGTGCCGGCCCCGCTCCTGATCCAACTCAGTGTAGCCAAACGCTATGGCGAGTTCCCCGGCCTGGACCTCTTGGATGTCGCCGAGTCCTGCGGCCTGCGCCCCGGTGACATGGACATCTTTCACTGCCTGGACCAGTTCGATGACGGCACCCGGATCTATTTCAGTATGGCTAACATGGTGAAGCCGGGCACCTTTCCGTTTGACGACATGGAGCACTTCAGCACCCCCGGGATGATGCTGTTCGCCCAGCTCGACGGCAAACCGGAGGACCTCACCGTCCTGGAGGAGATGATCGCCACCGCCCGCAAGCTCGCTACAACCTTGGGCGGCGATGTTTTCGACGAGGACCGCCGCCCGCTCACCGTGCGTAAGGAGGAGGAGATGAATAAGGCGGTGCTGGCCAATGAGAAGCGCTTCGCGAGGGCCGTGCGGCGGTGACCCCGGGCGAGCCCGAGCCCGGGTCCGGGGCGCCCGCGTCGGAGCTTGAGGCCGCTCGGCAACGCGCCGACGCACTGCGCACCCTGATCCGGCACCACAACCACCGTTACTACGTCCTCGACGATCCGCAGGTCCCGGACGCTGAATACGACCGGTTGGTCAGGGAACTGCAGGACCTGGAGTCTCGCTACCCGGACCTGGTGACCCCGGATTCACCCACCCAGCGGGTCGGGGCGGCGCCGCGTCCGGAGTTCACCCAGGTCCGTCACCGTGTGGCGATGATCTCGCTCGATAACGCCATGGACGACGGCGCGTTGGCTGAGTTCCACCGCCGCGTCGCGAGCGCTCTGCCCGGCAGCGATGAATGGGTCTTCACCGCCGAGCCAAAGCTCGATGGTCTGGCGGTCAGCATCCGCTATGAGGGGGGTCTGCTGGTCCAGGCCGCGACGCGCGGTGACGGGACCACCGGCGAGGACATCACCGCGAATGTACGCACCATCCAGAATGTCCCCCTGCGCCTGCTGGGTAGCGACTGGCCGGCGGTGCTGGAGGTTCGCGGCGAGGTCTATCTGCCGCACGCGGGCTTTGAGCGGTTGAACGCCCAAGCCGCGGCGCGTGGGGACAAGACGTTTGCCAACCCGCGCAACGCCGCCGCCGGCAGCCTGCGCCAACTCGATCCTCGCATCACCGCCGCCCGTCCGCTGCGCTTCTGCTGCTATGGCTGGGGCGAGATCGCCGCGGACCCGGGGGAGAGCCAGTTCGCGATGCTCCAGCGCATCGCCGGCTGGGGGGTGCCCGTGTCACGCGAGTTGTGTCAGGTGACCGGGCTTCCCGGCACCCGGGACTATTTCGACGACCTGGGGCGCCGCCGGGACGCGCTCGGGTACGACATCGACGGGGTGGTTTTCAAGCTGGATCGACTCCCGGACCAAGTCGCCCTGGGGGCCACCGCCCACCACCCGCGCTGGGCGATCGCGCGCAAGTTCCCGGCGCAGGAGGCGCTGACGGTGGTGGAGGCGGTCGAGTTCCAGGTCGGCCGCACCGGGGCCGTGACCCCGGTGGCACGCCTTGCGCCGGTCTCGGTGGGCGGGGTGACGGTGGCCAACGCGACCCTGCACAACCTGGATGAGGTGGAGCGCAAGGACGTGCGCATCGGCGACACGGTCTATGTTCGCCGGGCCGGAGACGTGATTCCCGAGATCGTGCGCGTGCTGCCCGAACTGCGGCCTGCCGACGCCCGGGCGGTGGTCTTGCCGGCTGCGTGTCCCGTGTGCGGTTCCGATGTCATCCGGCCGGAGGGCGAGGCGGTGGCCCGCTGCAGCGGCGGGCTCTACTGCCCGGCCCAACGCAAGGAGGCGATCCGTCACTTCGCCTCCCGCAAGGCGATGGACATCGAGGGCCTGGGCGAGAAGCTCATCGACCAACTGGTCGAGCGGGAGCTGGTGCGGGAGCCCGCGGACCTCTATCGGCTGACCCAGGGACAGTTTGCCGGGTTGGAGCGGATGGGTGAGAAGTCCGCGGCGAATCTCATCGCGGCGCTGGAGCAGAGTAAAGAGACCAGCTTTGCCCGTTTCATCTTCGCGCTCGGCATCCGCGAGGTCGGTGTGGCGACGGCCGCGGCCTTGGCCGCGCGCTTTGATTCACTGGAGGCGCTGATGGCGGCGCGGGAACAGGACTTTCTGCGTACCAGCGGTCTGCGCGGGGTCGGGCCCAAGGCGGCGGCGGCGGTCCAGTCCTGGCTGCTGGAGCATCCGGATGCGCAAGCAGCGGGCGACCTAGGCGAGTGGCTGATGGCCCAGCGTATCCCCGGGCTCAACCGCGCGGCGGCGGTGGCCCTGGGGCGGGGCTGCGAGACCCTGGAGCGGCTGCGCGCTGCCGCGCCCGAGGACCTCTATGGGAACAGTGCCGCCCTGGTGGAAGGGGTCGGGCCGGTCGTCGCCGCGCATCTGGTTGGCTTCTTCGCCCAGGCCCACAACCGGGAGGCGATCGAGCGCCTGATCGCCGCCGGCATCCGCTGGCCGTTGCGCTCCGCACCATCCGCGGCCCAGGCACAGCCACTGGCCGGTAAGACCTTCGTCATCACCGGCACCCTGGGGCGAGCGCGCGACGCGGTCAAGGCCGAGTTGGAGTCCCTGGGGGCCAAGGTGACGGGCAGCGTTTCAAAGAATACCGACTATCTGCTGGCAGGAGTTGAGGCGGGGTCGAAGCTCGCGAAGGCGCAGGAGCTCAAGGTGGCGGTGATTACCGAGCAGCAGCTGGCGCAGCTGATCGGTCGGAGCTAGCCGCGGCGGCGTTCGGCCGGTGATCGCGCGCGGCACGCGCCGCGGCCGCTGTCGCGCTGTTTTTCTGCGGGGCGTCAACTTATACTCACTGGTCATGAAAATCCTGACCAGCAGCGGAGTCTCCCAATGAAGAAGATCGAAGCGATCATCAAACCCTTTAAGCTCGACGATGTCCGGGAGGCGCTGTCTGCCGCCGGCATCACGGGTATGACCGCCATTGAGGTCAAGGGGTTCGGGCGGCAGAAGGGCCACACCGAACTCTACCGCGGGGCCGAGTACGTGGTGGACTTCCTACCCAAGGTCAAGGTGGAACTGGTCGTGGCGGACGAGAACCTCGACGCCTGCATCAATGCCATCACCGCGGCGGCCCGCACCGGCAAGATCGGCGACGGCAAGATCTTCGTCTCCGAGGTCACCCGGGTGGTGCGCATCCGCACGGGCGAGGAGAACGAGGCGGCGGTCTGAGGCGTCAGAATCCCTTACCGCTCACCGCCCCGACCAGACTGTCGATCTGGTTGAGATCCCGGTTGATCGCCGCGGAGCGCGCCTTGAGGTCGCCGACCGCTTGCTTGTCTGGCTGCACGTTGCGCAATTCCCCCTTGGTGCGCGTCACGTGCGCCTGGGCCTGATCCAGGCGTTGCCGTTCAGCCCGACCGGCCGCTGACTGCCCGCCGCTGGTGCGCAGGGCGGCGCGCTGCTGGGCGATGCGTCGCTCCACGTCGGCCAGGCGGGCGTTCGCCTGGTTCATATTGGTGCGCACCGCCGCCCGCTCCTGTTGCACGCTCTGGGCCTCGGCCTGGAGCTGTTGCTGGGCATCGCGTTCCCCCTGATAGGTCCCCTCACGCTGCGTGACGCGCTGCTGATAGCCACCCCCGGTCAGGCCCACGATGCCGCTGATGAATCCGCCCTGATGGGGGTCATCGCTGGTGGCGCAGCTGGCGAGCCAGAGTGCCAGTCCCAGTGCAGCCGTCGCGCGGGGCAACCGGCGCCACTGACGGGTCAGGCGCGGCGACTGCGCCGGTTGCGTACTCAGTGAATGGGTATTGATCATGCTGGGATACCTCAAGCGACGGAGACGCTCTGTGCCAGACCGTCAAGGGTTTTGATGTTCTTGTTGTAGGTGTCGAGTTCTCGCTGCATGCGCGCGGTGTCGGTGCCCGGATGGCTCTGCCGGTACTGGCGCTCGGCCTCTTGGAACATGGTCTGTTTTTCCCGGGCGCCCGAGCTTGCGCGCACGACCACCGCCTGGTTGTCGGCGATGTGGCGGCGCGTCGTGGATAGTTCGGCCGCCGTCGCCTTGCCCAGGCGCACTTGCTTCTGGACCGCGGCAAGCCGCCGCTTGTCCTCGGCAATGACCTGGCGCACGCTGGCGATGAGCGACTGGGTCTCTTCATTGGACTTGCGCACATCGGCGATCATGGCGTCGAGTTGATCCTCCTTGCTCGCATACTGCTGTTGCTTATGGGCCACATAGGTCCCCGCTATCCCGCCGGCTGCCGCCCCCGCCGCGGCGCCGATCGCGGCATCCTTCAGCACGTTTTCTGCCCGCTCGCCGCGGATGATGCCATACAGGCCGCCGGCCACGCTGCCGGTACCGGCACCAACCAACACCCCTTCCCAGACCGTCTTCTGGAAGGCGTTACTCTGCTCGCGCATGCGCCGTTCGGCCGGGGTCAGTGAGGCGTCCGACGCGGCTTGGGCACTCGTCTGACTGCTGCTGCCGGCGTCCGGGATCCACCCTGGCAGCGTGCCCGCCATGCCCTGAATGTTCCCGGGGGTCACGCAGCCCGTGCTCGTGAGCGCGCCCATCAAGGCGATCACCGCTGCGCCCGCTGCCGAGCGCACAACGATTGGTCGATGCATTTCTACCTCGTGGGTGTGTTGCCACCACCTCAAGCGTCTGAAACGTTCTGCGCAAGACTATCCAGCGTCGCGATACTCCGGTTGAGGGAGTCGAGTTCCTGCTGCATGTGCCCGGTGTTGGCGCTCGGATTACCCTCGCGGTACTGGCGCTCGGCGCTCTGGAATATGGTCTGTTTCTCCCGGGCGCCCTTGCTGGCCTTGGCGATGACCGCCCGGTTATCGGCACTGTGGCGGCGTGCACTCGCGAGTTGGGCCTGGGTTGCCTGGCCCTTGCGCACCTCCTGCTGGATTGCCGCGAGCCGCCGCTTGTCCTCGTCAATGACCTCGCGCGCGCTCGCGATGAGCGCCTCGGTATCCTGATTGGACTTGCGCACATCCGCGATCATCGCGTCGAGCAAATCCTCCTTGTTCGAAAATTCCTTCTGTTTCGTGGCCATGTAGGACCCCGCGGCGGTGCCTGCGCCGGCTCCTGCGGCGGCGCCGGCCAGCGCTACCATCTCGGTACCGGTCAAGAGGGCCAACAAGCCACCCCCTATAGTGCCGATCACCGTCCCCTCCACGGTGGTTTTCTGCGTGGCCTGACTCTGCTCACGCAGCCGTCGCTCGACCGGGCTCAGTGATTCGGACGAGGCGCTCTGCGCCACTGCCTGGCTGTTGCCGTCGCTCTTTGAGGGGCTCGCCGGCGTTACCGCAGTGCCCTTGGTACCCCCTGCGGGGGTCGTACAGCCCGCTGTAGATAAGGCTACAATCAGGGCTATCACTGCTTGACTGCCGGCCGATCGCGCGATGCCTGTTTTCATCATAATGTGTACCCTATTATGTTCCAACAATTTGCTGAGGTCCGTTTCCGACTGCTCCCGCGCCCGGGGGGGCGCTGATTCATTCAGAAGTCGCTCAGTTTATCTATAAATCAATGCGTTGTAATTCTATTGTGACGCAAATTCGGGACGGGTCGGTCGTTCTCTGGGGCGGGCCAGGGTTAAGCGAACACGAGAAGTTTTCGAGCCCCCAATGCGGCCACCCCGAACCATCTTGCCGCCGCCGAGAAATCTTCGTACAGTCTAGTGTATCCGAGAGCGCAACGCTTGGGTAGACAGCGCGCAGCGGGCGCCGACGTGGGCGCCATTTGACAAAAACAGCAGGTGGCGAATCGATGTCATGACGCGAGCCTTTATCAGCTACTCCACTAAGGACTTAGCGTTTGTGGTGTCATGCCTCAAGCCGATCTTGGATGGCCGGGGTGTGGTTACCTGGTGTTCCGGCACCGATGTGCGCGTGGCTGCCGATTGGGAAAGGCAGATTCGCACGGCCTTGGTCCAAACCGACTGGTTCATTGTCGTCCTGTCCCCGGACGCCCAGCAGTCAGAATGGGTCCAATCCGAAACGCACTGGGCGCTTGAGCATCTGCGCGGTCGCGTGATTCCCGTGATGGCGCGGGGCTGTGACCCGTGCCAACTGCATTTGCGACTCGGTACCATCCAATACATCGATTTTCGGACGAATCCCGTGCGGGCGGGTGCCCAGCTGCTCGCCCTGATCGATGGCAACACAGCGGGCCAGCAATCCAGTGCCCACCTGTTCCCAGCACCTGCCGGTTTGGATGCCCCCACGGTCATCCGCAAGACCCGCCAAGCGGACATCAAGCTGTTCCTCGAGTTGCCGTCTCTATCAGGGGTGGAGCGATCGCATCGGATCGATCGGTCGGCGATCATCGGGCGCGCGGATGATGCGGACGTACAGATCGCCGACGATTGCGTCTCCCGCAAGCACGCAAGAATCACCGTGCTGCCGGCCGATCAGGGCGTCTGCGTGACCCTGAGCGATCTGGATAGCGCGAACGGGACCTTCGTCAACGACCGCCGCATCACCACCGAGCAGCGCCTCGAGGTCGGCGATCTCATCACGATGGGCAATGCCCGGTTCCGCCTGCTTGCCATTGACGAGCCCGGCGCGGCGCGCGGTTGACCACCCTTATTGACCAGGCTCCACCTTTAGCAGATCGGCCTGCCACTGGGCCTTGTCGGCGGCGCCGCTGCCGCGATAGGCCGCCAAGTGGCGGGCGAACAGGTCCGCGTAAACAATCAGATAGGTATTATTCTTGGCATTCAATTCGGCTTCGACGACCTTGAGTTCCGCCCCGATCTCCTGCTCGCTATAGTCGCGCCCGACGTTGACGACGATGTCGCCGTAATACGAGAGGCTGCTGGCCAGGCCCTGTTCGATCTCGGCCAGCATGCCGTTCCATTTGTCCATCTTCTCGGTGAGTGCGGTACGCGCCTCGGTGACCAGCTTGGCGCCGTCGCGCGACCCTTGGGCCTGCTGGCTGAAGGCGTCGAAGTTGCTCTGGGCCAGGCGCATCAGACCCCGCAGCACCTCGGCACGCTTGCCGTCGGTGACCACCCGTTTGCCCATGAAGGCGCCCATCCGCAACAGTGCGCGCAGCGTGCGCTCGCGCGCCTCATTCAAGCCGGCATGCGCCTGCTCCACGTTGCGCTGGATCAGTTCGAGCCGGGTCCGCAGGGTCTCGTCCTGCGTCTTCTGCGCGAGCGCCTGCAGCTCGGCCAGGGCCTTGTCCGAGGCCGCCCGCAGGTCGCCGGTGCCCGTGAGGCTGGGCAATCCGGACCAGGATTCCTTGATGGCTTCCAGACGCCCTGCCGAGACGATCACCGGGGCCGTCACGACCAAACGAAAGCCAAGACTGTCGAGGGCCTTGGCGCGTCCGGTGGTGCCGTTAAAGTAGTTGTATTCCTGGCGTACGGCGCTACCCATTTGGCTGCGTGGTGTCAGATAGTCCCCGCCGCGACTCACGAATCCCCCCGACTGGCCGTGGGATCGGCCGCGCCGATCCAGGTGGAAGGGGCTCAGGGTCATCTCGGCGGCATTGCCGAGTACGTCATAGAGCCCCAATGGATTGGGCTTGAGCAGCCCGGTGGGGTGAAGTTGGCCCGACGCCGAGCCGCTGCTCTCGTGCCAGGCATAGCGGGCCAGATCCCCTTCCGTCATAGGAAATAACGGCGCCAGGAAGTCCGTGTCGTCCACTGCCAAGCCGCCGCGGGCGGCGAACTCCCACTCCTCCTCGGTCGGCAGGCGCAGGAAGCCTGGCTCTTGTTCCTCTCGCGGCAAGGTTGCGGGGGCTTGAGTGAGGAGCCACTCCGTATAGCGGCGGGAGAAGTCCACCGCGTCGAACCAACTCAGGCCAGTGACCGGCATGCGCCCGCGCATGGACGGTGTCGGGCAGGTGCTCTTGGTGACGGCGTCATATTGGTCGCGCGTGGTTTCGTACTTGGCGATGTAATAGCGGCGAGAGGCGGCGCCTTGGTCGCTGAAGGCCCCGGCCAGGTGGCTCAGGCGCCGGCCTTCCTTGTAGCCGCGTGTATCGTCGCTCTGTCCGAGTTCCACCGGGCGATCATCCAGAAAGCCCCCGCTCGGGATCTTCACGGGGCGAAACACCATCGCCCCCCCACATGCCAATGGCAGAATCAGGTCCCCGGCCTCCGGGGCTGGGTTGTAAAACTTATCACTCCAAGTAATGAGCGGCGTCGGCGCCACCGCGGGTGCGCGCGAGTCCGCCAGGACCGGGATCAGGCCGAACCACACAGTGGCGATGAGGCCAAGGAGGATTGTTGTCCATAATTTGCGTTTATTTGCGTTCATTTCCGTACCAGAACTTCTCCTCAGAGATCGCGTAAGCCTTCCGCCGGTTCGATGCGCGCCACGCGCCACCCGGCCCAGGCGGCCGCCGCGGCGGCACCGAGCAGGGTCGCGGTGAGTGCGAGCAGGAGATGGGATGGCAGGAGCCGACAGATCGACTCGCCGGCACGCAGGCTGTCGGCAAACCACGAATTGAGCGCCATGGCCACCGGCAGATAGATCAGGAGCGCCGTCGCCGCCCCCAGCAGGGCCACCAGCATCGCCTGGGCGACCGGAAACAGGATGAGGCTGCGGGTCGGGAAGCCGATCAACCGGACCACCGCCAGCTCGCGGCGTTTGCGTTCCACATTGGCCAGCAGATTGGCGGCCAGGGAGGCAAGAAAGCCCAGACTACCGATGAGTGCGATCAGCCAGAAGACCCGGGTCAGGTTGCGGTCCAGGCCCTGCATGGCCGCGATTTCTACCGCTTGGGTGCGCACCTCTACCCCGTCCGCGGTCAGGTCTGCGGCGAGCCCCGCCACCGCGTAGATGCTCGTCGCGTAGAGCCGAAAGCGGGCGAAACTGCGCGCTCCGGTGCGGGGCGGTGCCCCTTCCCAGCCGAGTGCGGGCACCGCCGACCCGTCCCGGTAGTCCTCGGTGGCCACCAGTAAGGGCAGCGGGACCAGGGCCGCCTCCTCTGCCAGCGCCCCCGCGGGTAGGACGCCGGTGACCACCACCTCCCACACGGTACTCTCGTCGCGTCCGCCGCGGCGGCGATCGATGCGCGCCATCAGACGGTTACCGGGCACCGCGCCGAGCTTGCGGGCGGCGCCCGCGGTCAGCACCAACTCGGCGAGCCCCGTCGGCGCCGCCATGTCGGTGGCCAGCAGGGGATCCCCCGCCCCGGTCGGGATCATGGAGAGCACCGGCAGGTCCCGCCCGGTGGCCGGGTTCTGCACCCGGCTGAGGGTCGCGGCGATGCGCCTGGTGTTGGGGACGAGGAACGCCACATCGGGGCGCGCCCCGATCCGGTCGAACCAGGCCTGGTCATACTCCCGGCTGCCCACGGGGAGGACCTCCCGGTTGCTGGGTGACTGGATCAGGCGCTGGGCCAGCGTATCGACCAGCCCGAACTTGAGTCCGAACAGGATCAGCAGTGGGGCCAGCACCGCCATCAGTGCGAGCACGAAGCACAGCGAGATCCGCCGTTCGTGGGTGAAGTCCCGGTAGGCCAGGCGCAGGATTTCAGGGGTGGGGCGCATTGATTAACCTGCAACGGATAATCCTGGAAAAAAGAATGCTCACGCCAAAGCGCCAAGCATGCCAAGGTTTGTCAGCGCGATCGTCGTGCTGGCGATTCATTTGGCAGGTGATTGGGACAGCATAGGTACCCCTTGGTTTGTTCTTGGCATTTTGGCGCCTTGGCGTGAGATCTGCGGTGGCCGGTATCAGCCCCAAAACAGCGACCGGGTGATATTTCCGTCGCGCTCAATGCGGTGGTCGAGTATGCGCACCCCGGGGGTCGGTTCGGGCTGCCAGTCATGGCTCGCGATGATCGCGCAGGTCCCGGACTGGCGCACCAGTTCCAGGAAGAGGTCCAGGATGCGCTTGGCATTCAGTGGGTCCACCGAGGCGGTGGGTTCGTCCGCGAGTACCACCACCGGGCGGTGGGCCAGCGCGCGGGCGATGGCGACGCGCTGGCGCTCACCCACCGAGAGCTGACCCGGGCGCTTGTCGAGTTGGGCGCTGATGTCGAGCCGTTCTGCCAACTGCTCGACCAGGCCGCGCGCGTCGTACCCCAACAGGCGGCATGACAGGGCGATATTCTCCCGGGCAGTCAGAAATGACAAGAGCCCGCCGGTCTGGAGTACATAGCCAATGTGGCGCCCACGCAGTTGGCCCAGTCCGTCCAGGTCAGAGTGTGCCCACAACCGCCACAGGTCGGTCGCGTCGCGCTGTTCCGGGCGGAAGCTGAAGCCCTTGGCCTGATCCGGGCGCAGGGCCAGGGCCAGCATGTCCAGCAGCGTGCTCTTGCCGCACCCGCTGGGGCCGCGTAACACCACTACTTCGCCCGGGGCGATGCGCAGTTCGGGCACCAGCAGTTCAAAGGTGGTGCCGCCTCCCGCACGCCGCTTGACGAGTTCCTGGCACCGATAGACCGGCGGTGCGGCGGCCATCAGGGCAGACTGTCCAGGGGGACGGTGGTGACCGCTTCCCCCGGCGAAGACTGTGGGCTTAGTCTGATCCAGCGGTCGGTCTCATCATGGATCTTCCGATAGACCTTGATCTTTTCCTCAATCACGTCGAGTACCTCCTGCTGCTCCGCGTAGGAGCGGGAAAGCCATCGTTCTTGCGTCAGGTTCATGATCTGGCTGGTATAGGGCAGGCCGTCCAACCAGGCCCCCACCTGTCCCACATCCGCCAGGCGTTTCACCTGCAACTCGTTGACCTTGTCCGGGTCGCGTGCCATCGCCGCGGCCGCGCCCCGCAGCTGGTCGAAGAAATTCTCGGCACTGATTTGGGTGCGCTCACCGGCAGCAAAAATCGCTTGCAGGGTCTCCTGCAAGTTGCTTAACTGGTTCTTGCTGATCATGACCCGCACCTCCAGCGTCTTCTGGGAGGGGTCGCGCAGGTCGCGGTCGGTGACCCAGGCCTCGATCAGCCGGGGGGCTCGGCTGCCGGTCTCGCGTCCCAGATAGGCCAGTTGCATGGCGCGCCCGACCAGGGCCGCCTTGAGTGCTACCGGGTCGGACGGTGCAGCCGCCGGCACCTCGAGCGGGCGGTCGGTGGGGGGCTTTTCCTCCAACTGGGACAGCAGGGCATCGACCAGTGCATCCACCTGGGCGCCGAAGGTCTCAACGGAGCCACCCTTTACCGGGAAATAGAGGTCTTCCGCGTCCCCCCAGCGGCTGAGCTCCCGATATTGCCGGGACGCCTTCTCATGGTCGCGCACGCCCGCCGGGGTCAACAGGTGCAGCACGGCGATGGCGATCTTGCTCCCGCCGCCGGACTGGTCCTTTTCCTGGGCGATCAGGCGCAGGCGCTCGGCGGACAGCCCGGTGCGCCCCATGGGGTTCTTGGCGTCGAGGGCGCCGGCATCGGTAATCAAAACGACGAAGCGGGCGTCGAAACCGGTCCAGTCGATCTTCTCCAAGGCGTCCTGGACCCCGGCAAATGCGTCTTCGTCGAAGCCCTTGCTGGACACCTTGGCCTCCTCGACACCGGCCATCTTGCCCTGGAAGGTCGCCGGGTCGCTGCCGTCCTGAAGGGTCGCTACGACCCGGCTGACATACTCGAGTCCCGGGGCGGCCTCGACGTTGCTGCGAAACGCCACCAGACCAAAGCTCAGGCGCTTACCCAGGGGCGAGCCGCGGAGCTTGTCGTAGATGCGGCGGATCGCGGTGCGGGTGCGGTCGATGTAGGGCCCCATACTCTTGGTGGTGTCGATGACGAAAACCACGCCAGCGCGGTAGCCGTTAGGGAGGTTCGCCACCGCGATCGGTTTCGGCGGCTGGGCTGGCTCTTTTTTTGGGTTCGCCGGCGCCGCCGGCTTGGGCGTCGGCCCCTGCGCAACCTTGGCCGCGCTGGGTGTCAGTAACTCCTGCTCCCCCGCCTGGAGGGTGACGGTGGCCACCTTCAGCAGCATCGTCTCGTGGCCGCTGGGCAGATAGATCGGCTCGAAGCCGAGGATCGGCAACAGGTAGAACTGCCGATTGGGATCGATATAGGTGTCCGGTTCCTTGGCGATGACCGGGAAGTCCGCGGGGTAGCGCCCGGACTTGATCACGGCGCGCAGGCGGTCCACGGTCGGTCCCGGGTCGGGGGACTCCAGCAGGCTGGCGAGCCGGTCGTGGTCGCGAAAGAAGAGCGCCGGGAAGCGGTTGGAGGTACTGGTGAAGGCGAGCGTGAGCGTCTGGCGCCAGTCGATGACTGCGCCTGCCTCGACCCACCCCTGGGACTCGTTGGGGGTGGCCCCCACCTCCACCCAGTCCTTGCCCTGAGCGTTTTGGCGCGCGTAGACATAGAGCACCGAGAGCGGCGGAAGTTCCGGTTCCGCAGCCGCGGCCCCGCCCGGGGCCGTGAGTAGCCGCGCGGCCGGTCGGGTCAGCACCCGCTGGTAGAGTCCCGGCTTATCGGCCAGGAACAGGGGCTCGCGCGCGGCCGCCGCTGGCGCGGTGGCGGCGGCCAAGGCCAGCGTAAACAGCAAGGCAGGCGCCAGCAGCGACGGCAAGACCCTGGCCAGCAAAGCCTTCATGGGTGCTCCGGTTGTTGGGCCAGTACCAGCCAGCCCGCGACCGGCAGGCCGGCCTCGCGGCGCAGGACCACTTGCTCCAACCGTTCCACGGTCAGACCCAACCGCGCCAACACTGTCGCCAGATAGTCCCGGGAGTGGGCGTAGCGACCATGATGCTGCAAGCGGTAGGGCTGCGTCTCGCCGTCTTCAAGCGCTTCCACCGTGAAGCACAGGCAACCGTTTGGACGCAGCGCCCGGGCGGCTGCCGCCATGGCTTCATCCAGGACGCCGAAATAGACCAGGGTGTCCGCCGAGACGATGATGTCATAGCGCCCTGGGTGCTGCTGCATATAGGCGCAGAGTTCCGCCTGTTGCAAGTCGTCGTAGAGTTCGCGCCCACGCGCCTTGCCCAGCATGCCTTCGGAAAGATCCACCCCGGTCAGGGTTTGGGCGAAGGGCTTGAGCAGCGCCGCGCACAACCCGGTCCCGCAGCCGGCGTCCAAGACTGCCCGGTCGGCCGCAGGCGCGCCCACGCAGGTCGCGACTGCCTGAGCCACGAGCGCGGGTGCGCGGTATTCCAGTGCCGCCAGCCGGGAATCGAAACTCTTGGAAAAATGGTCGAAGATACATTGTACATAGGCGTCGGCGGCGCGCGCCGGAATCGCGTCGCCGGTGCAGGCCGCCAGATGATGCAGGGCCTTGGGGTTATCGGGTTCCTCGGCCAGCCACTCCCGATAGATCTGTGCGGCCTTTTCGGGATGGCCCAACCGACAATGGGCGTTACCCAACATCTCGCGTGTGAAGGCGTTGCTGGGCTCGCGGACCAATGCCTCACAGGCCTGTGCGACGGCCTCCTCGATCCGTCCCTGGCGGAAATACAGGCCGGCTAGGGTATTGCGGGCTTCGGTGAAATCCGGGGCGAGCTCGATGGCGCGCAGCAGGGAGCGCTCCGCTTCCGGGTAGCGGCGCAGCGCCTTGCAGAGTACGGCATAGTTATGGAGTGCATCCGGGCGGTCGGGGTCCAGCGCCAGGGCCTCCCGGTATTCCCGCTCCGCGTCCTCGAAGCGCTCGTTATCAAGCAGCAGATTGCCAAAATTGTTCCGGAACGGGGCATGCTTTGGCACTAGTTCGACCGAGCGTGCCATCAGGCGCAGCGCGTCCTCGTTGCGGCGCTGATCGTGCGCCAGCACGCCCATAAAGTGCAGCGCGTCCGGGTGGTCGGGCACCAAGGCGAGCACCCGGCTATAGACCTCGGAAGCATCCTGGTGGTGGCCGGCACGGTGCAAAGACGTTGCGAGTTGCAGGGCCTCATCGATCGTCAGGGGCGCAGTCAGGTCGATATCGTTCAAGTCTTGGGATGAGTCCATGGTGGACAATCAGCTCCGTTCAAGTAATAGGAAGCGAATCGCGCCTAGGTGCCCGCCGCTGCGGTGCCCGGGTTGCCCTCTGCCGCCTCGGTCCCGGCGGCTGCGGGCTTGATCGGTGCGTGATCGGCATCCGACGGCGGCGACGACTCTGCTTCCACGATCGCATTGCAGGGCATGGCGTCCCCTGGATGGGCGCAGGGAGGGGTCGGTTCGGCGCCTATCGTCATGTCGGCGGCTCCTGCGCGAGGTGGGCCAGTACCTGTTCCAGCCAGGTCAAGGCCCGCTTTTCGAGCCGCTCGGCCTTGGCCTCGGGATCGGTCAGCGTCTGGTCTCTGAGGGTGTGGGCGATCCAGGGATAGAGCGGGTCGGCCCCGCAGCCATGGCCAAAGCTAAAGAATAGCAAGACGACCAACGCCATGCCGCGGGGCGTCGTAAACCGCAGGTTGCGCGCGCCTTCGCCGGCCTTGCGAATCAGCGCGGTGAGCGCCTCGGCTCCGATATAGGCCGCCTTTTCCGGATAGATCAGGGCGATTTCCTCCAGCATGAAAGGCACCAGTTCATGCGGTGCGAAGCGTAGCGTCTGACCCGCCAACGCCTGGATGTTTCGCAGTGCCTTCAAGGTATTGGCATCGGCCGGACCGGCGACCTGGCGCCGATAATCCAGTGTGCGTTCGTAGAGGTCTTGCGCGCGCTGCATCTGGGGGGCTGAGTCGCGGTCACTCAGGATCTCGGCGGCCCAGGGATATTGTGGATCGGTGTCAAAACGACAACCGAACAACAGCATCAACTCCAGATACAAACGCACCGGGCCGCGGGCATCGAAGCCATAGCCGGCCGCCTGCTTGATCCCGAATTCAATGGCGATTCGTAGCCGCTCCGGCCCCACCACTTGGGCTAACGGGGTTGAGAACCCGGTGAGATGCGTGACCATGGCGTCGGCAAACGTTTGCGCGGCTGCCGCGCGCAAGACCTCCATCTGTTCCTGACGAATAACCAGCATCATTGACTCCGCGTGGTGCGCGTCCATGGCCGGCCGGAGCGCCGTGGTACGCTCGGTTGTCGCGCGCGCCCTTCGCCCTGGTTGCCCGTCATGGGATTTGCTCCAGCACCTGCCCCGGGTAGATGATGGAGATGACCCCTGCCCAATTGCACATCAGCTTGGAGGTATCGTCCAGGGCCGGCATGTTGGCGAGCATGACCGTCGGCGCGCCGGGCGCCCAAGGCGCGGCGATCACGGGAATACAGGGCATGGGTGTCAGCACCCCCATGGCGGCCGACGTGGCTGAGGCCACCGTCGGATTGGCCATGCTGGTGCACATCCCGAAGGGCATGATGTTCACCATCGGTACATTGTCCATGATGTTCGCCGCGGGCATGTTGCCGGTCATCATCTGATTCTTTGGCAGCACCACCAGAGAACTGGGTGCCAGGCCGAAGCTACATTGCATCATGGCACCGGAACAGACGTGCATCGGCATGGGTGTCTCCTAGGTCGCGGCGCCGGGTTGCGCGAGGCTCAACGGTTGCTGGCCGAGCCCGGTGTCGGCGACCGTGAAACGGATGATGGTATCGGCGTCCGCGCTTTCTGCATAGAAGGCCGTGACCGGGCCGAACAAGGTGTGCAACTCGTCTGCCTGGCAGGTCGGCAGATAGATGCGCAGCACCCGGGGGTCGTAGTAACGGAAAAAGAGTGGCTGGCCGTTGGGGTCCCAGACTGACAGGAACTGGCGCAAATGCATGCGCAAGGTGCGGAAATCCGCATCCGTGGTGGCCAGTATTCCCCAATGCCGACCCAATCCCTGCATCAGGAACAATTCCAGGAATGCGCAGCCGGCCGGCAATTGCACCAGATAGGGAGCGGCAATGACCAACTCCGGTTCAAGTTCTCCCGGCAGTAAGCAGCAATGTGTCAACCGGTGCTCTGACAACAGCGCCAACAGATTGGGCAGTGCGGCGCCGTCGAGCAAGGCATAGATCTCCTGCTCGCCTGCCAGGCGGTGCTGCAAGGCCTGCACTTGGGTCTGGTCGATCACGTTCTGGCTCCGTTTGGCTCAATTGCAGGTTGCCTTCAAGTTGCGGACTGCACCGCGTTGGTGCGTCGCCCGATGCTCATTTCTTGCAGAATGGTGTCCCGTTTGCGAGCGCGCTCTGTAATGCCGCGGCCGGTACATAGGGGGTGCCCTTGACCTTCGCAAGTTTGGCCGCCGTCTGCTTGGGTGCCGCCCCGGCCTTCGGTGCGGTCGAGACTGCGCCGGCGTCCGCCTTGGCAGCTTCCTTGGGTGCCTGCGGTGCATCCGGGGAGCAGCCGGACCCGGAGCCGGCGGAGCCGCCGCTATTGACCAGCACGGGGGTTCCGGAGATCGTGACCCCGGCCGGACCCACCACGATGAAGCCGCCACCGGCCTTGAGCGTGACGCTCATGCCAGCCTCAATGACCACGTTCATCCCGCCCTTGATGTGCACTTCCTGGCCGGCGTCCAAGCCGTATTTCATCCCGACTTTCTGTTGGAGGTTCATCTCGGCCTTCAGCGAGACGGTGCCCGTGACCTTTTCGTTCTGGTCGCCCTTGACGGTCAGGTGCTTGTCGCCGTTGACCTGTTCGAGTTGATTCGCCTTGACGATCAGGTGGCGGTCGTTGCCGACCCACTCCATCGAATCCTTCTTGACCCGCAGGTCCTGATCTTTTTCGGCGTGGATGAAGAGCTGTTCCGAACCCTTCTTGTCCTCGAGGCGAATCTCGTTGAAGCCGCCGCCCCCTTTGCTGGAACTGCTCTTGAGGGCAGTCATCGTGGCCATGCCGGGCAAACCATAGGGCGGCATACATTCGCCGTTGTAAACGCGCCCGGTGACGATCGGCTGATCGGGGTCCCCTTCCAGGAAGTCCACGATCACCTCTTGGCCGATCCGCGGAATCATCATGCCGCCCCAGCCCTTGCCGGCCCAGACCTGGGCGACCCGGACCCAACACGAACTCTTCTCATCGGCTGTGGCGTAGCGGTCCCAGTGGAATTGCACCTTGACCCGGCCGTACTTATCGGTCCAGATCTCCTCGCCCGACTTGCCGACGACCACGGCGGTCTGGGGACCCTGGACGACGGGCTTGGGCGTCACGCGCTGGGGTCGGTAGGGCTGCGCGGCGTCAATGGCACTGAGGGTGCTGCGAAAGACGGGGACCGCGGCGGCGTGGGCGGAGCGGAAGGCGTCCGATTGCAGGACATAGTCTGCGGCGACGATCAGATATTCGCGGTTCTGGTCGCGGCGTGGATGTTCGGCGAGGGTGAACAGACCGCCACAGGCGAGGCCGCGGGCATCGCTCTTGGCCTGGGCGATGGCGTACCCCACCTGGGTTTCCTCCAGGCGGATGCGGGCATAGCCATTGCCCGCCGATGGTTCGGTGTAATCGCCCTGGTAGTCGAAGACTTCCAGACCGGCGAGTGCGTGTGGTTTGGGGGCGCTGCTGCGGGCGAGTAGGTTCTTGCGCGGGGCGGTGAAGTCGAAGGCGCTGTGGGCAAAGGCCCCGGAGCGCACCGAATTGACCAGGGTCCAATCGTCGATGTGCTCGTGATCGCGCAGCCCGGTCTGTTCCGGGGGGTAAAAGGGCACTGTCGCGTAGCCGGCGGCGGGGGCATGCGCGCTGCGGCTGTCGGCCAGCACCAACTGGTGTCTGCCGTCGCTGTGCTCGTGGAAGTAGTAAATGCCCTCGTGCTCGAGCAACCGACTGACGAAGTGGAGATCACTCTCGCGGTACTGGACGCAGTAGGTCCAGGGTTGATAGCTGCCGGAGAGACGCTCCTCGAAGTCGGTGAAGCCGTGGTTGCGAAAGACCGACTTTACGATGTCAGGAACCGTCTGGTCCTGGAAGATCCGGCAGTCCGCGCGCCGCGACAGGAACCACAGCCAGGGCACCAGGGTGGCGCGATAGCGGGCGATGGTGCCATCGAATCCGCAATGGGCGAAGCGGTTGATGATGCCGTTAAAGTAGCGATCCTGCAGCCCGCTCGCGGGTAGCAACAGGGACACCGTCGCCGGTGTGCCCAGCAGATCGTTGGCGCTGATATCGATCCGCTCGCTGATCAGCTCGAGTTCATACTCGAAGGGCGCGCTTAGTCGCTCCGCGGCCGTCATATCCCGCAGGAACAGCACGTCCGGGCCGAGCGCGGTGTTCACCCTCAGTGTTCGCGTGGCTTGGCTGGCGAGACTGGGCATCTTGGGTGGCCTGGCTGGTAAATGGGGCGAGTATAGCCGGTGCGGCGGTCAAAGGCATCTGTCGGTGTCGCGCCGCCAGCGCTCGCGTGTGCCGGAATTCCTACTGGGAGGGGCGTCCTGCTGACGGTCTCGAAAAGTGGGCATTAACTGAGGCAGCCCCTCGAAAAGATCGCTAAAAACAATATTCTGAAATTTCGGAGCCAGAGCCTCGCCGCGCCGGGTTCGTCGCGGCAGCAGCACAAGGCCTGGAGCTGGCCGTCGATCAGGGCGTTACGGAAACCTTCCGGAACAACCGAGGCCGGTGCAGACCGCGTTGGTTGGCGGCGACGCCTTGCTAACCCTTGAATTGCTCGTATCCCAACTGGTGGATTTTACGCGCGACAATCACCACGGCTTTGATGGCCTTCTGGAACTCACGGCGATCGACTTCGGTCATCCAGCGGTTGTCGAAGTCGAGGTCCTTGGAGATTCCGGCATAGCCGGCGGCATCGTACACGATTGCCCTGAAATCGCCCCGATCATAGGCTTCCCGGGCGGTGATCAGGTCGGCGTGATAGCGCTCCAGATTGGGCAACGCATAGTCTCGCCAAGGAATAGGCGTTCGCCATTCTTCCCAGGATTCCCAATCTTCCGGCGGGTTCCGGAAGAAGTGATCCAGGGCCTCACGGATACAGCGAATGAGCGCGGCGCTGGTCCGCTCATACTCGTTTACCAAGTCCCGATCGATCGATTCATGAACCATCTTACCACCCCGTTGGTATTGGCTTACTGGGAATGACTGTGCCCTCTTCCATCCATATCTGCTCGGCGCCGCCCGGCAGATAATAACCGCCCGATCCCTTCAATTCCTGCCCGGCTGTTTCGCCCCGCCAAACCTTGAGTCCCGGCCCTTCGGGTACTGTGTACTCGACATAACTGCCATTGCTATTCCAGTCCTGCTTGACGGCGTAGTCGCTTCGCCATTGCGTCCTGCTGGACGGCAGCGATTCGGCCCAATATCTACCGGCCGCGTTCGACTTATGATCAATGATGCGATAGATCTTGGTGCCGGGCTTGAGCGTAACAGGCTCCGCGGTGTTGAAGTTGCCGGCATGGTCTTCAGGTAACTCTGGCCAGCCTTCTTTGGTGAGGGCCTGTTTAAGACTTGGTTTAGGACAGCCGTTAACGGGAAGTCCCTGGGCGTCCAGAAGGGGAGAGCGATTTATAGCGGCGAACGGAACTCCCTGGGCGTCCACAATGAACGTGTCCGGTGCATCGGGTGAGCGTTTTCTAGCACCCAACGGAACCCCCTGGGCGTCCAGAATGCTCTTGTCCCGCGCGCCGGGTGCCGCTGTCGATGGCTTACCGGACGCCGGGGCGGCGGCAGCCTCGCCCGCCGGCTTCTTTGTCGGCGAGGCCAATTGCGAGGGTGTCGCCGCGCTCGAGGTCTTGGAGCCGCCGCCGCTCTTGGTCGCGGTCTGGCCTGTCAGCTTGGGGTTACGACTCAGATCGTCCCAGTTCTTCTCAACCCAAGCGGCAAATTCCTCGGAAAGCTTGCTCTTGCGCAACAGCGCGGTCACCTCCGCCACGGAGCCCTGGGCGGTTGCCTGGGCCCCATGATCGAGCACTGAGCGGCCCGCGGCCGCCGCACCGCGGGTCGCGGTCACTGCCCCCTTCTTCATGACATAGGCGAGGATGCCCTGCAAGATCAGGCGAAACAGGATACCCACACACTTGGCCAATTCGGCGGCGGCCTGGTCGACGTCGCGACGCCGGTAGAATGGCTCATGTTCCGCCGCCCGCCAGGCGCGGACAATTCCGGTCCGCAGCGTCCCGCCCAGCTCGCCAAGCCCGCGTCCGATGGATTCAGCCAGGAAGGCCAGGCCCAGCCAGGAAAGGACGGCGGTTCCCGCCTCCAGGCCCAGTTCCCCGCCCACGACCGCACCCGGAGCGGCCCCTACCCCGCCGAAAAAGACGCCGACGGAGGCCCCGGCGGCGGCACCCAAGATCGTCGTCACGCCAAGCACCGCGAGCATTTGTAGCAGTCCCGGAAGCAGTCCGCGGATGAGCAGCTCCAACTGATAGCCGGTTTCTTGATAAACGGCGGTGGGGGCCAGTTTCAGCGCGCCGCCATAGGCGTCCAGGACACCGGCTGCCCGGGCGGCCAAGCTGGCATCTTTGTGGACTTGGTCGGGGCGGACATATCGACCGGCAGGAGAGTCGGGGTGGGGCAACCCGCCCCACACGTTGATCGGGGCTAACCGGGGGCCGGGCAGGCGCGACCCGCCCAGGCCACTGCCGCCGCTGGGTGCCCGAGGATGGCAGCGAAACCCGCTCCACCCCTTGTAGGGATCATATGCATCGCTGGCCAAGCTGAAGTCCTGGTGTCGGCGGTTACCGGTCAGAAAGGCAATTCATCTACCAATTCATCTACCAGTGGGCGGGTATACGGTCGATTTTAGCCGTGACACCAGCGACGCGCAAGCGCGACAAGTTCCGGTCCCCGAGCGGCGCAACAGCCCGGCTCGCAGCGCCCTTGCTCGCCATCATGGCCGAGCCGCGGGTCGGTCTGCGCCCCGGCCGGATCGCGGCCCGGGTGCTGAAACGACGACCGCGCAACTTCCCGCTGCTCATGCAGCCCCGGGCACTGGCGCGGCAGGACGTCCGACTCCACGCGCATCCCAAGAAGGCGCAGTGAAAGGGCACGAAAATGCATCGAGTCACTACGCAAACAGAATGAGTTACATGGAGCATCCGCTTAAATCAGTGCCATTCGGGCCAGATCCCTTTTCGACTTCCCGTTACTTGTCCGCCGGCGATCCTGGGCATCAGAAGCTATCGCCGTGCGCCCGCCGACGGCCAATTGAACTTCAGTCTAGACCATAGCTGCGGTTTTTCAAGGTAACCCGCAAAATTCTCTTGCGCCGTCCTCTTCCCCGGCACAGAGGGCCTGGCACAGGGGTGACACCGCCGCAGCGGTGTCACCAGCGCGGGGCAGGAGAGGGCACTCAGGCGTCGAAGCTGTAGGTGAACCCCGCCTCAGCGACCCCGATGGCAATCCGCCCGATGGTCTTGCCCTCCATGGTGCGGTTCAAGATCTCCCGGCTGATGGCGGGCAAGACCGTGTTAGTCAGTATGGCATCGACCACTCGAGCCCCGCTCTCGACCTCCGCACAGCGCTTGGCGATCAGTTCCACCACCGCCTCGTCATAGCTGAGCACGGCGCGGTGATTGTCGGCAATACGCCGCACGATACGGTCGAGCTGGAGCCGGATGATGGTCCCCAGTATCTCGTCGCTCAACGGGTAATAGGGGATGGTGACGATGCGCCCCAGGAGTGCCGGCGGGAAGGTCTTGAGCAGTGGGGCGCGCAGGGCCTGGGCGAGTCCCTCCATATCCGGCAGCAACTCCGGGTCCTTGCACATGCTCATGACCAGATCGGTGCCGGCATTGGTGGTGAGCAGGATGACCGTGTTGTGGAAGTCGATATAGCGGCCCTCGGCGTCCTCCATCCAGCCCTTGTCGAAGACCTGGAAGAAGATCTCATGCACATCGGGGTGGGCCTTTTCCACCTCGTCGAGCAGCACCACGCTATAGGGCTTGCGGCGCACGGCCTCGGTGAGGATGCCGCCCTCGCCATAGCCGATATAGCCGGGGGGCGCGCCTTTGAGGGTGGAGACGGTATGGGCCTCCTGGAACTCGCTCATGTTGATGGTGATGATGTTCTGCTCGCCGCCGTAGAGGGCTTCGGCGAGTGCCAGCCCGGTCTCGGTCTTGCCCACGCCGGATGGTCCGGCGAGCATGAAGACACCGATCGGCTTGTTGGGGTTGTCGAGCCGGGCGCGCGAGGTCTGGATGCGCGCGGCGATGGCCTCTAGGGCATGGCGCTGGCCGACGACCCGCTTGTTGAGAGTCTCGGCGAGATTCAGCACCGCCTTCACCTCGTCCTTGACCATGCGGCCGACCGGGATGCCGGTCCAGTCCGCGACCACCGAGGCGATGGCCTGGGCGTCGACGCTCGGCAGGATCAGGGGGCTTTCGCCTTGCAGGGTGGCAAGCTCGGTCTGGAGTGCACGCAGCTTCTCCAGGGTGGCGGCGCGCTCGGCGTCGGTCAGGGCAGGTGCGGCGGGCTCCCCCCCTCCCCGACCCTCCCCCACCAGGGGGGCGGGGGCGATTTGGTCGGCGGCCTGCTCCAGCGCGCTCCCGGTCCCTTCCACCGGTGCGGCGTTGCCGCGCAGTTGTGCTCGCAGGTCCAGGATCTGCGCCACGACCCCCTTTTCCGCGTCCCAGCGGGCGGTGAGTCCCACCAGCCGCTCCCGTTCGGCGGCGATCTGCTCGCTGGCCGCGCGCTCGCGCTCGGCGGTGTCGACGCCCACCGCGGACTCGCGGCCGATGATGCCGAGCTCAGTCGTCAGTGCCTCGATCCGGCGCCGGCAGTCCTCCACCTCGGCCGGCTCGGACGACTGGCTGATGGCGACCCGCGCGCAGGCGGTATCGAGCAGGCTCACCGCCTTGTCCGGGAGCTGGCGGGCGGGGATGTAGCGGTGGGAGAGGCGCACCGCCGCCTCCAGGCCCTCGTCCAAGAGTTGGACCTTGTGGTGGTTCTCCAGCGTCGAGGCGATGCCCCGCAGCATGAGGATCGCCTTCTCCTCGCTCGGCTCATCCACCTGCACGACCTGGAAGCGGCGGGTCAGTGCCGGGTCCTTCTCGATATATTTCTTGTATTCGGCCCAGGTGGTGGCGGCGACCGTGCGCAGGGTCCCGCGGGCGAGCGCGGGCTTGAGCAGGTTGGCGGCGTCGCCGGTGCCGGCGCTGCCGCCGGCGCCGATCAGGGTATGGGCCTCGTCGATGAAGAGGATGATGGGCTTGGGTGACGCCTGGACCTCCTCGATCACCTGGCGCAGCCGGTTCTCGAACTCGCCCTTCATGCTGGCACCGGCCTGGAGCAGGCCGACGTCGAGCGTGCGCAGCGACACCTCTTTGAGCGGCGGGGGCACGTCCCCGGCGGCGATGCGCAGGGCAAAGCCTTCGACCACGGCGGTCTTGCCGACGCCGGCCTCGCCGGTGAGGATGGGATTGTTCTGGCGGCGGCGCATGAGGATGTCAATCAACTGGCGGATCTCATCGTCGCGCCCGACGATGGGGTCGAGTTCCCCCTTTCGGGCGCGCTCGGTCAGGTCCACTGAGAACTGCTTGAGCGCCTCCTGCTTGCCCATCTGGGCCGGGGCCATGGCGTCGCTCGCCTCCCCCGGGGCCGCGCCGCCGCCCAGGTGGAAGCCATCGGTCGCCGTCATGCGCTCCTCCGGGGAGCCGGAGACGATCGCGGCGAAGCCGTCGGTGAGATCGTCGATCTTAATCTTGTCGAATTGGCGGGAGATGCCGAGCAACCCGGTGCGCAGGCCCTTGGTCTTCACGATACCCACCAGCAGGTGTCCGGTGCGCACCTGGGACTCGCCGAAGAGCAGCGTGCTGTAGGTCCAGGCGCGTTCCACCACCTCCTCGACGTCGGAGGAGAGGTCAGAGATGGAGCGCGAGCCGCGCGGTAGTCGGTCCAGGGCCTCGGTGAAGTCGCGCGCCAGCCCCGCCGGGTCGAGTTGGAAGCGGCGGATGATGCGGTGCAGGTCCGAGTCCTGGAGCTGGAGTATCTGATTGAACCAATGCACCAGTTCCACATAGGGATTGCCGCGCATCTTGCAGAAGACGGTGGCGCTCTCGATGGCCTTATAGGCGAGCGGATTGAGCTTGCCGAAGAGGGCGGTGCGGCTGATCTCGGTCATGGGCGGGCTCCTGGGCACTGGTGTTGGACGTTAGTCCGGGTATCGGTCGGTATAGCAGAATCGCTGTCTGTAAGGCCTTGAGGCTACGGCACTGTGCCGACCTGGTCAGCGCCGCGCCTGGCCTCGGGCCGCTCGCGGTTCGGGTCGAGCTTCAGATCATCCCCATCCCGCCCCAACGCTCCGCTCGCGAGCCAGGTGGTCCAGCCCAGTCGCTGGCCCGCACCCAAGCGCAACCGCGGGACCTCGGCGGCGGCCAGCACCGGGCTCAGGTCCCACTCGAGCGCGTCGCCCGTATAGTTGCGGACCGTCGATTTCACCCGTGCCAGGGTCGCGTTACCGGGCAGCAGGCTCAGGTAATCGGTGAGTCGGACCGGGCCGATGCGCACGCGGAATTTAGACTGGTGATTCCAGACCCGGGCGCCCAGCGTCGTCGTCATGCCTAGGGCTCCGGTTTCTGGAGTCTCCCCCAGACGTAGTCGGCAGTCCGGGGGCAGCACCAGCCAGCGTCCGACGAACTCCTCAATGCGCACCGGCAAGGCCAGCAGGTGCCGCAGGATGGAGCCGAGCCCCTCCGGATGGCGGGTCTGGCAGGAAAGATGGCCGGCATAATGGCGTTTGGCCAGATCCGGCATGGCATCGCGGGCCTGGAAGGCCGACATGGCGTTGCCGCTGAGACTCGCGAGATAGGTGCCGAACCGGTCCTGGTCCGGGCGGTCGAAACTGACCGCCGGTTGCGCCTGGGCCCAGGCCCGGTAGAGCAGGGAGAGCATCCGGTGATGGAAGATGTCCAGAAAACGCGCGAAGGTCGTGTCCCCGTCGTCGCGCTCGCGTTCCCGCGCGTATTCAGTCAGATGCAGGGGCAGGGCGCCGTTCGGTCCAAGCAGGCCGAGGAAATAGACCTGCAGGCGTGGCGCGCGCCCGGCCACTGACTGCTGCAGGGTGGCCAACTCCGCCGGGGCGAAGCGCATCGACGGCCGCTGGCCGAGGCGTACCGGGTCGTCGGCGGGTCGGACCGTCGCGCCGATGCGCGGAAGTCCCGGTTGCAGGCAGTCGAGCCGGCGCAGCGTCTGCAAGAACCCGAAGTCCCAGGGGGCCGCGGTGAGTTCGGCGAATAAGGCGGCGCGCGCGCGCTCCCGGTCGGCGACCGATGTGGCGGGCGCCGTCACAGGGCCGGGCGGCAGCCGATGGTCGCTGGCCATCGCATGATCTCCCCGCGGCCGGTTCTTAACACGGTCTCAGTGAAGGCGTTGATGGTGCAGTAGCGGGCAAAAAACCGCGCCAACACGGCACCCAGCAGGAAGGCGCCGGTGCCCTCGAAGGCCGTCTCGTCGCACTGCAACGTGATCTCCAGTCCCCGGCCATAGGTGACGGGGCGCACCCCAGGCATCCGCCGCACGATGGGGCGCGACGACACCTGCCGGACGCCTTCGATTTGTTTGCGCACGTCGGCGTCGGTCAGATCCCCGTAGAGCCCTAGCAGTTCCCTCAGCGCCTCCGCACCTTGGCCGCCGTCGCTGTCGGCAATCGACAGATAGTTGAGTGAGAGGTGGCTGATCAGGCGCCAGGCGGTGTCCCCATGGGCGTGGGAGGGGCGTGGCGGGGTCGGTCCGCTGCGTACGCGTACGCCGCGCACCGGCGCCCCGGATTCCAGCGTGAAGTCGGTCTGGCCGGTCCCGACCGGCATGTGCAGCGGCAGGTCGCGATTGGTGCACAATCCGCTCACCCCCAGCTGTCGCAACTCGGCGGCCCAGGGGGCCGCAGCCGTGTCGGCCAGATTGACGAAGACCTCGCTGCCCACATAGCTGGAGCGTGCCCCTTGGCGCTGCTGGCGCGATGACAGGCGCCGCGGCAGGCGATGGACGCTGTAATAGGCGGGTTTGTCGCCCCCCGGGTCCAGGTTGGCGGGGGCGTAGAAGGGGCGGAACTCGCGTGCCTCCGTGGTGTTGGTCCCGAAGCCTGTCACGCTGTCGACCCGGTAGACCTCGAAGTCCAGCGGGCGGGTGCGGTCCGGGATCAGGTGATATTCGGGGCCGGTCGCATTCAGGTGGATGCGGTCGAAGCGCTTGGGAAAGAGGTTGATTGCCGGGCAACAGTGCAGGCCGAAGTTGGCCGCGTCGAGCACCCGCTCCAGGGCCGGTGCCGGCTGGCCCAGGAGCAGGATCAGGTCGACCTCGGTGGCGGCAATGCGCTGTAAGACCGTTCCCAGGCCGTCGATGGCGAGGAAGAGGTACCGATGCGGAAAGGCGAAATACTCGTGGAGGTTGCGATAGCCCTGGAAGGATGCGGGGGCATAGGGCAGCAGCGCCTCATCTTGCTCGAAGCCCAGTGGCCGCAGTGCGGCGGCCGGCAGCGTTTCGATCCAGGGCACGGGCCGCGCGGTGGGCTGAACCAGAACGGCGACCGTGTCGCCCAAGAGCCGCGCATAGATCTCAAAGGGCAATTGGTCTGCGCCCTGCAGGAATAGCACCAGTTGGAATCGCTCCGGGTGGCCCGGGGCGAGTTGGGCGAAGGTCAGATTGGCCGTGGTGCGCAGGCGCAGCCGAATCCCTGCCTTACTGCGCTTGAGTGCCGGTAGGTCCGACCGGGCAACCGGCCCCGTATGACTGAAATACTCGGCCGCAGTCAGTTCCATCGGCCAGAGCCGCACCGGATGGGCGGTGCGGTACTCGCACGCGGTTTGTGCGTCTTTGGCCAGGGCGCCGCGCAATACCGTGTCGCGGGGGATGTCGAAGCCCTCGGCGAGCGCACCCTGGTCCAGGTCCGGCTGCAGCTCCACCACCGCCATTGAGGGGGTGGGCGCCAGGTAGTGCGGATAGACCATCTCCAGGAAGTGCTGGGTGAAGGCGGGAAATTCGGCGTCGATCTTGAGCTGGACCCG
>CAILVI010000557.1 GCA_903837595.1 uncultured Thiodictyon sp.
AGCATTAGGTCCAGGGTCGTGCTTCCGAGTTTAGCGCAATTTTTTGTACCGACGCTGTCGCTCATCCACGAGTTTGCGTCTTACACAGTGCCCGTACAGGGATTTTCCGAAGCCGCCTTTTGGGCAAGCGAGATGGTGTTTTCGGCGGCCATCGTCCGCGAGAGCGCGCGGGAGGAATGTCCTGGCCTTCGTGAACTGCACGCGGTAGTCTTACCCCAAGGACGGTCACTCGTGCCGCAACCCGACTGTTCACAATTGGAGTATGAGCGGGAAGTTCGCAGAGCGCGTCGGGCACTGCGGCCATCTTCGCTACCAAGTAACGCCGTTGTCGTGTTGGGCGCAGGCTCTGTCAATTTCCGTAAGGGTGTAGACCTGTTTCTTTCCTGCGCCGCTCGCGTAGCGGCGCGGCATCCGAGCAATCCGTTCTATTTCGTCTGGATCGGCTATGGCTTTGACCCCATCAAGGATCTGGACTACTCGATCTACCTTAGGGATCAGTTACAGAGGGCTGGCCTCACCGGACTTGCAGCTTTCGCTGGTGAATTTGCTCACATCGATTTGGCATATGAATTGGCGGACGTGCTTTTCCTCAGTTCGCGGCTGGATGCACTTCCGAATGTTGTCATTGATGCCGCCCATTACCAACTGCCTGTCGTCTGTTTTGACCGCACCACCGGAATTGCCGATATGTTAAAAGACAACGGCCTTGGGGATGCCTGTGTGGCTCCATATCTTGATATTGAACAGGCGGCACAACGCTTGGTCGACTTTATTGATAAGCCGGAACTGCGCATGCGGATCGGAAGCGAACTCAACACACTCGGATCGCGGCTGTTCGACATGGAGCGGTACGTTGCAAGCCTTGAACGGTTGGCACTTCAATGCGCAGCTCAACAGGAGATTGAGAGGCAAGATTGTGCGCTAATAGAAGATGCGGGCGTTTTGCGAGTTGATTTTGCCTCCCCCCCAATGGCCCAGGTCACGCGCCAAGATGCAACTCGCACCTTTGTGCGATCATGTGCCAGTGGTATAGGCATGCGAAAGCCTTTCCCCGGTTTTCATCCAGGCATTTATCGGGACGCGCACTCGGCGTCGACGGAACACCGAAATCCACTCGTCGATTTTCTTCAGGCCGGCAAGCCAACTGGACCTTGGCTTTGTGATGTCATTTCCCCATCATCGCCCTACGATATACCGAAAAGGCAATTGCGCGTCGCGCTGCACATCCATGCCTTTTATGCCGATCTGGTCCCGGATATTAGGTCGCGGCTGGACGACCAAGACCTTGACCTGGACTTATTAATTAGCGTTCCATCGCAGGCAATAGCCGACCGCGTGCGCCTTTTACTGAGCCGCCGCAGCGGCAGACGGCAGGAGATCAGGGTCGTCCCAAACCGCGGGCGCGACATTGGACCCTTGCTGACCGAGTTTGGTGCCGAGATTGTTGCTAAGTACGACCTGATCGGTCATATTCATACCAAGAAAACGGCTGATATTGAAGATGTGCGAGTAGGCCGGCAGTGGTTTGACTTTTTGCTCGAAAACCTGTTGGGCGGTAGTCATCCGATGGCAGCGAAAATCATAGCAATATTGGCCGCCGATGACGGTTTGGGACTCGTCTTCCCGGATGACCCCAACACCGTGGGATGGACCGATAACAGGTCGATCGCCTCAGACCTGGCTGAACGGCTCGGCATTGAAGAATTGCCGGGGGGCCATTTCTGGTTTCCTGTTGGCACTATGTTCTGGGCTAAGACTAAGGCGCTCCGGCCCTTGCTGGATTTGCGGTTCGAGTGGGAAGACTACCCCGAGGAGCCGCTCCCTTACGATGGAACTGTCCTACATGCTATCGAGCGACTGCTTCCAACTGTAGCGAAGAAAGCGGGATATCGGATCGCGCTGACTAACATTCCCGGTGTAACGAGGTAGGGCTCTATGGACAAGCGGATTTTAATTCTTGGCGGCAACGGGTTCATCGGTTCGCATTTGACCGAAGCACTGGCAGCGACGGGCGCGCGCGTACGCGTTCTCGACCGGTTTGGAAGCCTGCGTGCGGATCCCGTCCACGGCGTAGACTACCGTTACGCGGACTTTGTTGATATTGCCGCCGTAGCGGAGTCATTGGCCGATATTGATCTGGTGATCCACCTGATCAGCACCACCGTCCCTGGCACAGCAAACCTCGACCCTGTCGGGGACATTGAGGGCAATCTGACGGGAACCGTCAGATTACTTCAACAGATGAGAGATGCCGGGGTTTCCCGGCTGCTGTTCCTCTCATCAGGCGGAACCGTCTATGGTAATACCCGGACGGTTCCGATTCCCGAGGATCACCGACTCAACCCACTCTCGTCTTACGGCATTGTGAAGGTCGCAATCGAGCACTACATCGCAATGTTCGGCGCATTGTTTGGCTTTCGGCCGCTGGTGCTGCGGGTCTCCAATCCTTATGGCCCACGCCAAAGTCATCTTGGGGTTCAAGGCGTCATTTCGACTTTTTTCCAGCGGATCCTTGACGGCGATCCGATCAGGATTTGGGGTGACGGAGCAGCCGTCCGTGACTATCTCTATGTTAGCGACCTGGTATCCTTCATTGTCGAAGCAGTGCGCCACGATCTCACCGGCACATTTAATATCGGCAGCGGTCACGGTGCGTCGGTAAACGACATTCTGACAGTCGTCTCGGAAGTTACCGGCACGGCCCCGGTAGTGCAATACTTGCCGGCACGCGGATTCGATGTAAAGAATGTCGTGTTGGATATCGCCAAGGCTCGCAACGCGCTGCACTGGGTACCTCAGGTTTCGTTGCACACCGGCTGTGAAAGGTACTGGCATTGGCTGAATAGGTCGCCCAGATGATATAGTTTTTGGCAGCACCAGGGTACTCATGTAACTGGGAATTCTCGGCGACCAGCGGTGCCGGTCGAACAGTGGCGCATGTACATTGTCAAGTTAATGGTAGCAGTCCGGCGCAAGCCTGGGTGGGGAGCAGTAACGATGAAAGACCGACGGCGGTTTGTTATTGGCTATCAGGTCATACTCACGTAATGGACTACCAGTCTATCGTTCGCGCTTCAGTCGTCGGACCTGACCTGACTGGGTTTCCGACCCCTTGGGTCGGGCACGCACCCTTTGCAATGTGGCTGGTTCGGTCACTGAAGCCGGCGGTGTTGGTCGAACTTGGAACCACGGATGGCAGTTCCTATTTCAACTTTTGTCGGGCGGTAAAGGCGGCCAGCCTCCAGACGAAATGCTTTGCGGTTCCCCCTTTGGCCGGCACGGCACCCGCCGGATATTGCGCAGAAAGCGTTTTTTTCGAGGCACATCGACACAACGAAGATCGCTACGCGGATATTTCGCGCCTGCTGCGCATGGCACCTGACGAAGCGTTAAACTATTTTTCCGATGGGTCAATCGATCTTTTGCATATTGTTGGTTGCCCTGGCTATGAGGAAGTCAAGCAGCAATTCGAAAACTGGCTTCCGAAGCTCAGGGCGCCGGCAGTGGTGCTATTGCATGATACCAACGTGCGGGAACGCGGGTTCGGTGTTTGGCGATTGTGGGAGGAACTGGCCCGACGCTATCCACTGAACCTCGAGTTTGTCCACGCGCAGGGGCTCGGCGTACTGCAACTCAAGAAGGCAGAGGGGGGCGCTGCCCCGGAGTGGCTCAGTGCCGGGACGTCTGAAAGGAAGATCATCGTCGAGTATTTCAGCGCTAGGGGCGCGGAGGTGGCCCAACGGTATGCCGTTCGCCAACTGCGCGAGGCGGTCGCGCTCCACCATCTGGCGCTTGGAGAGCGGGATAGGGAGGCGGCGGCGCTCTGTAACGCATTAGCCGAGCGTGACAAGAGAATCTCAGTCCTGGCTGCTGCGGCAGCGGAGCGTGACGCGATGGCGGCCTCGGTGTTCTGGCGAATCACGCGCCCGCTGCGGGTCGCGCTTGGTGTGCTCCGTGGCGAGGCTCGGTATTGGATTCAACTGCGGCAGATGTGGGACCGCCGGCACGGCGCGTCGACCCGCACCGTGTCTGCCGTTGCGTCACCGCTTATTGCCCCTGCATCGGGAGGGCTGCGGGTGGTTTACATCAGCGGCGAGTCGCAGACACCTGGGCACCAATACCGGGTCGTGCGCTATGCCGAGTCGGCGTCGGCGGTCGGCGCTGCGGTCGTCGTGATACGCATTGAGGACAGTGAAGAGCGCATGGCCGAAATTGCCGCGGCTCAGGTCATCGTGATCTGGCGCGTGGCTTGGTCTGATCAGGTCGCCGCGGTCATTGAGACGGGCCGCCGGGCCGCAGCGCGAATCGTCTTTGATGTAGATGATCTCATTTTCGATCCCACCCTCGCACGCAGCGACATCGTCGACGGTATCCGTAGTGAGGGGAAGGCCGAGTCGGCGGTACAGGAGTATTTCGTCCGACTGCGACGGACCATGTTACAGGCCGATCTGGTCACGGTGACGACGCACGAGTTGGCAACGCATGTGCGGCACGCCCATCGGCCCGTATTGGTGCTGCCAAACGGCTTCGATGAGGCGACACTCAGCGGTTCCTCGCTCGCCGTCCGCCGCCGCACGGTGGCCCCGAGTGACGGCCTATTACGCATTGGCTATGCCGGCGGCACAGTCACCCATCAACGCGACTTCGCGCTTTGTGCCGATGCAGTCGCGGCGGTATTGTCGGCACGCCCGGAGGCGCGGCTCGTGCTCTTTGCTGATGCGGGGCAACGGCCACTGTTGGACGTCAAGGAGTTCCGGGTGCTCTCCGAGCTCGGGGATCAGATAGAGTGGCGGGCTCGCGTGCCGCTCGACCAGTTACCGGATGAGGTTGCACGTTTCGACGTCAATCTGGCGCCGCTGGAGATCGGCAACCCGTTCTGTGAGGCGAAGAGCGAACTCAAGTTTTTCGAGGCCGCACTGTGCGGTGTCTGTACGGTCGCCTCACCCACCGGCCCGTTCCGTCGGGCCATCCGCCCCGGGGAGACCGGTTTCTTGGCTGAGACTCCGGCGCAGTGGCAATCTGCCCTGACCCAGCTGCTCGACGATCGGGTACTGCGTGAGCGTATGAGCAAGGCGGCGACACTGGATGTGCTCTGGACCTTCGGACCGGAGCGGCGGGCGGAACTGATGTCTTCGATGCTTGATCACCTCCGTGGTGGGCGCGCCGCCGCCCGGGCTTACGTTCACGACCACGCGGAGGTAAGGCTGCCGGCAACGCCTCCTGCCCTGCCGGAGCACGACATCATCTTTGCTTGTGATCGTCTGAACCAAGCCGCGGTCACCGTGGTCGTGCCCCTTTACAACGATGCGGACTTCGTCGAAGGCAATCTCAACTCCGTTGCGGCGCTCACTTTGCCGGGGCTCGACCTCATCGTGGTCGATGACGCCTCAACCGACGATGGCCTTGACATCGCACGCCGGTGGACCGAGTGCAACGCGGCCCGGTTCAACCGGGTGCTGCTGCTGCGCAACCGCACGACGTCCGGCCACGGATCGACCCGCAATGTCGGCTTTTCCGCCGCCCAGACACTGTACGTTATGCCACTCGACGCGCACAATCGGCTGCGCCCGGACGGCCTCACGCGGTGCCTGGAGGCGATCCGCGCGGCCCGCGCAGCCTATGCCACTGGATTGCCTCACCGCTGCGGCCCCACGTTGGAGGGGCTGTCTTTTGGCCCGTTAGGCGTCGTCGCGGGCCACCACAAGGATGGCTTGGCCCTGGTTTCCCGTGCGATTTGGGCGCTACTCGGCGGCTACCACGACGCCCGTGACGGCCGCGAGGAATATGAATTCCTCTACCGGATCGCCGAGCGTGGCTTGGTGGGAGTAGCGGTGGACGGCGAGCCGCTCGCCGACGATCACCGAGGCGCAGCAGCCATGCTCCAGCCGACCAGCGGAGTGACCGCCAGCAAGCACCGACGCCATGGGGAACCGGAGCCGTACCGCCGCGATCAACCCGTGCCCGCCGTTGCGGCGGCACGAGACCAGGACCATGAGTAAGCGCAACCAGCAACTTCTTTGCGGGCTGACGAAGACCGATCGGATTATTGAGATCGGACCACTGCACTCGCCATTGACGCCCAAGGCCGCGGGTTGGATGACCACCGTGGTGGATCACGCATCACGGGACGCGTTGGTCGCGAAATACGCCGGCCATCAGAATGTCGATCCCTCGCAAATTCAGGACGTCGACATCATCTGGTCAGAGGGCGCACTGCACGACGCCTTTCCCGCCGCGGCACAGGGCAGCTACGGCTGGCTGATTGCCAGCCATGTCATAGAGCACCTGCCGGACGTGGTTCGCTTTCTCGACTCGGCGGCAAGGTTACTTGACCCGGAGCATGGTGTGCTCGCACTCGCCGTACCCGATAAGCGTTGGTGCTTCGATCTCTTCCGGCCCGTCAGCACCACCGGGCAAGCGCTGGCCGCCCATCGCGCGCGGGCGCAGCGTCATTTGCCGGAGCGGTTGTTCGATCACCACGCGTACTCTGCCTTCGATTGTGGCCGACCCGGCTGGGGACGGGAAAAACTATCCCATCTGCAGCTCGCCACGAGGCTCGGGGAAGCCAAGGCAGCTTTTGATGGCTGGAGTGATGCGCCCGCTGCCCACTATGTCGATTGCCACGCCTGGCAGTTTACGCCCTCGAGCTTTGAACTGCTGATCCTCGAACTGGGCGAGCTCGGGGCAGCGGACTGGCGGGTTGACTGGATAGCACCGCAACCGAGCACTGAGTTTACCGCGCATCTGCGCCGCGGCCGCCGGCAGTTCACCTCGCCACAGGAGTGCGAGGCGCGGCGGATGGACCTACTCTACGGCATTGTCCGCGAGTTGCGTGAACAGGCCGATTGGCTGCTCGACGATTCGATCACCCCGAGTGTCGGTGCGGTAATGCGGCGGATCGACCGGCTGGCATCCCGCCTCGCGGCACGACCGCAAAACCTGCATCCGATACGTTCAGCACTGACGGCATTGCTCCCGGTCCGACGCATGATTGCACGATGGCGCGGTCGTATTTGACTGATACGCGGCCACCGCCGAAAATTGATCAACTTTGGGCAAGGAGTTCTGAGATGAGAGGGTCGTTTTCCTGGTGGCTCACGAGACCTCTGCGCATCGCGGCCGGCGTCTGGCGTCGCGACCCGGAATATCTCACCCGTCTGGGCCAACTCAATCCCTCCCGGCTGATGCCGTGGCGGCACACGGAGGCGTCGCCGACCCCGGAGGAATCCGCACGACGGTTGCTTCGCGACTCCCGAAGCGATCCGTCCGTAGAAGGTCTTTTTGCCAGTTCCTTACCGGATCTGGTACCACTCGTGACCTATCCTGAGCCAGGTTTGGCCTCGGCGGGACGGCTGACCGTCTTGACCGACTCGCTCGACGCCGGGAGTCACTTCGGTGGAGAGGCCACGGCGATCCTGTTCGCGGTCGCGCTGGCAAGGCACCAGGGGCTGCGGTTGCGCTGGGTCACCCGGCGCGCGCCGCCCGAACCGGCGAGTTTTGGTGCCGTCTTGGCAGCACACGGCCTTGACTACTCCGACAATATCGACTTTGACTACGCGCCAACCGACACAGGTGCCCGTGAACTTGGCGTGACGGACCGTGAACTGCTATTGACCACATCCTGGCAGACCACCTGGACCGCGCTGAAGAGCTTCGATCCGTCACGCATCATTTACTTGGTGCAGGACGATGAACGCGTATTTCACCCCGCGGGGGAACTGCAGCTTCGGTGTCGTGAGATCTTGTGCGATACCCGGCCCCGCTTTGTCGTCAACACGGCCGCGCTACGCAATTATCTGGTAGCCGGGGGAATGACCGGAGTGGCCGCCAACGGCGTCGCTTTCGAGCCGGCCTTTGCGCGCACCATTTACTATAGGGAGTCCAAAGCCCCGGACCGCAAACTGCGACTCGTGTTCTACGTGCGCCCCAACCATCCACGCAATCTGTTGTTACGGGGACTCGAGGCGATGGCGGGCGCGATACAGAGCGGCTTCTTTCCCGAGACTGAATGGGATTGCTATGTCGTTGGAAAGGCTATTACCAGGATAGAACTGCCGCGCGGCATAGTACCGAAGATCGCTGACTCATTGTCATGGCGGGACGATACGGCTTTGATTCGGCAAACGGACGTCGGACTGTCATTAAGTTGTACCCCGCACCCGGGCTATACCCCGCTGGAGCTCGCAGCCAGCGGCGCTGTCGTTGTCACCAATCAGCATGAAACCAGGCACTGCCTTGACGCCTATTGCGCCAACATCCTGTGCGTGGCGCCGTCGGTGGACGCGCTGGTCGCGGCCCTGGGGCGGGCGAGCCAATTGGCGAAAAATGAATCAACACGTCTCTCCAACTACCTGGCGGCGCGCATCGACGGGGATTGGGAAGCGACCTTTGCGCCGGTACTTGACGTCCTGGCTGGATACTGACATATGTTCTTGACGAATATCGCAGCCAGCGATTACCGTGATCCGTGGACAGCGTCATTTTCGGAGCGGCTGGCGCGACTCGGCGAGGGGTCTCGCCATGTCGCCTATTTCTATCCGCACCCTAATATGGGCACCTTCCGCTATCGCGTCCTGAACATGCTCGAGGCACTGGCGACGACGGGTCTTGACGTGGGCGCGAGTTGGTTTTCGCGGGATGAACTGTGCCACCGTGAGGCGATCATCGCACGGGCCGACGTCATTGTGATCTGCCACGCCAAATACTCCGTCGATTTTGCGCAATTGGTCGCGCGGGCGCACGCCCGGGGACGGCGGGTGTTGTTCGATATCGACGACCTGGTGTTCGATAGTCGCTATGTTCATTTGATATTGAATCACCTAGGAAACGCCACCGGCGATTCGGACCTGGATTATTGGTTTGCCGATCAGGGCCGTTATGGCGCCTTGCTGCGGCTATGCGACGGGGCCATCCTGACCAATGAATATCTCGCGGAGCGCGTCCGCGACTTTTGCGATCTGCCGACCGCCATCGTCCCAAATTTCATGAATCGCGCGCAACTGGAGCGCTCCGCGCGCATTCTCGACAATAAGCGATCCGCGGGTTTTGCACGCGATGGGCGCATCCATGTGGGCTATTTTAGCGGTTCAGCTACCCATCGTCGCGACTTCGCCGTTATGGCGGACGCCATATCAGGTCTCATGGACGCCGATCCACGCATTATCCTGCGGATTGTCGGGTTTTTGGAGATCGACGAGCGGTTTACCTGCTTCGGCGATCGGGTCGAGGTCTTTCCGATGCAAAACATACTCAATCTCCAGCGGCTGATCGGTCAGGTTGAAATCAATGTGGTGCCGCTGCAGGACAATGCCTTTACCAACTGCAAGTCCGAATTGAAGGTGTTCGAGGCGGCGGCCGTCGGCACCCTCAGTATCGCCTCTCCGACCTTCACTCTGCGGCGTGCCATCCGGGACGGAGAAACCGGTTTCATATCCCCGGCCCATCACTGGCAACAGACGCTCGCCCTCGCCATCGCGCGCTTGGACAGTTATCCCGACATGGCAATGGCAGCCGCCGCGCAGGCATTGCAGCGCTATGTTCCCGAGATTCAGGGGCCGGCCGTGATCCGCGCCTTGTTCGGTGAGCTGCCGGACCCTGCTGTCTGATGACCGGCGAAAACGCCGACACGACAATGACAGCCGCGCCCCCTTTATGGTAGCCTCCGCGGGTTTGGTCGGCGTCACGCAATAGCGGCCGTCGGCTGACACGAAACGCGCCTTGCATCGAGATTGACGGGGAATGATGTTGCCAACGAACGCAGGTACTCTAATGGCCCCCGTCGGTGATGCAGACACGGTCGACCCCCGCATCGCGGCCGTCCTGGCTTGGTGCGCTGCACAGGGCGACGGCGACCTCACCTTGGCAATCCCATTTGCGCTGCCGGCGGCGGCGGTCCACGCACTGCTGATGAGGCCCGGGGTGCTCAGCGTGGTGCTCACACCGCCCTTGGCCGCTGGGCTGGCGGCGGAGCGGGTCGGTGAATTCTTACCACTGGATTTCTCCTGGCGCCTGCCGCCACGCACCGCCCGGCGCGTCGTCTATGTCGGCGGCCGTGACTGCATCACCGCCCGTATGATCGGCAGCGCACTGAGGCGCGGCGTCGGACACCTGGTGTACTGGGACCTCGACCGCTGGGGCTCGCGGCCACTCGCCTTCATGGCAACGGCCAAGCTGCGCAGCAAGCTCGTGGCACGTATCGGGGCGTCACTGCCGGGCAGCGCGAACCTGTTTGAAGGCATTGCCCGCCATCGCTTCACGCGGTTATTGGGCGTGCCCCGTCACCCGTTCCCCAGCCCGAGCGCGACCGTCCCCAACCGCGTCATCATGGCCTGCCCGACGCTGGTCGCCGGTGGCGCGGAGCGCCAGATCCTAAACACCGTGCTCGGCCTGCGCGGGCGCGGCGTTACCGACATCAGGATCATCGTCTCACATCTATTTTCACCGCCGGGCAACGATTTTTTTTACGATAAACTGGTCGACGCCGGTGCTGACGTGGCCGAAATTCAGGGACCAATGAGCACCGCGGAGGCTTGGGAGCGCTATGACTCCCAGCCGGTCGCGCGCCTGATGCAACAGCTGCGGCCGCTGTTTCAGCGGTTACCTCCCGAGATCGGCCAGGAGGTCGCGAACCTCTATATCGCCTTTCGCGAATTACGCCCCGCCGTCGTGCATGCCTGGCTGGACCACAGCTGTGTGTGCGCCGGCTTGGCCGCACTCATGGCAGGCGTGCCGCGGGTGCTGCTGTCCGGTCGCAACGTCAGCCCAATCCATTTCCCTTACATCATGCAGCCATACATGCGACCCGCCTACCGGGCAATGGCGACCCGTGCGGAGGCGGTCTACCTCAATAACAGCCACGGCGGAGCGGCCGACTACGCGGCCTGGCTGGGGCTCGACGCGACCCGCTTCACTGTCATTTATAATGGGATCGACAGCGCCGGGGTGACGGCCGCCGGACCCGGGGACATTGCGGAATTGAGGCGACGCCACGGCATCCCCGCGGGTGCCCAATTGGTCGGCGGGATGTTCCGTCTGTCCGCGGAAAAGCGTCCTGCCTTATGGGTCGATACCCTGATGCAGCTCACCACCCAGCGCGACGACATCTATGGCTTGCTATTCGGTGCCGGCCCCTTGCAGTCCGACTTGGAGGCAAAACTCGCCCGGGCGGGCCTGGCAGACCGGGTCCGCCTGGCCCCACCGACCAAGGAGAGTATGGCTGCACTCTCCGCGTTTGATCTGTTATTGCTCACCTCCCGCTGGGAGGGTACGCCCAATGTGGTCATTGAGGCACAGGCGGTCGGCACGCCCGTGGTCGTTTGCGGGGGGGGCGGCGCCCGGGAGGCCCTGCGCCATGGCGTGAGCGGGCTGTTCGTTGAGCAACCAAACGCCGACGCACTCGCGGCGGCCCTGTTGTCGCTATTGGATAACGACACACTGCGACGACGGCTCGCCGACGCCGGGCCCGCGTTCGTCACCGAACGCTTTAGCCTGGATCGGATGATATCCGAGACCCTGCGGACCTACGGCGGCGGACCAGGCAGGGTAGCGACGGGTCCGGCATCGGGCTGATCGCGGTACTCAGGCGATTTGCAGGAATTGGCAGACCGCCGCCCGGTGGCCGTGTCCGTCAATCGCCTGACACACCTCAGGCCCGCCCGCTATCTGTCAGGGCCGTGGACGCATCCGCGCAGACGTCCGGGGCGAGCGCCCGCGCCTGCCGGACCAAGCCAATGGCGCCGCGGCCGTTCATCAGCAGGGCAACCACCAGGGTCAGCAACTGCAGGACGGTCGCCAGGGCAATGGCGGGCTCCGCCGGCTGCGCGAAGAAGGCGAGCGCCACGACGGCCGCGACCTGGTAGATGCCGACATAGCCAGGCGCCGATGGCAGTGCCGACCCGGCCGCCAGGCAGACCAGGACCAGCAGCGGTGCGGCGAGGGAGAGCGGGATAGCGAAGGCGAGGAAGAGCGAGGCGACGGCCAGATAGTCGCAGGCCAAGATGCCGAGCGCGACCGCCACGACCTCCAGGCTCATCCAACCGTGCAGTAACTCATGGAGCTCGTGCCGCAACTCGGACAAAAATACATCCGGACGCAGTGACCAGCGCTTCAGCCACCGTTGCGTCAAGGCGGCCACACGCTCCTCCCAGAACCTGGCACCTTTCACGAAAAACAGCAACCCGGCGGCGAGCACCGCACTGCCGATCAACAGATAGACCAGCCATTCATCCAGCGCGCGGTCGAGCGGCAGTGCGAAATAGAGACCGCCGGCGCAAACGAGCAGAACCAAGACATCAACCAGCCGGTCGATCACCGCACTGGCCAGCGGCAGGGAGAGCGGCGAACCAGCGAGCCGCGCCAGCGTAACGACCCGCACAAACTCACCAACCCGACCGGGGAGAAGCAGGTTGACGAGTACCCCAAGGTAGGTCGCCCGTGCGAACAGCCGGTGCCGATCCCGCGGCAGGCCGGCGATCAGCCGCCAGCGCACCGCGCGCAGGACCATGCTACCCGCCAAGGCAACCGCGCTCAGCAACACCGGGGTCAATTCAATGGCGGCGAAGGTCCGGATCAGTCCGTCGAGATCGACTTGCCGGAATGCCAACCACAAAAACAACCCGCTCAAAGCAAAACTGACCAGGATGGAGGTCCTGATGGCCCATCGCCGCTTAGTCATTCGCCAAGTTCCAATTCAATGAAGGCAAACATCGCCCACCGCTCCTGTCGCAGGTGCGACTCCATGAAACGCACACCAGGATACAGCCAACCGGGCACCAGCGCGCGAAGGGAAACCCCACCCGACAGCAAATACGCGAACGGCATCAGGGGCTGGATACGGGCAATTCGCCAGCGGGGAAACCGCTGCGCGAACAGCGCCGCGTCCCGCTTGAAGACAATCCACGGGAGCGCCCCGTTGGCCCCCGACAGGGGGCCGTTGGACGGAATCTCCCAACCGGCCGCGGGTTCGAACGGCTCCGGGTGGAGATGGGAATAGACCCAGCCCGACCAGGGGGTATACCAGGGCTCCACCATCACGAGTTTGCCGCCCGGCTTTACGCAGCGGGTGGCTTCCGTCAGAAAGGCGCCAACATCCGGGATATGGTGAAAGACGTCGGTCATCGTAATCGCATCGAGTGACGCATCGGCAAACGGCAGGACGCACGCGTCGGCAATGAGATCGACCCCCGGGGTCAATAGAATCTCGCTGGTCACCGCCTGCGGGCATACCTCCTTGAAGAACCCGGCACCGGAGCCCAGCTCCAGCACGCGGTGGCGCTCGCCCACCGCGTCGGTGAGGTCCGCGTACCATTCCGCATAGATGCGCCTCAGGAATGGCTTGGAAGCGATGATCTGACGCCGCAGCAGGGTCGTGCGCGGATCATCGAGTGACAGGCCGCGGGTGAGCGGATGCTGCAGGAGGTTACCGATCATAGCAGTGCCCCCTGCTCAGACGAATTTGATGCGGCGCGCGGCAAAGGCCACCATCCGCAGCAGGAGCACGCCGTGGCGCCAGCGGGAGATATTGGTCTCCCCATAACGACGCGCCCGGTAGCGTATGGGTACTTCCATGATCTTGAGATTGAGCCGGGCCGCCCCGAACAGCAGGTCGAAATCACCGAAGGGATCAAAGTCACCGAAATAGGCGCGATTGTGGGCAATCCGCTCGTAATCGCTCCGCCACAAGACCTTGGTACCGCACAGGGTGTCGCGTATCGGTTGACCGAGGAGCCAACTGAAGGCCCAGGAGAAAAATTTGTTGGCGATCAGATTGGCCAACCGCATCGCCTCGTCTGCCATCGGGTAGACCAGCCGCACGCCATTGACGAACTCCGCCTGGCCATTGGCCATGATGGCATAGAAACGCGGCAGGTCCTCGGGGGGGACCGTGATATCCGCATCAAGGATCATGAGGATGTCACCCGTGGCTGCCGCGAACCCGGTACGCACCGCATCGCCCTTGCCCTTACCGGGCTGCTTGAGCAGGCAGCAATTGCGCTCCGGGTGACGGGCGATGGCGCGGCCGATCGCCTCGTAGGTGTCGTCCGTGGAGTTGCCTTCGACGAATACAATCTGGGTACCGCCGCCCATCTCCGGGATGCGGGCCATCAGTTCTTCGATATGACCGGACTCATTTCTCGCCGCCACGACCACCGACACGCTCGGGTGGTGCGGTATCGCCTTGCCCAGCGGGCGGGCCACCATCAGATTGACCAGGTCGAGCCAACGGAACGGCAAGACCTTGGCGAGATAACGGTTAGCCACCTCGGAGAGGACCGGCACGCGCAGCGGGGCGAGGATTTCTTCCCATTCCCGCAACGGCTCGAAACCAGTGATCTCCAGCAGATTCGCCACGTCGTGACGCGTCAGCCAGTTTTGCGGGAGATTAGGGGTGGCAATTCCCAATCGCCGGGCCAGGGCCAGCGGCAGGCTCCACAAATGACTGTGGAAATTGAATAATAGACGGGTATGAGCGGCACAATGCGGAAGCAGCTGCCCGAGCATCGCCTGGACGTCCCAAAGATCATTGACGATATCGGAGAGGATAACGTAGTCAAAGACGTGGGGCTCCAGCGCAAGCGTATGGGCATCCGCCACGACGAATTGCAGCCCCGGGTGCGCCAGGCGCGCCGCCTCGACCATTTCGGGAGAAAAGTCGATGCCCACACCCAGGGCCGGCCTGACCGCCGCGATTAGCTCACCACGACCACAGCCGATCTCGAGCACGCGCGCGCCCGCCGGGATCAGGTGCCGGTAAACGGTGCACAGCCTCTCCCGGTAATAGCCGCCCCAGGATGCGGGGCCGCGGCTGACCCGGCCCCAAAAAGTCCGGCGGGTCGTCAGGTAGTCAGCGGACTCACGCCGGAAGGTCTCGAAATCTGTCACGCGCTTACTCCAATTCCATAATAGATCTTAGTCTTAAATAGGGGGCGCCGAATAGCGTCTTGCTGTCACGACGATCGAGACAAAGACCCACGAGTTTCCCATCGTAGCGCACCAGTGTCTCGTCGGAGTAACCATCATAATCCTGAGCCCCTGCCCCATCCCCCACCCCGCGTTGGTCGGCATGAAACAGCGTGCGCCCAGCAAAGGAGAGCACATCCTGACGCCACCAAACCGGCATGGGTATCCCGTGCAACAAAGGTCCGCGCGCAACTTCGCCGTGCAGAAAATCGGCTGTTTGGCCGGCAGCACCGAAACTGAGCGCGATATTGCCGCCGCGGTTCATCCGGGTGATGACGGCCTGCTGGCCGTCGGCGCAGCCGTTCAGTAACACCCGCGGCGCAGCCGCCAGCCGCGCCAACGGGGTGAACGGCAGGCACAGTATACCAAGGACCAGTAACGCAACGCCCGGCTCCAGGAGCGAGCGCCGCACCGCTGGCGTCTGATCGATCACCGGCTTGCCCTCGCTGCGCCACGCGATGAGGCTAGCGAAGAGCCCGATGCCGACGGCAACTTGCATGGCATCCACTCCCACCGTGGCCGCGAATAGCCGGGGACCGCCGTCCCCCAGCAGCAAGGGAGCAGAGGCCGCGACGCCGAGCGACAGGAGCGCGATCAACAGGTGGCGCGGATCACGATGTCGCCAGAGCAGCGGGAGCCACGCAAACCACCAGCAGAACCGCACGACCGCGCCCGCGGGACCCAAGCGGTAAAAGCCGGAGGTACCGCCGGCAACGAAGGCATTCAGATTCGCCGCGAGCCCCTGATAAAAGAGCGCGGGCTGCTGAGTGATATTTGCCCAGGCTAGGCCAAAGATAACATGAGATTGGGAAATCTCACTGTTAAGTGCCTGCACCTCGGGATGGTCAAGCCATACTTGCGACCAACCCTTGCCGCCGACCGATAGGCCATAGAGGGTATAAGCGAAGTTGCCATGAGAAGCGGCGGGGTCGCCGCCGACCGCCAGCACCAGCCCCGCCTGCAACGCAAAGCCCGCGAGTACCGCCAGCACGGTGACGGCAACCCACAGCCAAACCCGGCGGCGACTCGCGTGCGCCAGCAAACCGGCCCACAGCACCAAGGCGGGCAGGACAAAAAAGGCGCCGGCCCGGGCGTTTAGCGCCAG
This sequence comes from uncultured Thiodictyon sp., assembly GCA_903837595.1. Taxonomy (GTDB): domain Bacteria; phylum Pseudomonadota; class Gammaproteobacteria; order Chromatiales; family Chromatiaceae; genus Thiodictyon. The sequence goes on from CAILVI010000557.1 coordinate 16,064, forward strand.
CGACAGCAGGGCCGCACCGGCGGCCAGCCAGGTCAGCGAACGCTCATCGGCCGCACGCAGCAACAAGGCGAGGCCCAGACAACCGAAAATGAGGCCCGCGTTCTCCGTCATGGTCAACGCAAACAGATCGACGCTCGCGTACTTGACCAGCAGGACAGCGCACGCCAGTGTCGCAACGCCGGGCACCTGCGGCGAGAAGCGTCGCACGAGGGTGAAGATGGCCGCGGCGACGACCACGACCTGCAACGCCAGCGTCACCAGCAGGTGGCGACCTCCGAGCAGATTCAAACCGGCAAGCAACGTGGGATAAGTGGCGCGACGCTCGCACCACTGGTTCAAGTGGCCGTAATCGAGCAGATCGTTGGAGCAGCGCCAATAGCCGAAGGCGTCGCTGACCGGGAAAAAGCCGGCCACGCTCATACTGATACTCCAACCTTGGCTCCATCCCCAGGCCAACAGCCCCCAACAGCAGGCGAGGAGTACGATGGCGGCTGCCACCGCGAGTCGTGGACGCCGTGTGAGGTCGGTAGGAAAGAAGAGCCGCTTGGCCAGCCCCCGACTCATCCGGCACCAAGCGGCGCTCCCGGCAGCGCCGGCGCAGCCGCCCGACCACACCAAGCCGAACGCGCCCCAGACCAGGAACGCCAGTGCATAGCCCAAGCCGGACGGACTACGGGGCACCGCGGCGTCATAGCGCCTGCCATTGGTACGGGGATCGCTGCAGTCCGGGGTAGAAAACAGGAGGGTGTCGCGCCAGTGCGAGTAGCCGCCGGGTCCGGATAGCCCAATCTGCGCGTCAGGGGCATGGGGATTAGGTAGCGGCCTGCCGTTTTCACTCAGCACCAACCGTGAGCGCTCGGTGGCCCGGGTATCACTCGTAAACTCGACCAAGGGCCAGCCACCCGGCCTGGGCAGCTGTTTCACGTGATAGGCACAACCGTCCTGGTAGGCCATCGCAGCTGGCGCCAAGGTGAAGGTCGTGACCGCTCCATAAGCGCCGCCCAGCCAGGCGTAGAGCAATGCGAGCCCGCCCCCGGCCCATAGCAGAAACAGCACCAAGCCCAGGCGCGGCCGATCTTCCAGAATCAAATGAGCGGTAAATAATCGGCGCATGGCTTCATGCCTGTAGAGTCTTGAGGCGTTTGCAAATTTTTAATCTGTATCTTATGGTAGCTTATAGTTAAGCGCATAAATCAATAGACGTTGAAATATCTGGAACGCATTAACACATCAATCACCTTGGCTTTCTAACATAAAGATCGAGATTCCACCCCGACCACTCCGGATACTCAGTGGTAAACCTGTGATGTTCATAGTAGGACTTGATCCGTGTCTCCCAAAATTCTTCCCAAGCATTCTTCATGCCCGCATGGCCATATTTCGCGAATGCTCCGAGCATGGCGTCGCGATGAAATTGGTCTATTAGGATGTATTCACACTCCCGTGAAACGTCCTCGAGCTCGGGCGGCTGAAATGCCCCCATCAGCACCGGATCGAGATAGGGGAAATTAAATGGCCCAGCCCTCAACTCGACTCCTGGCAATGGCGGCAGCGACCAGTCGGAGTGAACAATCATGCACACGACAGCATCATTATCAGCATTCGCCTTAAACCAACGAGCTGGCATCTCTTTGGTTGACTTCATCGCCGCTGCCTTGTGCCTCGCCCCCTCATAAACTGCTCTGTATTGTTCCAGCAAGACGTAGGCCGACGGCAATAGCAAAAGAGCAAACATGATCGGCAGCGCTTGGTTTGCACCGCGAAATCCAGCACCAACCTTTCGCAAGAGTCCGTACGCATAGGAGAGGGCGACAGCAATGGCCAGAAAGTAATAAAAGGAAATTACAATTCCCCAACGCGGAAGCTTTGGTGAGCACATCAGCAGCAAAGAGAAAAAAACCAATGGCGCCAAGACAAATATTGATAACTTGTCTTTCTTGAAAAAAGCATAAAAAGACAAAAACCCGATGGCCGCGAAAGCCAAAACAAGAAACACTATGCCATATGCAGAAAAATTATCGATATTGTAGAAAAACCAAGGCTCCATCGGTATGATGTCGGACCATCTTCTGACCTCTGCAATACCACTGATAAAGCTATAAAAAAGAGCCCCATGATACAGGTACCTTGCCATTAGCAGGACCAGCATACCGATAAGGGATAGCAGAAAGCCGCGGAGCAAAAAAGGGAAAGACTTTTCACGAAACAACAAAGCAAGAGACAAGAACGGCAGCAAGAGGTATGCCGCACCTGTTACTTTGGTCGCCACCAAGAAGGCGCTCACAACCCCCAATGAATATCCCACCGATTTACTGCCGCCACCCTGAATCATCAGAATACACAGGTAGCTTACACAGGCGATCAGCGGATATATCAAATAATCAATCCTCAGCGGATTGATCATTAAAATCTGCGGCGATATCGCAAACATCATCGCCAATAGGCCCGACCACAGTAAGGACCCTGACAACCTGTAGCAAAGGCGATAAAAAACACCTACGCCAACACTGTAAATAGCTATATTTACAGCATAAACACTGAAAATATAAACGCTCTCCTTCGATGAGAATGCCGACCAAAACCCGGCCATTCGAAGCAATACCGCAAAGATCGCGTAAAGGATACTATCAGCATCGAAGTAAGGGACCTTGCCATGTGGTTCGGGCAGCGCGCTGATACTGAAATTGGTGATTGCCGTAACATACGAGTCTATCAACGAAAAACTGGTGTCTGGCTCATAAACGTGAGCAAAATATCCGCCCAGCAATACCCAGTAAGCAGCAAAAGAAATCAAGATCACAAAAGCAAATAATACCTCACTAGCCGCCCGGGCCATTGCCGACCCTTCACGCGCGATGCGGCCAGAAACGCCAGCAAAAAACATATGAAACTCCGGCCGCACAAAAGTGAATGGCTGCAATATGAACGCAGAACTGCTTTACTGCAGTTTCCGGGTTCTGAAATTTAGCCGGGCCAGGCGCTTGGGGCCTCCGATTTTCGCGGGGGTTTCGTTGGATCGGCACAATCCACTCGACAACCCGCCCACCGCTACCCCGCCCCACCCCGCAATATCTTTAAAATCCAAGCGCTTAATAGTCAATTCGAACACCTTGCGGTGGTGGAGCACACTGAACTGGTCGGGATCGTGGATTGGATTGTGGCATGGCTCGTTGGCTAGCGCAGCACTCGATGATCCAACGGGCGACCCGGCGACGCTGACCGTGTAAGATAGCGCGTCGCCCGCGGACTGGTCAATCCGGGACACACCGCCGCGCCCGGCAAATCCGTTCCAGCCCCCCGGCGCTGGCGCCGGTAGCGGCGGCGGGAGTTCTCGGTCATACGCAGGTAGTCAAACACCGGGCGGACGTTGCGCGCCGGGCGCCGGATGGTCGCAGCAACGGTGGCGTGGAATTTGGCCTTCACGGCGCCGATCGCGAAGCGGCGCAGCGCTAATATGTTCTCCGGACCGTGGCCGGTGCGGATTGTGCAACGGTCCTCGGCCCAGTTCCCGTCCAAGCCGCTCTGGAAAAGGCACATCCTCAACATCCCCCGCAACCCGATTAGCGGGCGACCAGCATTCGAGCTGATGTGGCATGGTACGGGCGCTCCGGAATGTCATGGCGCGCATGGCGCCATTATACCAGTCAGGCCCTATCGATAGGGCGGGATGTTTCGCCGTTTCGGCCTTGGTCATTATTCCGTCCGGCCGTGATCGGTCCGCACAGCGGACCCTACGGCAAGGTCGCGATCGGCAGGGTCCGCTATGCGGACCAGCGGCCTTGCAGGCAGCGACATGGCCGGCATTATGATCAAGGCCAGTGTTTCCGTAGGTACAGGGCTACCGTTGCTTATTGGGCTCAGAAATAGTCTGCGACTTCAGTTTACCTCAGTCTGGTGATAGTTTCAGCCGACTCGCCAAGTACCTCGAGCCATGCAAAGACAAATGCAAATCATCGCGGTAGAGGGGATAATCGCCATCCATTATAGGACAACTGGTTGCAGTGCAAAAAATCGGATATGGATCCAGAACAGAAACACTGGCATCGCCCACAATGGCTGCATCAAATATTGATTCATATTCGTTAAGATAGGACATCACCAGCGCCGCGGGCACCTCACATTTTTTCTCGACCTTATGAAACACCAGCGGTCTAGTTATTATGCAATTGACGGGGTCTATTTCCATCTCAGGCGTCTGCTTCATAATGATCACCTTCTTTCCCGCGCTGACCAGAAAAGCAATCGTTTCTCTTATTTTCCCGGAAAACACCATAACATTTGAGTCATCACCCGGCACCTTCGATCTGATTTCCCACGCCCGGTCATAACGCCGACTAAATCTATTTCCATTAATATAAAGATGCCAGTTTGCCGCCAAGACAACGGTGCGGACATCAGGCCGGCCAGCAACCACCCTTATCGCATTACTACCCATTGAATTACACCAGTCAACCTCCCCGGCGAAGCCGCTGGTAATATCAATGAGGGGCGGACAACCGGACCCCCCAAGCATTACAAGATTATCACCGAGCTTATTGTACTCACTTGCCAGCCCGGGGAAATAACTATTTGCGAAACTATCGCCAATGAGCGCGACGCTCGGCGACTTATCGCTCGCCAACCTGCAGTACTTGTAGTGATACCCAAAGCGCTTGCGGCAAACCGGATCGGCATCGTCCGTATCTTGCCACTTGACAAATTCAAGAACCGCATCCATCGCCTTGATCGGCGGCCTGAAATGCAGCCCTTCACTTTGGTAAGTATAATAGCCGAGGGACCCGACACAAATCATCAAAACAACCAGTACCGGCCCTCTAACATTATTCTGCTTGCCAAACCGTAACGGACGCTCAATCAGCTTATAGGTAAGCCAGGCCAGAACAATCGCAATCGCTACTGCAGCAGTCCGCAGCGACTGGCCAGGCGGCTTTGTTTCAATTATTCGACCAAACGACAACAACGGCCAGTGCCACAAATACAGCGGAAAACTAATCCGCCCGAACCATACCAGGATGCGATGAGAAAGAACCACGCGATTTAACCAGGCGTGCCTGCCTGCACCAATAATCATCACCGTGCCGAGCACCGGCAGGATTACCCAGGTGCCCGGAAAGTGCACGTCCTTAGTGATGACCGCGAGGCCGGTGATGATGAATAACGCCCCCAGCATTGATAGTGCATTCCGCAATGTTACAGCGCTGCTGGCCGGCATCGGTGCGCACCTCAGCCGCCCCAGCAAACCGTCCAGAAGCGCCTGACATTGTGGCAATAGCTGACTACTATGATGAGTACCGTACGCCAGCGCAGACCCGACCAGCAACTCCCAAAAACGGGTTTGCGGCGAGTAAAAGTCCGCCACGCCATCGCTACGATAGGTCGTCAGATTGAGGGCAAAGGAGACGCCCGCGGCCACCAGCATTATCATCAGCAAGTTAAATCGCATCTTCCATGCCGCCCACACCAGGAACGGCCACACAATATAAAACTGCTCCTCGATCCCCAAGCTCCACAAATGAAGCAGAGGCTTTGTTTCAGCGGCGACGTCAAAATATCCGCTCTCACTCCACAACACCAGATTCGCGACGAACCCGGCGCCGGCAGCCATATGCTTTCCCAGCTGCTGGTACTCGGTCGCGAGCAACGCAAACCAGCCGAACGCAAAGCAGAAAATCAGTACGACCAGGAGCGCAGGAAAAATGCGGCGAATTCGGCGACTATAGAATTCCGAAAAACTGAACGCATCACGCTCCAGGCTACTGAAAATAATGCCGGAAATCAGAAAGCCAGAGATCACAAAAAAAATGTCCACGCCGATGAATCCCCCCGGAACCGAGCGATGGAAGGCGTGAAAGGCGACAACGGCAAGCACCGCGACAGCGCGCAACCCATCGATATCGGCGCGATACTTTGGGTGCATCAGGTGCGCGGATGGTGGAGGGAGAGTTGCTTCTTGGTCGGGCGCAATACGCGCATCGACCGGGCCGCGATAGCGGCGCCAGGCAATGATCATCGCCCCAACCCTCGCGTTTCGCGACACGGCGGCGCCGGAGCGCTGGGTTTAAACAAGAGAAATCTAAGCCTTTGCAGAGCAATTCGGCGGGAATCTCGGCTGCGCGGAACGCGGATCGGGGCCCGTCCCATAGCAACCTCCGAGCAACAGTCTGGAATGCGTATTAAGCCAGTCCGGATGGCGTGCAGTAGAAACAAACCGATTGGCCCGGGGTCGCGCGTACCCTAGCGGCGTGGCTCGTTGTCCACCACAACACCGTGTCACTCGACAGGCGATCCGCGGACGCCGCTCGTGTAAGATAACGTGTGGCCCGCGTGGCGGTCAATCCGGGCCCCCCTGCCGATCTGCTCCGCTGGTGGTGGTAAGCCCGCGGTCATCGCCATGGGGGCACGACCATTTCTTTCCCTGAAGGTCATCAATGAGCCGTCCGACGGTCGCCATTTTTCTCCCCTCCCTGGCCGGCGGCGGGGCGGAGCGCATGATGCTGAACCTGGCACTGGGCCTCAACGGCGCAGGGGTTGCGGTCGACCTGGTGGTCGGGAGCGCCGCCGGACCCTATCGGGACTTGGTGCCGACCGAGGTCCAGCTGGTTGACCTTGGCGCGGGACGGGTGTTGGCGGCCCTACCGGGGCTCACCCGCTATCTGCGCCGCCGGCGCCCGGACGTGTTGCTCTCCGCCATGGACCACGCCAACCTGGTGGCGCTTTGGGCACGGAGCCTGGCGCGCACACCGACCCGCGTCTATGTCAGCGTGCGCAGCAACCTGTCCCAGGAAGCCAAGCACGCCCCCACGCTCGCCGGGCGCTGGTTGCCACGCCTGGCACGCACCTTCTATCCGCAGGCCCAGGCGGTGATCGCCGTCTCCCAGGGGGTCGCCGACGACCTGACCCGCCTGATCGGTGCGGGGCGGGCGCGGGTCGTCGCCATCCCCAACCCGGTCGTCACACCGGACCTGGCGGACCTGGCCGCCACGCGACCGGACCACCCCTGGCTGCGCGATGCGCAGGCGCCGCCGGTGATCCTGGCCGCCGGACGCCTGTCGGCGCAGAAAGACTTTCCGACCCTGATCCGCGCCTTCGCCACGCTGGAGCGCGCGCGAGGGCTGCGCCTGCTGATCCTGGGCGACGGGCCCGCGCGGGCAACTCTGGAGGCCCTAGTGCAGGCACTTGGGCTCACCGACCGGGTCGCGCTGCCCGGCTTCACGGCCAACCCCTTCGCCGCGATGGCCCGCGCCCGGCTGTTCGTACTCTCCTCCGCCTGGGAAGGCTTGCCCGGCGTGCTGATCCAGGCCATGGCCTGCGGGACGCCGGTGGTGAGCACTGACTGTCCGAGCGGCCCGCGCGAGGTCCTGGCCGACGGCCGCTACGGCCCGCTGGTCCCGGTGGGCGACGTGCCGGCGCTGGCCGCGGCCATCCGCCACACCCTGGACCACCCACCCGCCGCGGCCGTACTCAAGGCCCGGGCGGCCGACTATGCGCTCGCACCGGTGACCCGTCGCTATCTGGAGGTGATGGGCCTGGGGAGCGCCGAAATCGCGTGGGAAGGCCCATGAGGATCGCCCATGTCATCACCGGGCTGGAACTGGGCGGGGCCGAGATGATGCTCTTCAAGCTACTCGCGACCCTGGACCGGGCGACCTTTGAGCCCCTGGTGATCTCGCTCATCACCCCGGGCCCAATGCTGGGGCCAATCGAGGGCTTGGGCGTGCGGGTGGAAACGCTCCACATGCGGCGCGGGCTCCCCTCCCCCGGGGCCATCGTGTCGCTGGTCAAGCGCTTGCGCGCCTTCAGGCCGGACCTGATCCAGACCTGGATGTACCACGCGGACCTGCTCGGGGCACTCGCGAGACCCCTGGTCGGCGCCCGCCCGCGGCTGGTCTGGAACATCCGCCAGAGCGATCTCGACCCGCGCCACACCGGCCGCGGCACCCGGTTGGTGGCGCGCCTCAATGGGCTCGTCTCCTATCTGGGCCCGGACCGGATCGTCTGCTGCTCGCAGCGTGCCCAGGACGTCCATCGCGCCCTGGGCTATCGCAGCCGCTGCCTCACCGTCATCCCCAATGGGTTCGACCTGGCGCGCTTCCGCCCAGACGACGCGGCGCGGGCACAACTGCGTGCCGAACTGGGCGTCCCGGCGGCGGCCCCGCTGCTGGGCCTGGTGGCGCGCTACGACCCGCAAAAGGACCTGCCGACCTTTCTCCAGGCAGCGGCACTGGTACGCACGGCCCGACCGGAGTCCCGCTTCCTGTTGTGTGGGACGGGCATGGAGCAGGGCAACCCGGTGCTCGGGGGCTGGATTGCCGACGCCGGACTGACTGATGCCATCCACCTGCTCGGTCCCCGCACGGACACCCCGCGGGTCTTCGCCGCACTGGACCTACTGGTGTCATCCTCGGCCTATGGCGAGGGCTTTCCCAACGTGGTCGGCGAGGCAATGGCCACTGGCGTACCCTGTGCGGTGACTGACGTGGGTGACTCAGGCCTGATCGTGGGCGACACTGGATGTAGCGTCCCGCCCCGGAACCCGACGGCCCTGGCCGCGACCATCCTGCGGCTGTTGGCCGAGGCCCCGCAGGCCCGCGAGCGCCGCGGTGCGTCCGCCCGCGAGCGGATCGCCGCCAACTATTCACTGGCACGCGTCGCCGCGCGCTACGCGGAGCTCTACCAATCACTGCAACGGGGAAATCACTGATGTGCGGCTTCTGTGGGGTGATCGAACCGGGGGCGGCGACGCAGGGCGAACTGCACCAGGCCGTCGCGCGGATGAACCAGACCCTGGTCCACCGCGGACCGGACGACGAAGGGCTCTGGCTGGACGCGGCGGCCGGGGTCGCCCTGGGACACCGTCGACTCTCCATCCTCGACCTCTCGCCCCTGGGACACCAACCCATGGTCTCGGCGTGCGGGCGCTTTGTACTCGCCTTCAACGGTGAGATCTACAACCACCAGGCCCTGCGCCGGGAGATCGGCGAGGGGTACGCCTGGCGCGGCCATTCGGACACCGAGGTCCTGCTGGCGTGGCTCGCGCTGCACGGGGTGGCCGCCACACTGCCGCAATGCAACGGCATGTTTGCCTTCGCGCTCTGGGACCGGCAGGAGCGCCGGCTCACCCTGGCCCGTGACCGCTTGGGTGAAAAGCCGCTCTATTACGGCTGGAACCGCGGACGCTTCCTGTTCGGCTCCGAGCTCAAGGCCATCACCGCCCACCCCGGGTGGCAGGGGGAACTCAACCGGGACGCACTCGCCGCCTATCTGCGCCTGAGTTATGTCCCGGCGCCCTACTCCATCTACCAGGGCATCCACAAACTCGAACCTGGGACCTATGCCACCCTGGGACCCAGCCAGCAGGAGCCGGCGATTCACGTCTACTGGAGTGCCCGGGCGGCGGCGCAATCAGGGCTTGCCGCCCCCTTCCAGGGCTCCGAAGACCAGTCTGTGGACGCCCTGGAGGGCCTGCTCATGGACGCGGTGGGCCTGCGGATGCACGCCGATGTCCCCTTGGGCGCCTTCCTGTCCGGCGGCATCGACTCCACCACCGTGGTGGCCCTGATGCAGGCCCAGTCCAGCCGACCGGTGCGCACCTTCACCATCGGCTTCCATGAGGCGGGCTTCAACGAGGCCGAGGACGCCCGGCGGATCGCCCGCCACCTGGGAACCGACCACACCGAACTCTATGTCACCGCCCAGGACGGCCTGGCGACCATCCCCGACCTGGCGCGCCTGTGGGACGAACCCTTCGCCGACCCCTCACAGATCCCGACCCTGCTGGTGAGTCAAATGGCCCGACGGGCGGTGACCGTGTGTCTCTCTGGCGATGGCGGGGACGAATTGTTCGGCGGCTATTCCAGGTACCTCTGGACGCGCGACACTTGGCGGCGGATCGGCTGGCTGCCGCTGGCCGTGCGCCGCGCCTTGGCCGGGGCCGTGACCCGCGTCGGCACCGGCACCTGGGACCGCCTGCTGCGACCACTGGCCCGCATCCTGCCCGGCCCGCTAGCCATCGCCAACCCCGGGGACCGGCTGCACAAGGCGATCGACGTGCTCACCGGTGACTCGCCGCAGGCCCTGTATATGCGCATGGTCTCGCACTGGAAGGACCCGGCCGCGTTGGTGATCGGCGCCACCGAGCCACTCACCGTCCTGACCGATCCCGGGCGGCGCGCCCGCACGGCGTCCATCACCGAATCGATGATGTTCATGGACAGCGTGCTGTATCTGCCCGACGACATCCTGGTGAAGCTGGACCGGGCCAGCATGGGGGTCAGCCTGGAGTCGCGCGTCCCACTGCTGGACCACCGGGTCTACGAGTTCGCCTGGTCGCTACCACTCAAGTGGAAGGTGCGCGGGCGCTTGGGCAAGCGGCCGCTGCGTCGCATCGCCGAGCGCCATGTGCCGCCGGCACTCATGGACCGCCCCAAGATGGGCTTCGGGGTGCCGCTGGAGCAGTGGTTAAGGGGACCGCTGCGCGACTGGGCGGAGACGGCACTCTCCACCGAGCGGCTCGCGCGCGACGGCATCCTGCGCCCGGAACCCATCCGCACCAAGTGGGCAGAGCATCTCGCGGGCCGCCGCAACTGGTCCTATTACCTGTGGGATGTGCTGATGTTCCAGTCCTGGCTGGATGCGAACCGGCCATGAGCGCGCCAAGGCCCAAGCGGGTCGCCTTCTTCGTCACCGTCGATTGGTACTTCTGCCACCACTACCTGGCGCTGGCCCAGGCCGTACGCGCCGCCGGCTACGCCGTCACGGTCATCACCGACGTGGCCGAGCACGGTGAGGCCATTCGCGCGGCCGGGCTCGATCTGATCCCGCTCACGGTCTCCCGCAAGGGCATGAATCCGTGGCACGAGGTCCAAGGCATCCTGGCGCTGATGCGCATCCTGCGGAAACTCAAACCCGACCTGCTGCACAACATCGCCCAGAAACCGGTGCTCTACGGCACCCTGGCAGCCCGACTCGCGGGCGTGCCGGCGGTGGTCAATGGCGTCGCCGGGATGGGCTATCTGTTCACCTCGCAGGCGGCGCGGGCACGGCTGGTACGCGCCCTGGTCGGGCGGGCCTATCGCGCCCTGCTGGCCGCCCCCAATGTGCGGGTACTGGTCCAAAACCCGGACGACCAGGAGCAGGTCCGGCGCCTCACCGGGGTCACGCCGGTCCTGATCCCCGGCTCCGGGGTCGATATGGCCCGCTTCATACCGCAACCGCCGCCGCCGGGACCGGCGGTGGTGGTGCTCGCCTCACGCATGCTGTGGGACAAGGGGGTCGGGGAGTTCGTCGGCGCCGCGCGTCTGCTCAAGGGCCAGGGCAATCTGGCGCGCTTTGTCCTGGTGGGCAAGCCGGACCCGGGCAACCCGGCCTCGGTGCGTGAGGAGCAACTGCGCGATTGGCAGCAGGAGGGGTGCATCGAGTGGTGGGGCTATCGCGCCGACATGCCCGCGGTCCTGGCGGCCACCCACATCGCCTGTCTGCCGTCCTACTATCGGGAGGGCTTGCCGAAATTCCTGATCGAGGCCGCCGCCGCTGGGCTACCCCTGGTCACCACCGATGCCACCGGCTGCCGCGAGGCGGTGGAGCCGGCGCGCAACGGGTTGTTGGTGCCGCCCCGCGACGTACCGGCACTGGCACAGGCCCTTGATCGGCTGATCGCTGACGGTGAGTCAAGACGCCGCTTCGGTGCCCGCTCGCGCGAGATAGCCGAGCAGCGCTTCGACGCGACCCGCATCCATGCGGCGACGCTGGCAGTCTATCAGGAGCTGCTCACCCGGCGCCGCGCCTAATGCCCGGTGGCCGCAATGACGGCCGCGGCAATCAGGTCCTGGTCCGACTCATTGAGATCGGCATGCATCGGCAGGCTGATGACACTGGCGGCGAGCCGGGCCGCAACCGGTGTGCAGTCCGGACAGCACAGGTCCTCATAGGCCGGCTGATTATTGAGCGGAATCGGGTAATGGACCGCACTCGGGATGCCCCGTGACTGGAGTGTTTCCACCAGGGCATCCCGCCCGGGAACCTGCAAGGTATATTGGGCAAAGACACAGGTCCGGTCGGCGCGGATCACCGGAGTCTTGATCCGCGCGGCACCGGCGAACAGCTCCGAATAGCGCTGAGCGATCGCGATACGCCGCTCGACCTCCCACTCAAAGCGGGGCCACTTCGCCAACAGCACCGCGCACTGTAGGGTGTCCATGCGCCCGCCCACGCCGATCCGGGTATGGACATAGCGCCGTTCCTGGCCATGCACGCGCAATTCACGCATGATCTGGGCCAGGTCATCCCGATTGGTGAAAATGGCACCGCCGTCGCCGTAACAGCCCAGCGGTTTGGACGGGAAGAAGCTGGTGCAGCCGATGGTCGAGACGTTGCAACTGCGCCGACCGCGGTACATCGCCCCGAAGCTCTGACAGGCATCCTCGATCACCCGCAGCTGATAGGCGTGGGCAATGGCATTGATCTCATCCATATCGGCCGGTTGGCCATACAGCGAGACCGGCATGATCGCCTTGGTGCGGGGAGAAATTGCGGCCTCGATCTTGGCTGCGTCGATGTTGCAGGTCTCCGGCTCCACATCCACAAAGACCGGCCGCGCGCCCACCAGACAGATGACCTCGGCGGTCGCCACAAAGGTAAAGGGGGTGGTGATCACCTCGTCCCCCGGGCCGACACCCAAGGCCATCAGGCTGATCAACAGCGCCTCAGTCCCGGAGGCGACGGCGATGCAATGGGCCGCGCCCGTATAGGCCTGAAGCTGCTGCTCCAACTCATCCATTTCCGGCCCCAGGATATAACGACCATGGTGCAGGACGCGGTGGACCCGCTCCTCCAACGCGGGGCGGATGAAAGACTGTTGACCAGGCAGATCGATGAAGTCGACCCGGCGGGCGGCCGGCGGGAGCGCCAGATACTGCGCCGGGCTGATCGCCTGGTCCGGCGCGGCGGCGGCGAAGGCCGCATCGCTCGTCAGGACCTTGATCGTCCCAGGGCTGAAACGCCCGAGCGCGTGCAACAGGCGCCCCCGCGCGGGGTCGGCGCAATCAAAGCTGGCGCAGTCCCCGGCCAGGGCGGCGAGCCATTGCTTGCCTTCGGCGAAGGTCTGAAGCCGCTGCCGCGCGAGCCGCGTGAGGTCCTCCCCCACCAAGGCCGCCGCACCCTGATCCGCCGCCGCCTGCAACGCCTGACGCACCCCGTCCTCGTAGGCCTGCGCCGCACCGGCATAGAGCCAGAGGGTGGCGCGAAGCTCCGCGCAGCGCTTAGCCGCGGCCAGCGCATCGGCGTGCGGCGCGGCCTCCGGGACGCAGCCCGCGACGACGCAATCGGTATCGAGCAAAAGGTCCATGATATGAAGGGGTCCTCGCGGTTGGGGTGGGCGCCGGCCGGTTGACAAAAAACCCCGCGGATCGGTCGAAACCGCGGGCGGAGCCGGTGCGCTTCTGGGGCGGACCGGGGCAACGGCCGGCCGACAGGGGGATGATAACGCATCCGCCGTGGGCACCGGCTTGCGCGCCGTCTGCACCGCCGCCAGTTACCGTCGTTGATGTAGGTCGGGTTAGGCGCGCGTGGCAGGGTGCCACCGTTAAGAACTGACACCTCACGCGCGCAGTAACCCGACATACGGACATCCCGCGATCCCGCTTCGCCCTCCCCCCCAAGGACCACCCCAATGCCAGCCACCCCAACCCCCAGCGTCCGCCGCGAATGGCCCCTGCTGGCCTTGGGCTTTCGCCCGTTCTTCCTCGCCGCCGCGCTGTCGGGCGCCCTCACGCTGCTGGCCTGGCTCGCCATGTTGCGCGGCTGGATCCCCATGGACGGCTATTATGCCGGGACCAACTGGCACGCCCACGAACTGCTGTTCGGCTACGGCCTGGCGGTGATTGCCGGCTTTCTGCTCACCGCGGTGCGCAACTGGACCGGCATGGCGACCGCCACCGGGGCCGAACTAGGCGCGCTGTTGCTCCTGTGGGCGCTGGGGCGCGTCGCGCCGCTTCTGCCGCTCCCCGGGGTGCTGGTGGCGGTCCTGGATCTCAGTTTCCCGGTAGCGCTCGCGGCTTCGCTCTACCAGCCATTATGGCGAGGGCCGAACCCGGACAACCGGGCCTTTCTCGCGCTGCTCATCGGCATGTGCCTGGCGGCCATCCTGGTCCACCTCCAGGCCCGGGGCATCACGGCCGGCACAGCGCTCGCCGGGGACCGGCTGATGCTGGGGCTGACCCTCTTGACCTTGCTGGTCGTCGCCGGGCGAGTCATGCCCTTCTTTACCCGGACGGCCGTCCCGGGCACCGCCCCCAAGTCCCGCCAGTGGGTGGAACGCCTGACCTTCGGGCTCGCACTCCTGTGGGTAGGCGCCGACTCAGCGACCCAGATCGGGCTGCCGGTCGCGGTGCCGGCAGCGGTCCTCGCGGCTTCATTGGCCCTGGTCCAGGGTCTGCGCCTGGCCGGGTGGCATGATCGCCACGTCTGGGGCCTCCCGATCCTCGCCGTGCTCTACAGCGGGTATCTCTGGCTGATCCTGGGTCTCACCCTCCACGCCCTGGCCCACCTGGGCGTGCTGGCGCCCTTCCCGGCCCTGCATGCATTGACCATCGGTGCCGTTGGGGTCTTTACCCTGGGGATGATGGCCCGCGTGAGCCTGGGACATACCGGTCGCGCGATGGTCGCGTCGCGCCTGACGGTCATGGCCTTCGTCGCCCTGAATCTGGCGGCCGCGGTACGCGTCTTTGCCCCCTTGGCCTGGCCGTCGCTCTATGGTTATTGGCTGACGGCCTCCGGCACCCTGTGGGTCCTGGCGTTCGCGCTCTTTCTCTGGGTCTATGCCCCACTGCTGGTCAGTCCGCGGACCGACGGACAGCCAGGGTGATTCCTCGCGGCCATCCTCGTGACACCGCTACGCGGTGTCACGCCTGTGTTCGGCGCTCTGCGACGCGAATGTCGGCAGCCGAAGGGATGATAAACGCCAGCGAACGTTTAGGAACCTCCCGCCCGGCGTGTCCAGCGCCGCGTAAGTTTGAGGACGACCCAAGATACCAGAGCGATAATTACCATCCACGGAATCAGGAAGGCCATCGCCGTCAGGCCCATCGCGACGCCTTGAGACAGATTCGACCCGAAGTCGGCCGCCGCGTCGCCGACGGGCGCCCAGAAGCGATGATTTCCCAGTTAACGCAAAGAGATGTTTACTATCTCGGTTTCAACCCGCTTGGCGAGATAGGCGCTCTCCCCGGCGAGCGCCTCGATTTCAGATTGGACATCGGCCAGTTCGCGGCTCACCTTGATGAGCGCATCAATGTCCTGTGCCGCCTGACTGCAATGAAGGTTCGCATTCGATCAACAGCGGGGTATCTTGTCCTCACCACTGAGCCTCCTCAATTGATGCCAGGACTCTCGCGGGCAGGTCGCCGGCTTCTTGGCCGGCAAGCACCACGCGGTCGAGGCACCCATGTTCTTGTCCGCCAGACACCTCTGGAAATCCTTGACCTCAAGATATTTTGGCGGCAACGCGCCCACCACTGGTTCCGCGGCGAGGACTACCATGGCGGTAATCGGCAACAGTAAGGTGCCAACCATGCCGCATAGCTTTGTTAAATTCTTGCCCATGTTAAAACCTTTTCTTGAATTGGAAACGACTCAAATCTCAATTCCGGCCACCGTCCTCGCGGCAGCCGGCCGCGGACGAGTGATTGTCCTCTCAGTCATAAGGAGACAGGAGGTCGAGGCTTTAGCCGGACGACATCTCATGGCAGCAATCCTGATCCCGAGCCGCGTCCCTTTAGCCGCCGTTAGTGCAATGATTACGCACAACCGCTCAACCAGGCACCAGAATCACCAGAACCGCCACCAAGGCGTTGCCGTAGCCCGTCTGGCGCCTGCACGCAAGAGTGATGCCGTTGAATCAGCACCGGCATGTAACCGCTTCAACGACAGCCGGCCGGATTGCACCGTTACGCGGAAAACACGATCGCTGTCACACTGAAGCCGCAGTTGATTGGCGGAGACCACCTCACATGCTTCAAGCCAGGTTGAACTGTACATGACACCAATGCTCTTGCGATCAACGATACGCAGATCGGAGTCGGTAAGAACGACCTCCAAGGACTCTTCAAACGGGCAGTCCCATGAGGTCACAAACAGGTAGAACCCGCCATGCTCATACTGGGCATCCAAGACGAAACCCGGCAGCTTTCGGCCCGTCGCTACGCCATCGCGGAAGACTTCAGTCGCGAGCGGCCAAGACTCATAGGGGCCATCATGCTTCGCGAGGGTGAAGTTGGCAATGGCTTCCATCACCGGGCGTGGTTGACGCGAGCCCCCAGGCGGGCTGTCAGGACACAGTCGATCTTGGGGTCGATAGCTTGGCACATGGGGTTAGTGTAGGACTGATCGGGGTCGGGGGCAATCGACGGTCAAGTCGGGCCATTGGGTGGGAGCGGTACCCTCGGGCGAGAGCGCGGCTTGGCGTTGGGCCTGCGTAAATCGCCGGCTGGGCGGGCGGAACAGGATGCGCGGGGAACGACCTTGGGGGCAGAGACCCTGAGCGGACGTTACCGGTACCGGTACCGATGGCCACGCGTGCCTTGAAGTCAGTGGTATCGAGGCTATACTTGGACGCTATCGGGTACCAGGTGTTCGCCGCCCAGAGACCGGTGCCAGTGTCGGCCAAGGTAGTGACGATCGGCGCGGTGCGGATGCCGACGAGCAGGCCATTTTTTTACAGCTTGGTCGGGTAGCGGCTGAGCTAAGCGTTATCCCCCCCAATCCTTCCCAATAAGGGAGAGGGAGCAAGGCACAACAATTTTATGAGGACATCATGGGCAATCAGACAAGAGACCCTTCGCCATATTTGGCTCGCCGGCTACTCCCGATGCTATTGGCGGCCCTGACATTGGCCGCCTGCGGCGAAAGTGACCCGCATAAAGAGGCGCTCAACAGTGCCGTCAGGCTCATGTCTGACATCGTCACGTCCAGAGTCCTGATCGATGCGGTGCGCAATGCCGACCCGCAAATGCACGCATCGACCGCAGCCAGTGCAGCGTTGAGCGGTGGTATTACGTCAAATTTCCGACTTCCACCTGACAACATTGCCATACTGGGCACCCTGGAAGCCACACAAGCCTGGAGCGTCATTCTTAAAGGCGACGATGAAAATAAACGCGTGATCATCGAAGGATACGGTGAGAACTTACAGCACCCGCTGGTCACCAAGAAAATCGTTTTCCCTCCACGATGAAATGCAAGGCGTACACGATTCGGTGCTCATCGTCGATTCGACGAGACCAAAATCCGCGTCAAAACGGTAGACGTTCGAGCCGGCCTTGATCATCGTGCCGGCCCAGGCCCTCGCGGCGCGGAGCGCCTGACACAGGCGTAACACCGCTGGAGCGGTTTTACGAGCACGGGCTTGGGGTCGCGGTAGGTGCGGCGCACCCTCCTACCACCCGCGCTCCAACAAGGGCTTGAGGAAACGCCCGGTATGGGATCGCGGATCGGCCGCAATCTGCTCCGGGGTGCCGACACTGATGATCTCGCCGCCCTTGTCGCCGCCCTCAGGCCCCAGGTCGATCACCCAGTCGGCGGTCTTGATGACATCCAGGTTGTGCTCGATACAGATGACGGTATTGCCGTGGTCGCGCAAGCGGTGCAGTACGGCAAGCAATTGCGCCACGTCGTGGAAGTGCAGTCCGGTGGTCGGCTCGTCCAGGATATAGAGGGTGCGTCCGGTGTCGCGTTTGCTCAGTTCGCGGGAGAGCTTAACCCGCTGCGCCTCACCGCCGGACAGGGTGGTCGCACTCTGGCCCAGACGCACATAGGCGAGCCCCACGTCCATCAGGGTCTGAAGCTTACGGTGGATGACCTCGATCGGGGCGAAAAAGGTCAGCGCGTCTTCGATGGTGAGGTTCAGCACCTCGTCGATGGTGCGCCCCTTATAGCGGACTTCGAGCGTCTCGCGGTTATAGCGGCGGCCCTTGCAGGTGTCGCACAGCACATAGATATCCGGCAGAAAGTGCATCTCCACCCGAATCAGCCCATCGCCCTTGCACACCTCGCAGCGCCCCCCCTTCACATTGAAGCTGAAGCGGCCAGGGCCATAGCCGCGGGAGCGTGCCTCCGGCACCGCGGCGAAGAGGTCGCGCACCATGTTGAACAGGCCGGTATAGGTGGCCGGGTTGGAGCGCGGGGTACGGCCGATGGGACTCTGGTCGATGTCGACAATCTTGTCGAAATACCCCAGGCCCTCGATCGCCCGATGGGGGGCGGGGCTGGTGACTGCGCCATTGAGTTCGCGGGCGGCGACCGGAAACAGGGTGTCGTTGATGAGTGTGGACTTGCCTGAACCCGAGACCCCGGTGATACAGCAGAAGGTGCCGACCGGGATGGCCGCGTCGACGTTGCGCAGGTTATTGCCGGTGGCGCCCAGGATGCGCAACTGGCGGGCGGGGTCGGACGCCGTGCGATGGGTGGGGATGGCGATGCGCAGATCGCCGCTGAGATAGCGGCCGGTGAGTGAGCGCGGGTTGGCGGCGATCTCGGCCGCGGTTCCCTGGGCCACCACCTCGCCGCCGTGGACCCCGGCGCCCGGCCCCATGTCGACCACCTGGTCAGCGCTCCGGATCGCCTCGTCGTCGTGCTCGACGACGATGACCGTATTGCCGATGTCGCGCAAATGGGTGAGGGTCTTCAGCAGCCGGGCATTGTCGCGCTGGTGCAGGCCGATGGATGGTTCGTCCAGGATATACATGACGCCGACCAGGCCGGCACCGATCTGACTCGCCAGCCGAATACGCTGGCCCTCGCCGCCGGAAAGGGTCTCGGCGCTGCGGTCCAGGGTCAGATAGTCGAGCCCCACGTCGGTGAGGAAGCGCAGCCGCGTGGCGATCTCCTGGTTGATCCGGGCGCCGATCTCGCCGCGCCGTCCGGGAAGCGTCAGGCCCTCGAACCAGGCCAGGCAATCGCCCACCGGCAGAGCGGAAAGGCTGGGAAGATTACGCTCGCCAACAAAAACGTGGCGGGCGGCCTCGTTCAGACGGGCACCATTGCAGGATGGACAGGGGTGGTGCGAGAGGTAGCGCGCTAGTTCCTCGCGCACTGCACTGGAATCGGTCTCGCGATAGCGCCGGTCCAGGGTTGGAATGATCCCCTCGAATGCACGGACCTTGCCGCTGCCGCTCTCGTGTGGGAGTTTGAGTTTGAACTTATCCTTGCCTGAACCGTACAGCACCACCTGGCGGGCGCTGTCGGGCAGGTCGACCCAGGCCGCCTCGACATCGAAGCCATAATGCTCGGCCACCGTGCGGATCATCGCAAAATAATAGCTGTTGTTCCGGTCCCAGCCGCGCACGGCACCGCCGGCCAGGCTGACACCAGGCTGGGCCACCACCTTGCCCGGGTCGAAGAACTGCTCGACCCCGAGCCCGTCGCAGGTCGGGCAGGCGCCCGCCGGGTTATTGAATGAGAAGAGCCGCGGCTCTAGCTCCTGGATACTGTAGCCGCAGACCGGGCAGGCAAAGGAGGCTGAGAAGGTGATTTCGGGGCGCGGCAGCGCGGTGCCCTCCTCATCGCTGGGTGCCGCCAGCGGGGCAATTCGGGCGATACCACCGGAGAGTGCCAGCGCCGTCTCGAATGATTCGGCCAGCCGCAATTGCAGGTCTGGCCGCACCCGGAAGCGGTCGATGACGACCTCAATGTCGTGCTTCTTCTTCAGATCCAGGTCCGGCGGGCTGTCCAGGTCGCAGAGTTCGCCATCGATGCGCGCCCGCACGAAACCCTGGGCGTGCAGTTCGGCGATCAGGCGCTGATACTCGCCCTTGCGCGCCGACACCACCGGCGCCAGGAGCATCAGCCGCTCACCCTGCGGAAACGCCATGACCTGGTCGACCATCTGACTGACCGTCTGGGCCTCCAATGCCTCCCCATGCTGGGCGCAGCGCGGGGTACCGACCCGGGCGAACAGCAGTCTCAGATAATCATAGATCTCGGTAATGGTACCGACGGTGGAGCGCGGATTATGGGAGGTGGTCTTCTGCTCGATGGAGATGGCCGGTGACAGGCCCTCGATATGGTCGATGTCCGGCTTCTCCATCACCGACAGGAACTGCCGGGCATAGGCCGACAGCGACTCCACATAGCGGCGCTGGCCCTCGGCATAGATGGTATCGAAGGCGAGCGACGACTTGCCCGAACCCGACAGGCCCGTCACCACAATCAGCCGGTTACGCGGCAGATCGAGATCCAGGTTCTTGAGATTGTGGGTACGGGCACCGCGGATGCGGATACTGTCCATGATGAAGGTTCCACCGGTTGGCCTTGAGGCAAGCGGCTATTATCCTGGGAGCGCCGACATTTTGTCGGCCCGCGGCCGACAGACTATCGGCGCTCCACGTGCGCGTTATTCGGCGCCAACGCCCAGGAAGATCGAGCTGACCCGCCCATCGGCGAAGTCAAACATCAACAGGGCGTACGCCGTACCAACGGCGAAGCCATCGCTTGATTGGCTCAGCTCCTTATTCTGGTGGGTCTTATAGGCGGTCACGACGGCGGCCTTGGTGCTCCCGATCTTGATGCCCTTTTTTGTGGCCAGGGCGCTTGGGCGGGAAACGGTGATGCTTTCGATCGTCTTGACGCCGCGCTTCTTATTCGAAACCGTACCCAGGGTGATTCCGCAATCCGGATACTTCCAGTCCTGGTGCCAGGCACCATCGGCCCCGGCGAACTCCTCAGGCCCGCGCGTCGGCGCACAGGCAATCTCCTTCTTGAAGGCGGCCTCAGACAGGCCATAACGCAGGCCGCCGATCTGTTCCTGGTCGAGCGGGTCGAAGTCCGCCGCCAGGCAAGTGCCGGATATCAATCCCCCGAGCATGGCGGCAAGAGCGATTCTCGTGAACATTGAGCCGTCCTGTTGGTTAGACATCACTCCGGCCGCCACGATGGATTCAGAACCTGAGCATCCATGGACCAATCGCAGCTGTCCGGAAAGCAATCCAGCCCGGTTTCGGTAACTGCCAAGGCAACCGCCCTGGCCCAGACCATATCGAGCCAGCGCGGGTCCTGAAGCTTGCTACGCAGACTGGGGGTTTCCTCAAGGTTGTAGGCCAATTCCTTGCGTTGCGCCTTGATGGTTTTTTCCCAACTGGCGCCGCGGCGCTCTCTCTGGTACTGCCACTTGAGCAGATGCCCCATGAGGACGGCCATCCGGCTGGCAAACTCGCGTTGTTCGCTCTTGCCCACGTCCTCGATCTCCTCGGCAATGTGCTCAAGGTCCAGGCAGTCGAACCGACCGGCACGGATCAACCTCGCCTGCTCCTGAGACCAGGCGACGATGTCGGAGTCATACGCTTTCATCTGGTTTCCCGCCCCTGCAATCCGGTTAGCGAACCTTCAAGATAGCGCTTGAGCGGGGGTCGGGCAAGCGGCACACGCATGCCGGGTGGAACTGGCAGCACGCGGCGCGCCGAGACTTGGATACACCTCGACCTTCTCGGGGACATTGGCACGCGAAGCGGAGGAAACGGGGACGAGGAAACGGGGACAGACAACGAGGAAACGGGGACAGACAACGTTTTCTGCTAGACTCAGGATACGTCCCCCATCCGCACCGCCTCACCGCCGTGGCCCGACATGCCGGAATCGTTGTAGCCAACTACCCCCTGCACGTGATCGCGCGCGGGATCGACCGCGCGGCC
>CAILVI010000558.1 GCA_903837595.1 uncultured Thiodictyon sp.
ATGTTCTTCATGAAGTGCCGGCCACTCTCGGTGTGGCACGTGAGGCACGCCTTGGTGACCTCCGGACCAGTCGCGAACGGTCCTTTAAGAACCGCGAATTTGCTGTGGTCCGCACTGCCGCCAGTGAGCGGGCCGGATAGCTGAGCGGCGGCATCTCCCTCAATGGGCGGGGTCGGCCAGTTGCTCCGCGCCTGGGCGACGGTGAGTGGCATCAGGGTCATGGCGAACATGACACAGAGCAGGACACGCATGGCGATTTTCCTCTGGGATTGCGAGGTGCGCTAACGCCCCGCTTTGTTATTGATTATGATCGCCCGGGTTTGGCCGCGGATGCTAGATGCGCGCGGCCTCAGCGCGTGACAGGACCCACGACGCCATGGTCCGCGAGCCAACGGATATCCAGCTCCCAACGCACCGCGGTGACGTAGGGTAGCGCCTCAACCAACTCCATCGCCCGCTTCTGGCTGTCCACGAGGGCCTGCTGGGCGGCGGCCATGGCCGGATCAACCTCAGCTGTACCGGCAAGTCCTGGGTAGATGATCGCCAGGAAACTGGCTGCGGGCACATCGAACGACCGCGGGGTCAAGAGGGTCGCGATACCGTTGTCGAAGGAAACGGCGCGAAACTGGTAGGGATACTTCGCGACTAACGGGTCCGATTGCAGCACCGCGTTGATCTCACTGACCCGCGGTTGCCAGGTGGAGTGTAACCAGATACCGATGAGTGCGAGGGCGATGAGGCCGAGCGCGGCACTATAGTTTCGGGTGAAGCGGTCCATAGGGTGATAGTCTCCGCAAGAGTCGGGTAACGTCGGAGGTTCAAGCTCGCCGACAAGGACTTAGACCACCGATCCGATAGCCTGAGTGGAAATGGTCTGCCCTTTTTGGGTCCGGCGTGCAGAGCCGATGGGGGCGGGTGGGTCATCGCAGACGCCGGGAGTCAATCCTCCCAGGTACCGCGTGCTCACGCCGGAAAAAGACCGCGGCCGGAATTACTTGCCCGTCCCGTTGCCAGCGACCAACGCGATCAGAAAACCACCGCTCAGAATGCCGGCGATGATGCCGGCAATAGTCAGTGCGTCGAAGCTCATGGGTTCATCTCCCGATCATACCGCCGCGAAATTGTGAGGCGGACACCGCGGCGATGGTTCGCTTCAACTGATTGGCGCTGGGTCACTCACCAAGCCCCCGGCGCGTGGCCCCTGAACGGTTGCGCGCAGGTCGCCGGGAGTTGGTGAGCACGCGCATGTGCGTCGGGCTAAGCCGCTGGGCAGTCCTTGCAGGTCTTGAAGCCAAACAGGGTGTAGGCCGGGCACCAGCCGATCAGGGCGGTCACCAGGGGGACGATGCCGATCCAGCCCCAGGCACCTAAGTGGCCGGTGAAGGTCAGTGCGATCAGTGCGATTCCGACGATTGCGCGCACGGCACGATCAGTGGTTCCGGCATTCTTGGTCATGTTCATAAGTCGGTTCTCAAAATGGTTTTTCAGTGGTTGGGGGTGGTAGCAGTCAGGAAAATAGCACGTCCGCATCCAATCTTCAGTGACTTGGTCACAGTGGGCCGCAGCCAATGCGCGTCAAAGCGCCGCGGTCCAGTATCTCAACCGAGCCGCGTGCGAGCCGCACCAGGCCAGCCGTTTCCAGTCGCTTGAGATGGCGCGACACCACCTCGCGGGCGGTGCCCAATTCCACCGCGATATCCTGATGGGTGGCGGTGATGGGTGAGGCCGCTCTTTGGCCGGTATGCAGCAATAGGAAATCGACCAGCCGGCGGTCAATCGGGCGGAACGCGAGCTCTTCCATGCGGGCAATCACCTGGGTCATGCGTGCCCCCAGGTTGGTGAAGACGAAACGACGAAAGGTCGGCGCCTCCTCCAGTGCCCGGTCGAAGACCGGCTTGCTGAGACTCACAGCGGTGACCGGCGATTCGGTATAGGCTGCGGCGGGATAGTCATCCCCGGAGAGTATGCAGCAGGTCGTCAGGACGCAGGCCTCACCGGGCAACACCCGGTAGAGCAGCGCCTCGCGGCCGTCCTGACCGATAACCTGCACACGAATGCTCCCGGCCACCACCAAGACATAGTTGGAGCAGGATGCGCCGGCATGGAATACCGGCTGTCCCGAGGCCACTTCCACCGTCTTGGCGTCCGCGATAAGTGCTCGGGTCGCCAGGTCGCCCGCGGCCAGGGTTGGAAACAGGCTGTGCCAAGTGGTCTCAGGCATGCTGGAGTCTCATGGGTGCCGGATGCTAGCGCTCGCGCGGATAAGGCCAGGCGGCGACGCCGCCTTCCATCACCTTGACATTACGCCAGCCGTATCCCTCCAGAATGGCCGCGCACTCATAGCCCCGCAATGAGATTGCGCAATAGACGATGACCTCGCGATCCTTGTCCGGCGGCAGTTCAGTGAGCCGTGCACGCAGGGCGCCCTGCGGGATCAGGGTCTCGCCGATGCCCAGCCGCCTGGCCTCGAATTCCGGCGGAGTACGGGTGTCGAGGATAAAGCAGTCCGTGCCGCTGTCGACTCGCTGTTTGACCTCGCTGACGCTGATACCCTGCATACGCCCGAGCAGCTTATTCTCCATGACATGGGCGCAGACGATGACATGATCGAGCGCCAGCGAATAGGGCGGCGCATAAGGGAGGTCCGCATTGGCGAGATCGCCGATGGTAAGCTGACCCCGGATCGCCATCGCGATCGTGGCGACCCGCTTGCTGACGTCCCCCGGGCCGATACATTGAAAGCCCAGAACGCGGCCGGTCTTGCGGTCAGCGACCATCTTGCTGATCAGCAACTTGCCGCCCATGAAACCGGGAATGTCGAGCCCGGCAACGGTCACCGTCTCAATGTCCGTCAGCCCGGCCGCGCGCGCCTGGCCAGCGCTGAGCCCCGTGAAACCGACCGTGTAGTCGAAGATCTTGCAGATGCCGGTGTGGGTGACCCCGGGAAATTTCGCGCTGCCGGCATGGATCAGGTTCTGCCCGATGACCCGCCCCTGCAGGTTCGCCAGATCGCCGTAGGGCGCGCGCACCTTTGCGCCCGAGATGAGCGAGGTACATTCCACGCAATCGCCGCCGGCATAGATGTCGGGATCGGAGGTCTGCATCGCCTCGTTGACCTCGATCCCACCCAGGCCGCCGATCGCGAGTCCCGCCGAAGCCGCGAGCGCGACATTCGGCTTGACCCCGACCGCGACCACCGCCAGTTCGCACGGTAGTTCGGTGCCGTTATCGAGCTTGACCCCGGTGAGTTTTCCGTCCTCGCCAAGGAAGGCGGCCACCCCGTTACCCTTGATAATGTCGGCACCATGGGTGCGGACATAATTAGCAACGAGCTTGGATAGCTCCGGGTCCAGAAAGGGCAGGATCGCGGCGGTCTTCTCGATCACAGTGGTCTGGATGCCCGCCAGATGCAGGGCCTCGCAGACCTCGATCAGCCCGCCGCCCACGACCACCGCGTTGCGGACGTGCTTGGCGTCACATACCGCGCGCAGCGCATCGGCGTCAGCCAACGAATGGAGGCTCAACACGCCGTCCAGATTCACCCCTGGGACGGGTGGATAGAGGGCGGTGGCGCCGGTGGCGATCACCAGCTTGTCATAGGACAGGGTGCGGATTTCACCGCTCGGCAGGTGCTTGCAGGTTACCGTCTTGGCCACCCGATCGATGGATAGGGCTTCGGTCTGCACCAGCGCCTCGATGCGCTTGGCCTTATCAAAAAAGGTCGGGTCGCGCACGATCCCCGCCGGGGTGCAGATCAGCAGATTGCGGTCATCGAAGGTCCCGCCAACGTAATAGGGGTAGCCGCACGAGGCCATCGACAGGTCGGCCTCCTTCTGGATGATCGTAATGGCCGCGTGTTCATCCAGACGGCGCGCCTTCGCCGCGGCCTTAGGGCCGGCCGCCGAGCCGCCGATGACAATGATCTTGAGTGGTTGCGATGACATAGTGATAACCCTCCGCAGTGATTCAAGGCGGGCCCTAAACGCACCCGCCGGCCGCCCGATTGCTGGCCCGCCCCGCGTGGGGCTTAACCGTGATCGTGCCCGTGCCCGTGCGCGACGCTCTCATCGCAGGGGGCCGCGCCGGTGAGTGTGCCGCCGAGAAATTTTTCCAGCGCTTGGCGAACCGTTCCACTCGCACCGGTCGCGGTCTTGATACCGGCCTGCGCGAAAAACTCAATCGCGCGTCCGCCCATACCGCCACTCAACATCACTTCGGCCTGTTGCTGCTTGATGAAGTCAGGTA
>CAILVI010000559.1 GCA_903837595.1 uncultured Thiodictyon sp.
ATCCAGTCGCGCAGGCTGGCATGGCGGAACCCGTCCGGCTGGGTGAGGAACAGACACAGGGCGGTGAACAGCGCCAGCACCCGCGGATCGTCGACGTGCAACCCGGGGGCGCGTTGACCGGCGACCACCTGCGGTTGGGTGACTTGATCGAACACCCCCTCGGCCAGGAAGCAATCCTGGGCGATGGTCTCGACGTCGAGCAGTCGGCGGTTGGCGGCAAAGCCGATGGCCCGCAGGGCGGGCAGGTTGGTGAGATTCCGTCCGATGCCAAAGGGCCTTGATCATAATTCCGCCCAAGACCAAGCGCTGAGCTCGGCCATCGGTGTCGGGGAGGTTGGCAGGATCTCGGAACTTTCATACCCTTGGAGGTGCAAACTAACCGAGGGTTGGAAAAGATGTCCGAGGATCCTGCCGCCACTGACTTTAGCCCAGAGGCCAGGCGTTCGCCAGTCGGCCGTGCCTGGCCGGCGTGCGGGGGTGTACGGTGAAGCACCGCACGCGCCTGGAGCGGGCGGAACAGCTTGGGGTCGCGGCGGTCGCGTTGGGACAGGGACAGCCACTGCGGCAGGTGGCGACGGAGTTGGGGGTCGCCCGCAGCACGCTGCGGGACTGGTGCGCGGCGGTGCCATTCGTGGGGCTGCCCGCGGAAGTGGCGGCGTGCCTGGCCACCCCAGCGGGAGCGCGCTGGCTGCACCGCTTGGTGGTGGTGATGCATCTGATCATCACGCTGCGGGCAGGCGCCGGGGTGCGCCTGGTGTGTGAGTTCCTGGAGCTGAGCGGCTTGTCGAGCGTCGTCGGCGCCTCCTATGGCAGCCAGTATGCGGTGACGGTGCAGGTGCAGGAGGCCGTGGCCAAGCAGGCGCAGGAACAGCGCGCGGCTCTTGCCGCGGGAATGCCACCGCAGGCGGTAGCACTGTGTGAAGACGAAACCTTTCATCCTGAAATCTGCCTGGTCGCCATTGAGCCAGTGTCGAACTTTATTCTGTTGGAACAATACGCCCTCGATCGCACGGCGGCGACCTGGACCCAGGCGCTGGAAACGGCCCTGGCCGGGTTGCCGGTGACGGTGAGCCAAGTCACCAGTGACGAAGCCAAGGCGTTGCGGCATCACCAGGAGCAAGACCTGCGCGCCCCGCATGCCGCAGACCTGTTCCATGGTCAGCATGAGGTGTCCAAGGGGACCAGCCTGCACCTGGCCCGCCAGGTCCGACAGGCCAGCGCCGCGGTCGCGGCGGCCCAGGCGCCGCTGGACGCGGCGCGGGCCGCGCAACGGGCGTATGACGCGCAAGTCCCCCATCCACGCGGACGCCCACCGGCCTTCACGGCCCGAATCGACGCGGCCTTGACCGACCTGGTCGCGGCCGAAGCCGAACAGACCCAGGCCCTGGCCCGCCAAGCACAGGCCCGAGAGCAGATCCGTGAACTGGGCATCCTCTATCACCCCTACGACTTGGAGCGTGGCCAGGTGCAGTCCGTGGCGCAGGTCGCCGCCCGCTTCGCCGACGTGTGGGCGCGTCTGACGCGCCTCGCCGCGGCGGCCGACTTACCCACGCGCGCCCGCGAACACCTCGCCAAAGCCCAGCGCCTGACGGTGCAGTGGTTGGCGAGCTTGGCGTTCTTCTGGGCCAGCGTCCAGACCCGGGTCGACGCCCTGGACCTGGCGCCCGACGTGGAGCAGGCGGTCCTGACCCAGTTGATTCCGGCCCTCTACCTGGAGCGGGTCGCGGGGCGCAGCACCCATACCGAGACCCGCCACCGACTGCACGCGCTCAGCGCGCAACTGCTGGAGCCCTTACGCCAGCCGACCCATCCACTGCAGGCCCTCGCGCCCGCCACCCGCCAACACATCGAAGTGGTCGCCGCCGGCTGCGCCGATTTGTTCCAGCGCAGCAGCTCGTGCGTGGAAGGTCGCAACGGCCATCTGTCGCGCTATCATCACGGCGGTCACCGCCTCAGTGGTCGCAAGCTGGCCGCCCTGACCGCCTTGCACAACTTCTATGTCCGCCGCCCTGACGGCACCACCGCCGCCGAACGGTTCTTCGGGCGGGCCCACCTAGCGCTGTTTGACCAGGTGCTGGCGCAGGTCTCCCTGCCACCGCCAGCGCGGCGGCGGCGACCGCGGCCTGCCAAGCAACCCTATCTGACGCTGGTGGCGGCGTGACGGAGGTGGGCGGATTTATGATCAAGGCCCCCCGGCTGCATCGTTATAGGCACGAGTGAGCACCGCAGATGCCTTATTGGTGTCAATCCCAATCAGGAGGCGTCCCTGGGCCCCAGCCTTGCTGACTCGGTCGTGGAGAAGCCGGATCGCCGCCGGCGGAGCG
>CAILVI010000560.1 GCA_903837595.1 uncultured Thiodictyon sp.
GTTGATCGGGATGGGTTGCTGGTTCAGGTCGAAGTGGGTGTCGATGGTGGTGTAGCGCATCTGGCCGTTGAACCAGCCATACTCGGGGATGACGTTCTCCGCGTAGGTGAAACTGCCCTTGATGGACTTGTAGGTGTAACGCTCCTCCCCATTACCCTGGGTGTAACCGTGCTCATGGTAGCCCTCGCCGTTCTTGGTCTTGCCGGCGGTGCGCCAGTCCCAATCCATCACGGTGGCGATCCCACCACGGGCGAAACGGGGGACGTGGCAGGTCTGGCAGGCTACCGAGGCGACGTGATCGTTGAGTTTGATGTGTTTGACAGAGTCCGCTGGGTGAGGCGTGGCGCTGTGGCAGGACTCGCAAGTCGCGACATCGCGGCGCTGACCGGGCCGACCGGCGCCGGCCGTGTCCTTGGCGATAACGTCATAGCGGCTGCCGGCCCAGATGTGGTTCTTGGTGACATGACAGGCGGTACAGGCGAAGTTCTGCCCGTCGGCGGACATATGCACATCAAGACTGCGAGGCGGGTGCTTGAGGGCCGAGGACAGGTCGCCGTGCTTGACGTTGTCACCCCCGCCACCGTTGAAGTGACAGGTCCCGCAATTGGCGCGCTCTGGCAATTGCACTGATTGGGCGATCCGGGCAAGATCCAGCGGGGCCAGCCCCTCGAACATCACGGCGCAGCTCTTGTTGCCGCCGCTATTGGGGCTCTTGTAATAGGTGCCGGTATGGTCATGGCAAACCAGGCAGTCGATGTTGTCCTGGTTCGTGAAGTCGAAGCTCTCGTCCTTCCAGCCGTAACCGGCGTGGCACTGGGCGCACATTCCCTCGTTGCCCCGGGCGTTGGTGCAGAAGTTGTTGACCAGATGCTTCTTGCCGAGTCGTTGGCCGGTCTCGGGGCTGGTGTAGTCCCAGGTCCAGTGGATGTTCTTCATGAAGTGCCGGCCACTCTCGGTGTGGCAAGTGAGGCACGCCTTGGTGACCTCCTGACCGGTCGCGAACGGTCCTTTGAGAACCGCGAATTTAGTGTGGTCCGCACTGCCGCCGGTCAGCGGGCCGGATAGCTGAGCGGCGGCATCTCCCTCAATGGGCGGAGTCGGCCAGTTGCTGCGCGCCTGGGCGACGGTGAGTGGCATCAGGCTCACGGCAAGCAGGACACAGAGCAGGACACGCATGGCGACTTTCCTCTGGGATTGCGAGGTGCGCTGACGCCCCGTTTTGTTATTGACTATGATCGCCCGGGTCTAGCCGCGGATGATAGATGAGCGCGGCCTCAGCGCGTGACAGGACCCACAACGCCATGGTCCGCGAGCCAACGGATATCCAGCTCCCAACGCACCGCGGTGACGTAGGGTAGCGCCTCGACCAACTCCATCGCCCGCTTCTGGCTGTCGACCAGGGCCTGCTGCGCGGCGGCCATGGCCGGATCGACCTCAGCTTTACCGGCAAGTCCTGGATAGATGATCCCCAGGAAACTTGCTGCGGGCACATCGAACGACCGCGGGGTCAAGAGGGTCGCGATCCCGTTGTCGAAGGAAACGGCGCGAAACTGGTAGGGATACTTCGCGACTAACGGGTCCGATTGCAGCACCGCGTTGATCTCACTGACTCGCGGTTGCCAGGTGGAGTGTAACCAGATACCGATGAGTGCGAGGGCGATGAGGCCGAGTCCGGCACTATAGTTGCGGGTGAAGCGGTCCATAGGTGATAAGCTCCGCAAGAGTCGGGTTAGGTCGGAGGTTCAAGACCGCCGACAAGGACTTAGGCCACCGATCCGATAGCCTGAGTGGAAATGGTCTGCCCTTCTTGGCGTCCGGCGTGCAGAGCCGATGGGGGCGCATGGGTCACCGCAGACGCCGGGAGCAAATCCTCCCAGGTACCGCGTGTTCACGCCGGAAAAAGACCGCGGCCGGCATTACTTGCCCGTGCCGTTGCCAGCGACCAACGCAATCAGAAAGCCAGCGCTCACGATACGACGATGATGCTGGCAATGGTCAGTGCGTCGAAGCTCATGGGTTCATCTCTCGATAATACCGCCGCGAAATTGTGAGGCGGACACTGCGGCGATGGTTCGCTTCAACTGATTGGCGCTGGGTCACTCACCAAGCCCCCGGCGCGTGGTCCCTGAACGGGTGCGCGCAGGTCGCCGGGGGTTGGTGAGCACGCGCATCTGCGTCGGGCTAAGCCGCTGGGCAGTCCTTGCAGGTCTTGAAGCCAAACAGGGTGTAGGCGGGGCACCAGCCGATCAGGGCGGTTGCCAAGGGCACGATGCCGAGCCAGCCCCAGGCACCTAAGTACCCGCTTAAGGTCAAGGCAATCAGGGCAATCCCGGCGATGCCGCGCAGGGCGCGATCGGTGGTTCCGGCATTTTTGGTGAAGTTCATGAGTCAGTGCTCCAAGTGGTCTGTTGGTGGCTAGCCCAAGGGGTTTGGGTCAGCGATGAAAGTAACACGGCAGGTATTAAGCGTCAGTGACTTGGTCACAGTTAACCGAAACCGTTTCGCTCCAGACGCTGACGATCCAGGATCTCGATGGTGGCACGTCCGAGCTTGACCACGCCCGCCGCCTCCAAGCGTTTGAGGTGGCGCGATACCACTTCGCGGGCTGTGCCCAATTCGACTGCGAGCTCCTGATGGGTCGCGGTCAGCAGCGACGCCGGGGTCTGGCCGTGACGCCGCAGAAGTAGATTCGCAAGCCGCCGTTCGATCGGCTGGAAGGCGAGTTCCTCCATCCGGGTAATGACCTGGGCAATGCGTGCCCCCAAGTTGGCGAAGACAAAGCGCCGGAAAGCCGGCGCATCCTCAAGAGCGCGGTCGAAAACCGACTTGGAGAGACTCAGGAACTTGACGCGGGACTCGGTGAATGCTTCGGCGGGATAGACGTCCCCGGAGAGAATACAGCAGGTCGTCAGGACGCACGCTTGGCCGGGCAGTACCCGGTAGAGCAGCGCCTCGCGGCCATGCTCGCCGATGATCTGTACCCGAATCGTCCCTGTCAATACGAGGACATAGTTGGGACAGGCAGAACCGGCGTAGAAGACCGCCTGCTGCGCCGGCAATTCGAGGGTCAATGCACCAGCCAGCAGTGCCCGGGTCGCCGGGTCGCCCGCGGCCAGGGTTGGAAACAGGCTGTGCCAAGTGGTCTCAGGCATGCTGGAGTCTCATGGGTGCCGGCTGCTAGCGCTCGCGCGGATAAGGCCAGGCGGCGACACCGCCTTCCATCACCTTGACATTCAAGGCGGGCCGTAAGTGCACCCGCCGGCCGCCCGATTGCTGGTCCGCCCCGCGTGGGGCTTAACCGTGATCGTGCCCGTGCCCGTGCGCGACGCTCTCATCGCAGGGGGCCGCGCCGGTGAGTGTGCCGCCGAGATATTTTTCCAGCGCTTGGCGAACCGTTCCACTCGCACCGGTCGCGGTCTTGATACCGGCCTGCGCGAAAAACTCAATCGCGCGTCCGCCCATACCGCCACTCAACATCACTTCGGCCTGTTGCTGCTTGATGAAGTCAGGTA
>CAILVI010000561.1 GCA_903837595.1 uncultured Thiodictyon sp.
CAGTGGTATTGCCCGCAAACACCGAGATGGCGACTGGGCAACCGCGCGCATCAGTCAGCAATCCATAGTTGACCTGCAATTTGCCCTTTTTCTCGTCACGGGAATAGCCGCGCGCAGCCAACGGACACGACTCAGCCTCGAAATAGCTGGAGGACAGGTCGTAGAGCACCCGTCCACCCTCCTGCAAATGCCGCTTGGCCAGTCGCTGCTCAATGGCGGGCTACCGCTCCCGCAGCCAATCCAGCGCCGCATACAGCGCATTCTCATCGGCATCCCCCTTCGAGGTCCTGGACGAGAAGGGCGTGGGCAAGCTGATGGACCTGGCGGTCAAGTGGGGCCGTTCCGTCAAGTCGGACCTCTCGAAGGTCGCGACACCGCCCGTGCATCTGCAAGGATGCGCGGGCGCTGTCGTTTTGGGGCTATCCTGGCCAGGGCGCTCGGTCCGCACCCCAGCGATACGACAGATAGGCAGTTGCCGAAAACCCTGGGGTTCAGCTCTTACCTCGTTTTTCTGTTCCGTTGCACCCTGAGCGGGCGTGACGTTCAGTCATGCTGGCTATAGCTGACCCATCGCACGTCCTTTCAGAGCTTGTCGGCGCCGATCATCTGCATCAGGCCGAAGCTCTTGACGAATGGGTTGGCCATCCGCGGGTCCTTGAGCATCGCCTTATAGTCACCGACCTTGAAGTGGAGCTTGCCGGTCATGAAGGCCATGCCCAGACCGGTCATGCCGATACCGTTCTCGATCCACTTGAGCCAATCCTTCGGGTCGGCGCGCATGTCCCAATTGGGTGCTGGGGCGCTCGCCGACCAGGCCCCGGCATCCACGCAGACGCCGTTCTCCACGATGAACAGACTGCGCGGGTTCTCTTCATTCTTAAAGCCGCAGTAGACCACTGAGTTGAAACCGATCTCCGCGAGTTTTTCGCAGACCTCGGGCTCCCCGTTCCAGGCGTTCTTGTACTCGTTCATCCAGTCGGCGGAAAAGAGTTGGGCCATCTTGATTGTTCTCCAGGTGAGTGTCGAGTGGTCTGGACCTTGGACGGTCCCGGCAGGATTGGGGGGAGTCGCGGCACAGGATCGGTGACCCCCGTTTCCGGCTTGCCGCGAATTCTATCAGGGTTTAACGGGAAGGATACGGTGACTGATCCGCTCAGCCCGCCGTACGACCGCCATTGTCGACCTTGGCGGGCGCGGGCGCCGCGGGGAGTGGAGCGGCTTCGGCCTCGTTACCCGGCCGCGGCGCGACGGGAGCGCCGCCATCAGTCTTGTCGACCTTGGGGGGCGCCCCGGTGTCGGCCCCGGTGCCCGGCGGCGGCGCGACGGGTGCGCCGACGACAGCGGTCGTCTCGACCTTGGGCGGCGTTCCGGTGTCGGCCTCGGCGCCAGGCGGCGGCGCGAGGGGTGCGCTGCCGGAGGTCTTGTCGACCTTGGGGGGCGTTACGGTGTCGGCTCCGGCGCCTGGCGGCGTTGCGACGGGTGGGCCGCCGGCCGTCTTGTCGATCTTGGGTGTCGACGCGGCCCCGGCCCCGGCGCCTGGCGGCGGTGCGACGGGTGCGCTGCCGGCGCTCGTCTCGACCTGGGGGGCGGTCGCGGTAGCGGGTACGGTGCCAGACGGCGGCGCGACGGGTATGACGTCAGCGGTCCTGTCGATCTTGGGGGACGTTCCGGTCTTGGCCCTGGTGCCTGGCGGCGGCGCGACGGGTGGCACCGGGGCAGGCGTCACGGTGTCGGCCCCGGTGCCGGGTGGCGGCGCGACAGGTGCGCCGCCGGTGGTCTTCTCGCCCTGGGGGGCGACCGCGGTATCGGCCCCGGTGCCTGGTCGCGGTGCAACGATTGCCCCGCAGGCTTTGATGCATTGCGTGTATTCCCGTTTGCAGCTGTTGACGTCCTCGTCCAGACAGCGGGTGGGGGCCGCGCAGCTGCGGCCAGCATTCGCAATGCAAAGGTCATAGGCGGCCCAGGCGTTGGCGGCCCCCTGGGGGCACGCCTCCGCGCGGTTCTGCTGGAGCTGTTGACACTGTCCCTTGGTCAGCTCGCATTGTCCGCGGCAGCTCTTGGCGTCCGGGCTGCCGGACCGAATCGTCTGCGGCTGTGGCGCGGGCTCGTCGCGCCCGTGGCTGCAGCCGACGAGCAGTGCGATGACGGCGACCGCACCCAGCGCGGCGATTATCCGGGCGAGCGGGCGGGACTGGCGGTCGGTGCGAGAGGAGGTCTGCGGCAAGTGCATCGGGGGTCTCCGTTCGTGGGCAGTCAATGGCGGCGGCGGGCGGATCGACTCAATCAGCAAGCGGGGACCAACGGCGTTCTTCTTACCGGGTGTTGGCGTGCCGACATTGCCCCGACGATGGTTTCAGCCCGCCGCGCCACCGGTCTTGTCGGCCTTGGCGGGCGGTGCGCTGCCGGTCGCGGCGTTCGGCCGCGGCTCGCCGCTCCCGCCGCAGGCCTTGGCGCAGGGCAGGTATTCGCGTTGGCAGATGCTCATGTCCGCCCCGAGACAGGTGTAAGGCTCACCGCAGTTGCGCACCCCGGGCTTGCGGCATTGGCCGCCGTCCGCTGCGGCAACCTTGAGCCCAGCAGCGCATCCCAGCTCGCGGTTCTGCTGACGCTGTTGACACTGGGTCTTGAGCACGTTGCACTCGTCGCGGCAGTGCTGGTCGCCGGGGCCGCCCGCGCGCAGTAAGGGCACGTCCCCAGTGCAACCGGCCAGCAGTGCGACCATCGCCACCGCCCCGATCGCGGGGATGACCCTGGAGAGCAGCGGGGCCTGGCGGCGGGGCCTGGGGGGGGTCTGGGGGGCGGTCTGGGGCAAAGGCATCGGGGTTCTCCGTAAGGGCCGGCCGGATCGGCGGGTTGGGTGACGCGCGTTGGGGGCCGACTTTACCATAGGCTGGACCGCGTTCAGACTGAGCGCTTGCAACGCCGCCCGCCAGACGTATATTTGAAACCTAGTGGCCTGCTCAGAAATGGGCGCGACAGCGCGCCGGAGCCTGTGATGACTGTCAGTTCTGCCGTAGAAGCGATCGTTACGTCGGAGTACGAACATGGTTTCGTGACCGAGATTGCGTCCGACACCCTGCCGCCCGGTCTGGACGAGGGCGTGGTGCGGGCCATCTCCGCGCGTAAGGGTGAGCCGGAGTTCATGCTCGACTACCGTCTGCGCGCCTTTCGACACTGGCAGACGATGACTGCACCGCGCTGGGCCCAAGTGCATTATCCGCCGATCGACTTCCAGGCAATCTCTTACTTCTCCGCCCCCAAGTCCAAGGACGGCCCCAAGAGCCTGGACGAGATCGACCCCGCGCTGCTTGAAACCTACACCAAGCTCGGCATCCCGATCGAGGAGCAGATGGCCCTGTCCGGGATCGCGGTGGACGCTGTGTTCGACAGCGTGTCGGTGGCGACCACCTTCCGTACCCAGTTGGCCGCGGCCGGCGTCATTTTCTGCGCCATCTCCGAGGCGGTCCATGATCATCCGGACCTGATCAAGCAGTATCTGGGCTCGGTCGTCCCCCACACGGACAATTTCTACGCCGCCTTGAACGCCGCGGTCTTCAGCGATGGGACCTTCGTCTATGTGCCAAAAGGTGTGCGCTGCCCGATGGAGCTCAGCACCTATTTCCGCATCAACGCCCGCAACACCGGCCAGTTCGAGCGCACCCTGATCATCGCCGAGGCGGGCAGTTACGTCAGCTATCTGGAGGGCTGCACCGCCCCCATGCGCGACGAGAACCAGCTCCACGCCGCGGTGGTGGAGCTGATCGCCATGGACGACGCCGAGATCAAATACTCCACGGTCCAAAACTGGTACCCGGGCGACGCCAAGGGGCGCGGCGGCATCTACAACTTCGTGACCAAGCGCGGGGACTGTCGCGGCGCCCGCTCCAAGATCTCCTGGACCCAGGTCGAGACCGGCTCGGCCATCACCTGGAAGTATCCCAGTTGTCTGCTGCGAGGGGACGACTCGGTGGGTGAGTTCTACTCGGTGGCCGTCACCAAGGGCCGCCAGCAGGCCGACACCGGGACCAAGATGATCCACTTGGGTCGCAACACCAGTTCGACCATCGTGTCCAAGGGCATCGCGGCCGGGGAGGGCGAACAGACCTACCGGGGGCTGGTGCGCATCGCCACCAAGGCGGCGGGGGCGCGCAACCATACCCAGTGCGACTCGCTGCTCATCGGGGCGCGCTGTGCCGCCCACACCGTCCCTTACATTGAGGTCAAGAACCCGACGGCGCAAACCGAGCACGAGGCGACCACCTCGAAGATCAGCGATGACCAGCTGTTCTACTGCCGCTCGCGAGGACTGACCGCGGAAGATGCCGTCTCGATGATTGTCAACGGCTTCTGCAAGGAGGTCTTCAAGCAGCTCCCCATGGAGTTCGCGGTGGAGGCCCAGAAGCTCTTGAGTATCAGCCTCGAAGGCGCCGTCGGTTAACCAACAGGAGAAAACGCAAGATGTTGTCTGTGAAGGGCCTGAGGGCCAAGGTCGGCGAGAAGGAGATACTCAAGGGGCTCGACCTGGAAATCGGTCGCGGTGAGATCCATGCCATCATGGGCCCCAATGGCTCCGGCAAGAGCACGCTGGCCCATGTGTTGTCCGGCCGTGACGGCTATACGGTGACTGCCGGCAGCGTCACCTTCGATGGTCAGGACCTGCTGGCACTGGCGCCGGAGGAGCGCGCTCACCTGGGTCTCTTCCTCGCCTTCCAGTACCCGGTGGAGCTACCGGGGGTCAACAACACTTATTTCCTCAAGGCCGCGCTCAACGCCATCCGCGCGGCGCGCGGGCAGCCGGAACTGGACGCGGTGGCCTTCATGCGTCTGATGAAGGAGCGGCTCAAGGTCCTGCACCTGGACGATTCGCTGCTCAAGCGCCCGGTCAATTTCGGGTTTTCAGGCGGGGAGAAGAAGCGCAACGAGATCTTCCAGATGGCCATGCTGGAACCAAAACTGGCCATCCTTGATGAGACCGACTCGGGGCTCGACATCGACGCCCTGCGGATCGTCGCCGACGGGGTGAATGCGCTGCGCAACCCCGAGCGCTCGGTCATCCTGGTTACCCATTACCAGCGCCTGCTGGACTACATCCAGCCGGACTATGTCCACGTACTCGCCCGCGGTCAGATCATCCGCTCCGGCGGTAAGTCGTTGGCCCTGGAGCTCGAGGAGAAGGGCTATGGCTGGCTCGGGATCGAGGAGGCGGCATGAGCGCCGTGTCCGGTTTTGAGCAGTGGCTTGCGCCTGCCGAGGCGGCCGCCAGCGGTCTTCAATGGCTGGCGACGCGGCGCGGCGAGGCGCGCGCCCGGGTCCAGGGACAGGGCGTCCCCGGCACCAAGCAGGAGGCCTGGCGCTATACCAGCCTGACGCGCCTGCTGGAACAGGGCTTTTCCGCGGTTGCGGAGTCCGTGCCCCTGCAACCGGAGGCGATCGAGCACCTGCTCATCCCCGGGCTG
Organism: uncultured Thiodictyon sp.; assembly: GCA_903837595.1. GTDB lineage: Bacteria > Pseudomonadota > Gammaproteobacteria > Chromatiales > Chromatiaceae > Thiodictyon. The sequence continues at coordinate 5,457 of CAILVI010000561.1, forward strand.
GAAGCCTGGCGCGTCGTGCTGGTCAACGGGCGTTTCGCGCCGGAATTGTCGGCGCTCGCTGGCCTGCCGGCCGGGGTGCGGATCGGCAGTCTGGCCGAGATCCTGAGGACGGATCCGGACGCAGTGAAGGACCGCCTGAACACCATCGCCGGTCCCGACCAGCCGCTCTTTTCCGCGCTCAACACCGCGGGCCTGGATGACGGTCTAGTGGTGCTCATGGATGCGGGCACCGCCTTGGCCCGACCCGTCGAACTCATCCACCTGTCGGTCGGCAGTGAGACCCCGCGGGTCGCCCAGCCGCGACACCTTGTCGTCTTGGCGGCCGGCACCCAAGCCCATCTGATCGAGCGCTATGTGACCCTCACCTATGCGCTCTATTGCACCAACTCGGTCCTGGAGGTCACGCTCGGGGCGGGTGCGGTGCTGGAGCACCAGCGCATCCAACTGGAGAGCCCTGACGCCTTCCACCTCGCCGCGCTCTATGTGCGCCTGGGCGCCGCGAGCCGCTATCGGTGCACGAATATCGCCGTGGGTGCCTCCTGGGCGCGGACCGACCTTACGGTCCGTTTTAGCGGCGAGCACGCCGCGTGCGACCTCCAGGGGCTCTATCTGGTTGGGGAGCGGCAGTTGCTCGACGTCCATCTGGATGTCGACCACTGCGTGCCGCGCTGCGTGAGCCGCGAGTACTTCAAGGGCATCCTCTACGGCAAGGGTCGCGCCGTGTTCGACGGCTGCGTCCATGTCGCCCGCGACGCCCAGCAGACCGATGCGGCGATGACCAACCGGAATCTGATCCTGTGCGAGGGGGCGGAGGTCGATACCAAGCCGCAGCTGGAAATCGAGGCCGACGACGTCAAATGCAGCCACGGTACAACCGTCGGTCAACTCGACCCGGAGCAACTGTTTTATCTGCGTTCCCGCGGCATCGGTGCCGCGCTTGCGCGGCGTATGCTGTGTTTGGGATTCGCCGGTGAGATCCTGGACGCACTGACTCCCGAGGCACTGCGCATGCAGGTGACGCAAGAGGTCGGGCGGCGCCTGGAGCAGGCGACCTGAGCCCATTGGTCGCCCGAGTGACACCGCGAACCACCGCGCTGGTGACACCGCTCTGCGGTGTCACGCCGGTGTCAGGCGCTCCGCGCCGCGAATGCCCCAGACCATCGAACCGCACAGCATAAAGAGGTTTTCTATGAACCGTTTGGCCCGTTTTGCGGGCTTCGGCCGAGCCGAGGCGCCGACGCAGTCCTCCGGGCACCCCACCGAGGTGGTCGTTGAACGCATGGACTGCGAGGAGTTGCGCGAACCCATCATCGAGGCCCTGCGCGGCATCTACGACCCCGAGATCCCGGTCAACATCTATGACCTGGGTCTGATCTATACCATTGCGATCAGCCCCAACGGCGACGTGGCCATCGACATGACCCTCACCGCCCCCGCCTGCCCGGTGGCCGGCCTGATGCCGCAGATGGTCAAGGACGCGGTGGCCGTTGTCGAAGGGGTCGGTGAGGTCGCGGTCGAGTTGGTCTGGGACCCGCCCTGGAGCCAGGAGCACATGAGCGACGAGGCCAAGCTTGAGCTTGGAATGCTCTAAGGAAGTACCTTATTCCGCCAAATCTTGCGCCTGCCCAAGCCCAAAGGGGCGCTACATACCAGCCCAGGGCAACGCCCTGGGGATGCCGGACGACTGACCCCAGCCCTGAAAGGGCGTGACATAAGGAGCCCCACCGTATGTCACGCCCTTTCAGGGCTGGGCCGAATAAACAACGCTGGCCCAGGGCGTTGCCCTGGGCTCATATGTTCGACCCCGTTGGGGTCGGTCCTGAAGGGCGACCTACACTGAGTGCTGACTGAGCCTCAGCGCGATACGCCGCATCAGTGTCGGGCTGTCGTCCGGACCCTGGATATAGAGCGGCTTACCGTCCCGCCCATAGCTGAACTCGACGGTGCAGGAGGCCGCGTCGATACCACCGAAGATCGCCCGGGCGATCCGGTAATCCGCATGCGGTTCAAAGCCTAATGCCTTGGCATAGTCCACCGCCCCCTCAACCAGCTTGCATGCATACTCGGGCTCCTGTCGTTCGAGTACCTCCACAGCACCCGACTGGATGTGCGCCAGGAGCGAGGCGTATTCAGCCTCATCCACGATATTGTACAAGGCGTTCTTGACCCCCAGGCAATAGGTGTCAACCACGAAACCCGCAATGGCGTAGCGCCCATCGGGCAGCCGCCGGTTGAACCAGACGGTGCCTATTCCAATGTCGTGATAATTGCTGGGGGCGAAGACATCGGCAATCGGCGCCAGCGCCGCCCTCGCCCAGCCCGGCGGCAGCGAGCGGCCGACCGACGGACGCGCCGCGCCCGCCTTGG